>JAZKEA010000425.1:18835-23239 GCA_040387315.1 Armatimonadota bacterium | reverse complement strand
CGTGAGTGGACCCTCCGAATCGCTTCACATCCTCTTTATCTGCCCTTATCTTCCTTCGGCGATTCGTGTGCGGCCCTTTCAGCTAATCCGGTACCTGGTGAAAGCGGGATACCGGGTGACCGTCGCGGCTCTGGATGACCGGTCGCCTGCGGATGCCAGCGCCCACGCAGAACTGCGGCAAATCTGCGAGGCGGTCCATCTGGTGCCACACCCACGGCTTCAGGCGGCAGCACAGGCTCTCCTGGCGCTGCCCACCGGGACGCCGCTCTGGGCCGCGTGGTGCCAGTCGCCACAAATGATGCACCTGCTGCGCTCCCTGACAGCGACCCAGCGATTTGATGTGGCGCATGTGGAGCATCTGCGTGCGGCGCATTTCGCCCCGGCGGTCGGAGATCTGCCCTGTGTCTTTGATGCTGTGGACTGCATTACAGACCTGCAGCGCCAGGTCGTCGCCCATACCCCACCGTCTAAGCCGCGCCACTGGCTTGCCCGTGAGGAGGCAGTAAAACTGAGGCGCTATGAACCCGCGATTTGTAACTGTTTCCGTCAGGTGACCGTCACCTCGCAGCACGACGCGGATGCTCTTCTCTCTCTTCAAGTCCAGTCGCCTATCGCAATAATTCCGAACGGAGTTGATAGGGAGCTACCCCGGTCTGCATCCAGCAATGGGACGACAGATAAGCGCTTCGACCTGATTTTCTCGGGTAAGATGAGCTACCAGGCTAACGAAGATGCCGCTCTATTTCTGCTGAACCATATTTTGCCGCGTCTCGACCTACTGCTGCCGCAGCTTCCCCCGGTTTCTGTCTGTATCGCGGGTACGGGCCCGAGCGAGCTTTTACGTCAGTCAGCATTGCGGTGGGAGGATCGTGTTACTATCACCGGCTGGGTAGAGGATTTGCGCCCTTTTCTTGCCGCGTCCCGCATCGCCGTCTGTCCGATGCGCATAGGCGTTGGGATTCAGAACAAGGTGCTGGAAGCGATGGCGATGGGTCTTCCCGTGGTTGCGACGCCCGTCGCAAGTCGCGCCTTCGGTCGCAACGCCCAGAACAATGGCCTGCGTATCGCCGCTGACGCTCAGAGTTTTGCCAATCATTGCGCGGAATTATTGAGTGGGGATGACACCGCACGTCATGTGGGCATCGCTGGACGCGATTACGTGCGAGCGTTCCACCGCTGGGATAAAGCCGCGGAATTGTTTGTCGAACAGTATGCAAAAGTCCGCCGCGCCGGTTAAGAAAAAAGGAATCACCGTACTGCCGCCGGTTCATATTTTGCCCTCTTATTTTTCCTCGCCTGGAAAAGCGCGACGAAGCCTGCCCACGATCCTGTACCGCGCCGCCAAACGTGTTATGGACGTGCTTGTCGTCCTTGTCGTCTTGCTGCTGCTCTGGCCTCTGCTTCTGCTGATAGCGCTTCTGGTTCATCGCGACTCGCCGGGTCCAATATTGCATCGTCGCAAAGTCCTGGCACGTCAGCGCCTTTCCAACGACACCGCAGCCTTGCTCACCTTTCCTGCCTACAAGTTCCGGACGATGGTTCCTGATGCCGACTCTATCCTGGAAAAGGACGCCGGTCTGCGGCAGGAGTATGAAAAAGAGTTCAAGCTTCGCTCCGATCCCCGCGTGACTCGTTTCGGGGCGTTCCTGCGCCCCTTCAGTCTGGACGAGTTTCCCCAGCTCTGGAATGTACTACGGGGCGAGATGAGCCTGGTGGGACCGCGTATGATATCGCCGCCGGAGCTTGCGCGGTACGGTGCGCATAGCGGAACCCTGCTCTCGGTTAAGCCGGGTCTTACCGGTCTCTGGCAGGTAAGCGGTCGGCACTGCGTCACTTATGAGGAACGGGTCCTGCTGGATATCTGGTACATCGAGCACCGCTCGTTCCTGCTGGATCTGTTGATTCTATGGCGTACCGTGGGCTGCGTTTTCGCCCGAACCGGTGCCTTTTAGGAGATTTTTCTTTCGATTGTTGGTTCGGTTCGGTAACGCTCGGGGGGAGTGTACCGTATAATCGAATCGTTGGTTCGCAGGACATCCAAGCGCTCCTCTTGGTGTCTCCGTTATCTGCCGATATAGAATTATAAGGAATCGCCCGCTCTCCGATGAATAAAACAACTGCTGCTGCCGCTGTCGGCTCTGCCCCGAATGCGACACTCGCTGCGAATCGGGGCGGGACGTTATCGAAAGCAAGTCTGCTGACGGATGACGGCGCGGAACCGCTGCCCTTAATGCCTTTGGGCATTATCGCGGCGCTCTTTCTGGCCCTTTACTGGGACACATTCGCCTTTATGATGGGCCGCTGGATTCACGATGAGTCCGCCCAGCATGGCTGGCTGGTAGTGCCGATTGCCGGTTATATCGCCTGGTCTAAGCGGGACAAGCTAAAGGCGCTCCCGATGAAGAGCGCTCCCGCAGGCATGTGGCTGATCCTGACGGCGATGCTGCTGCACCTCGCGGAGAAGGCTCTGGACATGAACGGCCCATCGCCGCTCTCTATCCCTATCTTTGCAGCGGGCGCTATCTGGTATGTCGCGGGCAAAGAGTGGCTGCGCGAACTTGCGTTTCCCCTCGCTTACCTGCTCTTTATGGTGCCGATTCCGGGCTTCCTGAACCAGTTTGTCTCGTTCCCGCTGCGCCTTCTTGCCACAAACGGCTCCAAGGCGATTGTCGCCCCATTCGGTATCGATATCGTCGGCGCGGGAATGAACATCGAGTTCTGGCGGCCCGGTTCGGACCACAGTGATTCTAGCAATCTGGTGAAGTTCATTGTCGCGGACCCCTGCTCCGGGCTTCACTCTCTGATGGCGATCAAGGCCCTGCATGCGATCACCGCCTATCTGTCCCGCCTCAAGCTGGCATGGAAGTGGGTGCTGTTCTGGTGTGCTATGCCGATCTCGCTCGCCGCCAACGTCTGCCGCATGGTGCTCATCATGCTGGTGTCGGCGTACCTGGATAAGCCGGTTGAATCCGCGTTCGGTGTGAAGAACTTCGGCCTGACTCTCTTCCACGACTACTCGCCTTACATCCTGTTTATCTTCGTATTTGCAATCCTCATCAGTGTTGGACGGATCATGGAATGGGCGACGGGTACCCGCAGCAGACCGTTTGGAGCGGACGACGAAACCTCCAAAAAAGAGGTGACCGCATGAGCACTGAAAATACCGGATTAGAGAGTGCAAAACCTTTGGCAACTATTCCCGTACCGCCCCCCGGTGAACAAAGAATGATAGCGGCTGCAAACCCGGCGGCAGAGGCTCCTGGCAGCTTTCATTGGGCTCCGAACAGCAAAAGGCCAAACCTGACGGCACTGATCGTCATTCTGTCGTTCTCGTTTCTGCTGAGTGTGTTTCTGCAGACCAAGCCCAGTGATGCGGGAGTCGCAAACGCTAATATCCAGAACATTGCCTATGAGCGCGGCGACTGGAAGTGCATCAACGAAGACTTTTCCAACACAGGATTGATGCAGCAGCTTGGGGCCGACTCCTACACATTGCGTAATTATGTAAACGTTCGGACGAAGCAGCAGGTCGAGCTGTATGCCATTTACCGGCGTTACGGTCGCCGTGAGTTCAACCATAACCCCGACCAGTGCTTCCCGGCAGGCGGCTATCGGGTGGTCAAGCGGGGAACGGCGCTGCTGCCCTACGCCGGAGTCGAGCGCCCCGTGGTACATATGCTCTTCGATGGCAGTCATGTGGAGCGCACCGATGGTAAAGAGGGCGTCGCGGACGCGACCGTGACCTACTTCTTTGCGTCCGGTGAGCGTACCGAACATGTCTTTCTGAAACAGCAGATGTGGATGGCTACCGAGCGTTTTGTCCCGAACCGAAATGGCTGGACACTCCTGCGCCTGAACTCGCCGAAGGTAACGACCGATGAGGACGCCCTCGCCGCTCAGGTAGATTTCATGAAAGCATTCGGACCCTCAATACAGGAAGTCATTACGACGGACCATGTAAACGATAAACAGGTAGCCTCGTGAGTTCTGTTCGGCCTTTATCTCTTGCGGTTTTTGTTGGGACTCGGGGACGGGGATCAAACCTCTTCGCGATCCAGCAGGCAATATCCGAGGGGCGGTTAGATGCACGTATCGTGGCTGTGGTCGGAACGCGCGGCGATGCCCCCGCGATTGAGCGTGCCCGGTCCGCTGAGCTTCCTGTGATTATTGTTGATCCCAAAGCGCTGGGAGACGACTACGATTCGTCGCTGCTCTCCGCGCTCAAGGATAGCGGTGCGGATACCATCGCCCTCGCGGGCTTCCTGCGGCGCGTCCCGTCCCGCGTCATTCAGGCATTTCCGCAGCGGATCGTGAACATCCACCCCTCGCTTCTGCCGCTGTTCGGTGGCAAGGGAATGTACGGCGAGCATGTCCATCGTGCCGCCATCGAGTACGGCGTCAAGG
>JAZKEA010000425.1:11158-18825 GCA_040387315.1 Armatimonadota bacterium | reverse complement strand
TAGAAGGAGATACCGCCGAGGCTCTCGCCGCCCGTATCCTCCCGTTAGAACACGCGCTCTTTGCCGAGTCGCTCCAGCTGCTCGCTGAGGGCCGCCTGACACTGGATGGGCGCGTGGTACGGGTCACAGAGGTGCCGCGACAGTAAAGTTACGAAACTAAGGTGCAGCTCTATGAGTCAAAAACAGAAGCTTTTCTACTTTACCTGGGCTGTTAGCTGGGTTGTGCTTGCTGTCTGCACCAGTATCCTCTTCGTTACTTTGAGCGGTGGCCCCAAAACGCTTTTCGACGTCGAAGCCTGGTTCGTCACCTTTCCTGTTGCCTGGACTGCTGCACTGCTTGCTGTTCGGTACCGAGCATGCCTGAATGCTTTTGCCGATCGTGCCCTGATGAAGTACGTGTACTTTATTGCGATCTGCGGCTTTCAGGCCTGGAACAGTTGGGAGCGCGGTGTACGCAAGGATAACGCCGGGTTCAAGATGATTGGCATTATGCTTGCCTTTGCACTAGCTTTGCTGCTTATAGGATTGGTTGTGGAACTGGTGCAAATATATAAACGCCAGACCAAGTCCGGCATTTCCTGAAGCTGACAGAGCTACTTGAGCCGTCCACGGTAAAGCTCGATCAGACCCGGCGGCAGCTTGAACTCCACATCTTCCTCCAGCAGGACAAACTCTTCTACCTCGTCTGCACCGCGCCGCCGCAGTTCGGAAATGACGCCCTGGACGATGTCTTCCGGGGCAGAGGCACCGGCGGTGACGCCAACCACGGTTTCCGTCCCCGTGACCATCTCCTCGGTGATATTTTCCGCCCCGTCGATAAGATAGGCCCGTGCGCCGTGAAGCTCCGCGACCTGTCGCAGGGAACGTGAGTTGGACGAGGTCCGGGAACCGACCACGAGAACCACCTCCGCGTTCTTTGCAAGCTGCTTGACCGCATCCTGACGGTTCTGGGTGGCGTAGCAAATATCGCTGCTGGGCGGGTTGGAGAGCCGGGGAAAGCGCCGCCGCAGTGCGTCAACGATGCCCCGGGTCTCGTCGATAGAAAGGGTCGTCTGGGTTAGATAGATCAGCTTCTCTTCCGCAGGCTCGGGCAGGCCGGGCACCTCGTCCTCGTGGGTTACCAGAATCATACGATCCGGCGCCTCGCCCAGCGTGCCCTCCGTTTCCACATGACCGCGATGACCGATATAAAAGATGCCATAGCCACGTTTGAGAAATTTGTGAACTTCGAGGTGGATCTTGGTGACCAGTGGGCAGGTCGCATCAATAACGTTCAGGTGACGTGCATCAGCTTCGGCGCGAACCGCAGGCGAGACACCGTGGGCAGAGAAAACAAGATTGCTGCCCTGGGGTACATCGGAAAGCTCGTCGGTGAAAATAGCCCCTTGTTCTCGCAGACGACGGACGACATGCTCGTTATGAATAATCTCATGACGAACATAGATCGGCGCACCATACACCTCCAGCGCCATCTCCACGATCTCAATTGCCCGATCTACGCCCGCACAAAAACCGCGCGGCGCGGCCAGCAGAACCTTCATTTTGCCCTGTCGCTTTCCATGATTAGTATACCGTTCCGGTAAGAAGCCTCCCAATATGGGACACGGCTATTGACAAAACCCAAAATTGCGCAATATACTTTGTTTGAAAGAGTAATTTGTTATATCGCAGAATTGGAGATAGCCGTGGCAGAACAGGAACCGCAGGAACAGGAACCGCAACCCGTAGAGGCGACAGGAACTAGATCCCTGCCAGAAGAGCGAATAGCTGAGCCATTGGTAGTATCACAATATACTGCCCACGCCTACGATCTGGATATGGCCTTCGCAAAGCCAGCAAGCAGCGGCGCTGTCGAGCCGTCACGTATAACTCTATCTGGCCCAGCGCGGCTCCTTGTGGCATCTCTGGGACTAGGAGGTATGGCCGACGCGTTATTTTATGGGCAGCTGCCGGGCATAGGTGCCCCGTTATTCGTCCTGCTGACACTTGGGGCGCTTATTGGTTTGGCACTGCGTGAGAATACAAAGACGAATCTTCGCTCTATTCTTATCACTGGTTTGCCTTTGCTCTTTTTTACCGGAATGGTTGCGGTCCGCGACAACGGGTTCCTGACCTTTTTGAACGTGCTCTCTTCCCTGTTTCTGGCGGGCCTGATGGCACACTTCTTTGCAGGGGACAGTCTCGCCACTTTGGGTATTGCCGGGTTTCTGGGTGTGCCGTGGCTCTCCTTCGGAAATACCGTGGCAGGGGCGGTTCCGGCAGTGAAAAGTGTTGCCCAGGATCATGCCGGGAAATCCGAGGGGCAGCGAAAACTTCTGCCTCTTTTGCGCGGACTTCTTCTTGCGGTTCCTATTTTGGCCGTTCTTGTGCCGCTGTTAATCTCTGCAGATGCGGCATTCGCGCTGCAGACAGAGCGTTTCTTCGGCTGGCTGTTTCCCGAGAATTGGGGAGAGCGAGCGGGACGCCTTGTCATTATAATCGGGGCTGCATGGCTCATCGCCGGGGGCTTCGTGTATGCGCTGACACGAGTGGAGAGAGGGGAGATCACACAAAATCCCCCACGGCGGCCTCTTGGTTTTACGGAGGGAATGACGCCGCTTGTGCTGGTTTGCGTGCTGTTTATAGGCTTCCTTATGGTGCAGGCAGAGTACCTGTTTGGCGGCAGTGCCCGTGTGCAGGCGATTCCTGGCCTGACCTACGCAGAGTATGCACGGCGTGGTTTTGGTGAACTGGTGACCGTGGCAGCACTGACCCTGACCCTTGCTCTCGCCTGGCAGCGTCTGATGCACCGTGAGGGTAGCACTCAGATACGACTCTTTAAGGGCATTTTAACCCTCCTGGTCAGTCTAACGCTGGTTCTCCTTGCATCAGCCTATCAGCGAATGTCAGCCTATGAGGCGGCCTATGGCGCGACGGAAACCCGTTTATATGTGGATGCTTTTATTGTCTTTCTCGGGGCAGTTCTCATCTGGTTTACGGTCACGCTCTGGACGGAGACCCACCAGTTCTTCGCGTTTGGAGCCTTCCTGTGCGCTCTGGGTTATGTCGCATCGCTCAACCTGTTGAACCCGGATGCCGCCGTCGCCCGCACCAACATTGCGCGGAGCATCGCAGGAAAACAGAAGCTGGATATATACACTATACGCCGCCTCTCCGATGATGCGATCCCGGCACTGTGCAGAGCCCTGAACGAGACATCTGGCGCGGAGCGGGACGATCTGGCGGCTGCTTTACGAAGGCGACTGACGGAGCGGCAAGAGCAGCGAAAACAGGTCAGCCGGCCTTCGTGGAACGCATCGCGTGAAGCCGCGTTTCATTACCTCAACAGCCGTGCGGAATCTCTTCCGACTAACGATGAGGCAAATAAGCACTTGGAAAAGCTCTACATCTACTAGAACGGCAAACGCTTTTGTTACTGTGGAGTGCAAAAATCCCCGCCGAATGGCGGGGATTTTTCTGGAAAACTAGGCTTCGAAGCCGTGTGGCTTTAGGACGACTTTGGTGCAGTTCTCTTTCTTCTCCTTGAAAATCTCATAGCCGTGAGCGGCCTGCTCCAGAGGCAATGTATGCGAGATCAAGAAAGTCGGATCGATACGGCCCGCAACAATATGGTCCATCAGGGCAGGCAAATACTTGTGAACATGGGTTTGCCCCATTTTGAATGTCAGCCCCTTTGCAAAGGCGGCTCCAAAGGGGACCTTGTCTAAGAACCCGCCGTAGACACCTGGGGTCGAAACATACCCACCTTTTCCGCAGGCCATGATTGCCTCGCGAAGTACATGGGGACGATCTGAGCCTAGGCGGGCGAGTTGTTTGGCTTTGTCGTAGATGTTGTCGATGCTCAGGCCGTGCGCTTCCAGGCCGACGGCATCGATGCAGCTGTTGGGGCCTTCGCCGCCGGTTGTATCTTTCAGGTACTCCAGCGTGCTTCCCTTGGTGTAGTCCCAGATCTCTGCCCCTGCCTCCTGGGCGAGCTTGAGGCGCTCGGGGACGTGGTCGATGGCGATGACGCGCTCGGCTCCGAGCAGGAAGGCGGACTTGATGGCGAAGAGGCCGACGGGCCCGCATCCCCAGATGGCGACGGTGTCACCCTGCTGGATGTTGCAGTTCTCGGCCGCCATGTAACCGGTTGGGAAGATGTCGGTGAGGAACAGCACCTGCTCATCGGTGAGGCCTTCGGGGACCTTGTAGGGGCCGACATCTCCGTAGGGAACGCGGGCATACTCGGCCTGACCACCAGCGTAGCCACCGTACATGTGCGAGTAGCCGAAGAGGGCGGACGGGGTCGCGCCGTAGAGCTTTTCGGGGAGCTGGGCATTCGGGTTGGAGTTGTCGCAGAGGCTCCATTGGTCCTTTTTGCAGTGCAGGCAGTTCCCGCAGGCGATGGTGAACGGTATGACGACACGGTCGCCGATGGCGAGGTTGTTGACGCCTTTGCCCTTCTCGATGACCTCGCCCATAAATTCGTGACCGAGGATGTCGCCGTCCTCCATGGTCGGGATAAAGCCATTGTAGAGATGGAGATCCGACCCGCAGATGGCGGTGGAGGTGATCTTGATCACGATGTCACGGTCGTTGATAATTTTGGGGTCGGCGACGTTGTCCACGGAGACGTGGTTTTTGCCGTGCCAGCAGAGTGCTTTCATATGTAATCTTTTTCCTGACTGTTTTTGTTACGACTTCGTGCCGCTGCGATTCTGTTCATCGGGGTCGCGCTGATGCGGGTCGCCCGCGGCGGTCTTCTCCGCCTGCTCCTTGCGTGCATGCACATCCTCGTGCATGCGCTCGTGCTTCTTGTCGGCTCTTCCGCCGTCTTTTTTCTTGCTGTCCTGCTTGTCAGACATTGTGTTATGCTCCTTGTAAACTTGATGCCGCGGCGTTTACATTGTCGCCTTCAGCAGTGGCTTGCTGTGGGTGTACCCTTCTTTGTTACCCTGTGGCTGTCCCTCGACAGTGGGGATTTCGCCCGCTTCCATCAGACTCTTGAAGCGGCGCAGATCATCGGCAACCTGCTGATTCGGCTCCTCGCCGAAGAGCCTGGCAACGGCGGCTCCGAGCGCTCCCGCGGGCGGGTTGTACTCTAGGTTCACCTTGACGATGGTGCCCCGACCTGCGGGGGCTGTCTTAAAGGAGACCGAGCCCGCATTGGGAATATCCGCGTTTTCCGTGGAGGCCCAGGCGATCATCTCATCGGGGACCTCGTTGATGATCTCGGCATCCCATTCCACGGTCTTGCCGAGCGGCGCTTTGGCGACCCAGTGTGAGCGCGTGCTGTCCTGCACGGTCACGGATTCCAGATGGTTCATGATGCGCGGCAGGTTCTCGAAGTTTCGCCAGAACGAGAAGAGCTCACTTGCCGGTTTCTGAATGGTAATAGTCTTGTAAACCTTAACTCCCTGACCATGGGGGATAACCGCATTCGGATTATCGATGGCGGACGTATCCGCGCCGGTTCGGAGCATGGCATAGCCGGGGCAGTGACCGGAGGCGGCACGGTAGAGCATATATCCGCCCGCGAGGGCCAGGACGGCCCCGCCCATGTCATGTTTTTTTGTGGCGGCGTAGATAGTAAGGGCCGCGCCTGCGGCACCCGTTACGAGCCGTTCGGGCACGGTGACGTTCGGGTAGTTATGCGCGCCATAGAGTGGTGTGTTCGGGGAGCCATGGGTTGTACCCGAGTCCTCCCCGATGCTCCTGATGATAGTTGTTTCCGAAGCGTCCGCGATATTACCGTCGTTGAATGTATTCGAGTAGCTCATAGTATTTGTCTTTCCGTCGTGTCCTGTTATCTTCCGCTATTATCTTTGTATTCGTCTTACCCGTCTTCGCCGCCCAGCAAGCGCCGCGCCTCGTCCGGGGAGACGTGTTCTGCGTCGGCGACATGCCGGTCCCCAATGGCGAGCTCGGGCTCGTCGTCCGCTCCCTGCCCGGTGTCCATACCGCTTTCAAGGGGAACTGCTGGGGACGCCGGTCCCGCGGGGAAAGAAGCCGCCCTTTCCTCCGGATCGCTGATATTACTCGTCTCCTTCAGCGCTTCCTCAGCCAGAATCTCGTCGTCGGTTAACGTCATAGTCGCTTCTTTCCCTTTCGTAAAACTCGTGGGAAACGAACTGGCACAAGGTCTTTCCCACACAAGGTTTCCCCTCGTGAAAATAGGAGTAAACCAGGGAGGCGAGCGAATAGAGAAAAGAGCGTGACGCAGTCAGGCCGCGAAAACTACTCGTGCGCTTTACAGTGTGTTGGGTACGAGCGCCCGGAGGTCGGAGGTTATTTTCCGTGCCTGGTCCCGGCTCAGCCGTTCCTGGGGGGCCGGTGAGTAGAAGAGGTAAAAGGCGTCCATCGCGGCCCCGACATCGGCGGCGGCGGTGAGGGCATCGTGGCTCTGACAGGCCGAAGGGGCTCCGTCTCCCTCCGTCAGCTTCTCCGCCGCGGAAGCGGCAAGTGCGGCGACCAGTCCAAGAACACACCAGGACGATTCCGCTCTTGTTGAGGCAGGGCGGGGCATCGCCGCGGGGGTCTCCAGCCGCTTGATCTGCGCCTCTGCCAGGCTCTGCGCGGCGGGTCCTGTAGGACCTGCGCTTTTCTCCGGCGGAGGCAGCACAACCGCGTAGCCGTCGCCCGCGGACAGATCCTGATCCGCAAGCCACGACTTCAGCTTGCGCAACTCGTCGCGCCGCGTCTGCGGTGACCGGAAATCGGCGCGGCGCACAATGAACTCCAGACTTCGCAGAGATTCGTCTGTGGTCGGAAAAGCGAGCACGACATTAACAAGGTGCTGCGGCTCCAGCTCCACATGGGGTCCAGCCAGATCCCGCATTCGTTTTACAGAGTACAGAAGAAGCGCGGTCGGAATCCCGACCGTCGCCACCCCGCTCAGAA
Organism: Armatimonadota bacterium; assembly: GCA_040387315.1. Lineage (GTDB taxonomy): Bacteria > Armatimonadota > Armatimonadia > Armatimonadales > Armatimonadaceae > JACMJB01. The sequence continues at coordinate 11,946 of JAZKEA010000425.1, read as the reverse complement.
TCAGGGACCAATCGATGTGCAGTGCGAGAAAAGACATAGGTGTTTATTGCTGAAGTAGAGCGCCAGGGAAACTCGTCTGAACTTTCCTGGGAACAAACGGCGCGGTATTTTCATTGAACGTACCATAGAAAGGCTCCTACCGTGTACGAGTAGGAGTTGAGTGTCCCAATGACGTTTCGAAATATAACCACCACAGTAACGGCGATTACCGCCAGCATCCTTGCCTTCGGTACCGTTTCTACGGCCCAGGCGCAGACCAAGATGGCCCCTGCGACGGCCTCCAAGGACATCGTCGCGATTGCCTCCAGCAATCCCCAGTTCTCTACCCTGGTAAAGGCGATCAAGGCCGCCGGGTTGGTAAACACGCTGAAGGGAACGGGACCGTTCACGGTGTTCGCGCCGACCAATGCCGCCTTCGCGAAGATCCCAAAGGCCAAGCTGAACGCGGTCCTGGCGGACAAGGCGCTTCTGACGAAGATCCTGACCTATCACGTTCTGCCCGGTAAGGTAATGGCGGCGACGGTGGTGGGGATGAGCGCCCCCGCGAACCAGACCACGGTCGAGGGTTCTGCCGTAAAGGTCAGCCCGAAGCCCCCGATGGTGAACAACGCGAAGATCATTAAGACTGACATTGCTGCTTCAAACGGCGTCATTCATGTCATTGACACCGTTCTAATGCCTCCCATGGGCGGCAAGATGGGCGCAATGAAGAAGATGTAGTCGTTTCACGGCTCCTATCGCCCCGGCAGATAGCTTATCTGCCGGGGCGATTCTTTTTGTCGGGCTTT
>JAZKEA010000425.1:0-11114 GCA_040387315.1 Armatimonadota bacterium | reverse complement strand
GCATGAGGTACTGGCTGTAGCGGCCGCCGTGGAAGCCGTTGCCGTAGACGAACTTGTGGTCGTAACCGGCCCAGGCTAGAGATTTTGCCATGTACTGGTTCGCGAGGGGCCAGTTGCCGAAGGGGTTGTCGAGGTCGTTCTCGCCGTCGCTGAGGTAGACGCGGATCGGTTTGGGCGGTGTCGCTTTGTTGTTGCCGACGCTTTTCCGGATCAGGATGGGGTAGTTGTGCCCGCCGCCGATACCGGTCGCGCCGCCCTGCAGGTTGACGAAGCTTCCGACGCCACTGGCTACCTTTCGGAACGCTTCCGGATGCTCCCAGGCAACGGTGAAGGCGCAGATGCCGCCGCTGCTGACGCCGAAGATCGCCCGCTCGTTCGGGTCCTGGGTCAGGGTGACGGTTTTGCCGACCTCGGGCAGTATCTCTTCCAGCAGGAAGCGGGCGTATTTGTCGGAGAGGGTGTCGTACTCGACGGAGCGATTGGAGCGGTCGTCGTCGAACTTGCCGGGGTTGATAAAGATGCCGACGATGGGCGGAATCTCGCCTTTGGCGATCATGTTGTCGAAGACGGTGGGCATCCAGTTCTTGGGGCCGCCGCCGTCCTGAAAGACCATGACGGAGAGCGGTTTGCCCTGAGACGCCTGAGCCGGGACGTAGACCCACCAGTCGCGGCTGGTGCCCTCGAAGATCTTGCTGCGCCACGCGGGCATCTGGGTCAGCTTACCGGTGGGAACGCCCGCCTGGACCTTTTCTTCGGGGCTGGTTGGGTAGTCCTCGTACTGACCGGTCGCCCTGGTCTCGCCCGCGACCTCGTACCGCCAGCGCCCCGCCATCCCGCGCGGCAGAAAGACGGTGCTCGCGAAAACATCGGTCTTCCCCAATCGCTGGAGCTTGATCGACGGGACCGCGGGATCGTCGGTCACGACCTGGGGAATCTGGTCTTTCTTCAGACCGGGGGCTTCGATAGCCCAGCCGACCGTGAGACCGGCGGGCGTGTTCGTCGTCTTCGGGCGAGCCCCGGTCTTCAGCGCGTCCGCGCCGAACAGGGTGCGCACCTGAGTGGCGAGCGCGTCTTTATTCGACCGCTTGTTCGCAAGCGCCTCGTGCAGGGCTGCCGGGGTAAGCGGCGCTGCTGTCTCCTGCGCCGCGCAGGGGGCCACAAACGCAGCGTGGGGGGATACCATACCCACAGCGGCAGCGGTGAGCAGAAACGGAATGCTAAAGCGCATGGAAAAGCAAACTCCTTCGTTTGGAACGGATGGCGGGGATCAGGGAGCGGCTTAGCGGCGTCGGTAGGAGATTTCCAGGCCCAGACCGATGGGGACTGTCACGGTCTCGTAGCGATCATCGTTCTGGATCATCGCCACATAGCCGGAGAGATCTTCGGCATGGGAGACCAGATTATCCGCGACCACGACGCCGCCCACACGCACCTTGTCCGAAAAACTTTTCCACGCGTCCTCGTACAACTCCTTCTCTGGATCGAGAAACACGAGGTCCCAGGGACCGGGAAGGGTCGGCAGTAACTTCAGCGCATCGCCGAGGTGCTGGGTTACCACGTCGGCAAGACCGGCGCGGGCAAGGTTCGCCTTCGCCTGTTCGTACTTCGCGGGCATCAGTTCGAGCGTCGTGAGGTGTCCGCCGATCTCCTGAGCGGCGAGGGCGAGATGGACCGTCGAATAGCCGACCGAGGTCCCGATCTCCAGCATCCGTTTCGCGCCGGTCGCCTTCGCCAGCAGGTTCAGCAGTTTGGCGGCATCGGGATGGAGGGAGCGGGGCAGGAGCCACTTATCGCGTGTCGATTCGGTGACGCGCTTCGCCTCGGCCTCCATGTCGGAGAGCAGGGCGGCAATAGAGTCTGAGATATGCATGGGGGAAGTGTACCTGATGCCTAATCTCTATCTATACTTTTCCAGGATTTGCTTCTTTATTTGCGTTGATACGTAAATGGTAGGCATTCAAAACGCGTCTGACCGCTTTAGGCAAATCTTTTTTGATTTCATGCTGCCAAATTCTTATTACTCTCCAACCCATGTCGCGAAGAGCGCAAAAGTTACGGATGTCGCGTTGTCTGTTTGTTTGAATTTTGTCACGCCAAAATGGCTTGAGATTTAGCTTCAGCCTGTTGAAGCGATAGCCATGCCAAAAATCACCATCAATGAAGACAGCAAGTTTGGCGCGGGTAAAAACAAGATCAGGCGTACCCGGTAACTCTTTGACGTGTTTAAGAAAACGAAAGCCTTCGGAGTGAATTGCAGACCTGAGCTTAACTTCAATGTTAGTATTTTTGTTTTTAACGCGGGACATGCATTTACTGCGTTGTGCAGGAGTTAAAGGATCTCTAGAGATCCTGTTCTCGTCTATATTGCTCATTAGGTTCTCCGCAACCACTCAGTCTTATCAAGTGCTACACGAGCAATTTCACTTGAAAATCGATTACTCAATTCTTGAGCGTATTCTGCTTTCAACTCAGTCACCCAACGATAAACAACATTGTCACACGACCTGAAAAACCATCGGATTTTTGTATCAGCAGAGGGAAAGCGCCTATAAGGTAGAACCTTCTTTCGCTTTGAATGTGCTCTGAACGTCAGCAGACTACTCTCATGAAGCTTAAGCAAAACCTTTAGATGTATATATTCGTTTGCTTCGTTACGAACTACGTAATCATGCTTTTTAGTAATTGGAACTGTTTCGCATTTGAGAAACAGGAAAGTTCTGGTGGCAGGATCCATTATTCTAACACTGTCGCATCGTGGGTGTAGACATATCCAGTAGACGCCTTCATTTTCAACTATTTGGCCGAGCTCAAGGTGAGGGACTGAAGCCGTATAACGCGTCTGAGATGCCGTAATTTCTGCCAACTCGCAATCATCGTCCATACCTTGTGTTGTAGAGGAACTGAACACGCTTGATTTGATTTTGTTTTGTGGCTCGCTAACCAGAGATATAATCGATTTTGGCAGGTGCTTTATATTATTTTTGTTACATCCTATGCGTAACAAAATGCTCAAATCCTCAATGCCTGTAGCTGGTAAAGCTGAGTAATCAGGTTTATCTTTTGTTTCCGTAAAAAGACGGTGCAAGCGTGGCAGCTTTGGTTGCTGAGTGCGCAACCAAGCCAATATCGCAGGTAGTGCCGCATTGTTCTCAACGTGCGCTTGGCTCAAAATAGAACGTATTTCGCCAATTACGAGAGCAAGTATGTGTTGCTCCGCATCTTCCGGCGAATCCAACAAGCAACGGTGAGCAATATAAGCACTATCTAACTTCTTGTTTAATTTTAATAGTAGGCGATGTGCATTGTCACGAAGTGCAGCCAACGATGCTAAGGCGACGTTAGGAATAAGTCCTGAAGTCATCTCCGTGAACTCATTTACTAGTTTCTCTGGTAAATCTTCCTCAGACGCCACTCTGTCATGGAATCTCGATTCAATACCTAAGTCTGCCTTTGCATAAATTACAACTCGAACACGACCATTTGAAAGCAGGAAAGGAAGATCTGCTTTGAAGCTTGGATCATTTAGTTCCATTTTGATCTTGGCCATTATGTCACCTAGGCCAGTTTCACCGGTATAAATAGCAATCATCCTGAGTCGATGCAACTCTATCTTGTCTTCTGCGACAATTCGTTTGATTATTTCAGTTGTCAGAGCACCCGCATCCCCGTCAAGTTGCCAATCGAGAATAACAATATCCGAGCGACTAACTGATTTTAATGTTTTCTCCATTAAAACTGTGCGTTCTTGGAGTTCGTCTGGATATGGTTTTAGTACGGAACAAATTAAACCTTGGTCTGCAAAAGTGTCGATTAGCTTTTTCGCGTTTAATTTGTGTCGCGCATCTGTCTCAGGATCATTAGCGCTTGATGACGAACTCTTAGATATATGATCTTCCGAGGATGTTACGCTGCCACGGCCCGGAACTTTAACTATTGGCTTTTTATTTGTATTTGGCTCATCCGCATCGAAAGTGGCTCTGTCATCAAGTACAACAACTGTTTGAAGAAAGCGTACTACTATGTCCCGAGATAAATCGTGAAATGTCGCCTCAGGCGTCGGCATTATTGTGATTCCTGATCTTTATCTTCTATCGGTATTATGTGGAACGTAGCCCCTTTTTCAGAAGTTGGCTCGTCCAATACTAAATCAAAGCCTTGTTCTCTCAGTATTTGTCGAGAAATGTACAAGCCTAGACCCTGACCTCCTGGTTTGTTCGTATGACCAGGAAGAAAGACTTGCTCCATTTCTCTGTATGGAATGCCAGGTCCGTTATCCGAAACAACAAACCCATTTTTATCGGCATCAAGCAATATCAACTTTTTCTGGTTAATAGAGCTATCAGAATTGTTCAGCCAGAAGATAGCATTATCGATTAAATTTACGAACACCGGGAAAAATGTTGAGGGATAGCCGAAGACTTTGTGGCGTCTGAATTTAACGTCTTGCTGTAATACAATTCCATGCCTTTCAAATCGGTCAGCAAATAACCGTTCAATAAAATCTCCTATGTTTTGACCTGGTATTTCGACTTTAGAGCGATAGAGGCGACGTTGGAGTGGTGTAAAAAGCGTAAGATAACCATCTAAATGATCAAATGCATTTCGTAAAGTGGTATATAGTGAATCTAAATCCTGATTTACATCAGCCCACGCTTTCATACGTTTCAAGGTACGGCGGATAGTAATAATAGCGCTCTTAAATTCGTGATTAACGATTTGTAGCGCGGAACCTAACTGCATCAGTTCCAGATCTTCAAACTGTTTTTCTTCTAGGACAAGAAGGCGTTGCTCTAAATCTTCTGTCTCATCCACTGAGCCTACTAAGCGCCCATCTGATCCAGGCATCAGATTTATTGCTTTTAACTGCTCTCTAATACTTTCAAGAACCTCCCTGCTTTTTTCACCGACGTTGGTGATTTCTTCTTCAAGCTTGGAGCGTTCATCAACCAAAGATAACTCATCCATTTCTGAGAAGTCTGTCCCTGCAAAGCGGCTTAGAACTTGTGTTGTAGTATCGCGAACCTCACGAATGGTATCTCTAGTAAGGCGGATAACTTTATCTTTTACCTCATCTACTGTTTCATCTGTTTGCTTGCCTTCTTCACGTGCTGTTCGTGTTGCTTGTAAACTAAGGTCTTGAAGTGTACGTTCTATGCGGCGACGCCTATCAATTGATAAACGTGATTGACGAGCCAAATCGCCAACCAACTCATCGACGCGCATTATCGCTGGTTCAAATATTGATTTTTCAAGCCGTGATGATTCGCGCTGGTATTGTAACCATTTGCGAGACAATTCTTTCGAGAGTCCCATGCCACGAGGCTTAGCAATCCGGTATTCAAGCTTTAAATTACTAATAAGACGCCGCGCTCTAGCTTCAGTCTCTAGAAAGACGACTGCAGCTTGTTCAGGGTCAGATGATGCCGAGGCTAAAGTCAGGCGATGAGTTACCTCTGTAAGAATACTTTCTACTGATTTTTCAGGTGAATCCTCATCAACTTTTGAAAAGAAATCATCTAGATTATTATTGAGGAGCTTTATTTTTTCTCTCACCAATCCCTCGCGACGGTTACGCGCGAGAGCGGCACGTTCAAGTTCGCCTTTAATCTCTTCATACGTTTCGGAATAGATACCACCTGGACGGAAGAAATCTGCTGCTGTCTGTACTAGGTAGTTCATAAGAATTTCACGGAATTGCCTGTAGGCCTTATTTTCCCTGAAACCTTCTCTGCCCGCTTTTTCGTTGAGGTTGAAATTCTCTTTATTGGATATTTCTACAACACCAAACATGCGGCGATATGAAAAGAAATAATAGTTTGCCTTTTTGCTACGGTTTCGTTCAATATTTAGCCAGTCATAGTCATTGTTTCCATACGGGAGGATGCGGATACCATCTCTGTATATATAGAGACCACCGATACGATTTCCCTTAGCACTCATTCTTGCCCATATCTCGGGAGGCAAATTAGTTTCCTTCGGATCCCCCTGAATGTATGCGAAGTTGATCGTAAAGGGTCCACAATCTGTAGGACGACCTTTAGCAGGTAGCCAAGGCACTATCTGTTCAACAGGTGCTTTGCCATATACCGTAACCGCCCCTCGGAACTGCCCGTTTTCGTCAAATCGTCCTTGGAAATGGTGATCCGCTTGGCTGAATTCGTCCGGTGTCCAAAATTCTTGTTCGGCGATTACATCGTCCGGTGTACTTATAATTACGGGATGATCGCGAAATGCGGTAGTAATTCGCGGTTTGGTGTGCCCCGGCGTCATCGTATTTGTGAAGCCAATCAGCACCTTGACAAGTGGTGGCAAAGACTCGTTTGCTGGCGATTCGTTAAGATCCCCCAACAGCGTTTCATACGTAGGGCGAATGTAAAAATGGGTGCCATGCCCATCACCTTTAAGAGACAGATGTTGTAAGTAAGCATCTATTTCTAGAGGATCAAGATTGAAAGAATCTATATCTTCACTAATATCTGCTATTATTTCTTTAGGAGCAATGCTTGATAATTTCGTTAGATTCGTCGAGAATCTATTCAAAAGATTCTGAATATCATCTTTGTCAGGGAAGGTGTCGTCAGGAAACGTTTGTAAGGGAATTTCAATATCGTCCAGATTAACGCCTGGAATCTCAAATATTTTCCAGTTGATGTATGCCGCGACAAGGGGCATGGGTTTACCATTTCTTACTGCGCGAGTCAAAACCAAGACCTGAGGCCCAATAACCCCAATAGATAAGCGGCCTATACCCTTCTCGCCCATGATTGGCCGCGTCTCGAAACCATCTGGAACTGCCGGTGGCAGCGTTCCTGATTTATTCGCGACCTTGCTTTCAGTTGCAAGCGTTAGCCAACGACTCTCAAAGTCGTCTTGTGTCATGCCGAAGCCATCATCTCGCAGAACAAATAGATAATCTGCTCGATAGAAATCAACTTCTACCTTAGTAGCATAAGCGTCGTGTGCATTTTTGAAGAGCTCGCTTATCGCTGTGGGAATACCAGCAATCTGTTGGCGCCCCAGCATATCAAGTGCTCTTGCCCGAGTTCTAAATGTCGCCATTTCCAGCCTGTGTCTGTACTTGTAGCTCGATATGTGTTACTAGAGCTTCACCAAAATGTCGCGCCATCAAAACAGGAACGGCATTACCTACCTGACGGGCAGTGGATTGTATGCCTCCACAAAAAATAAACGTTCTAGGGAATGTTTGTAGACAAGCTGCTTCTCGAACCGTTATGGCACGGTTTTGTTCTGGATGTCCAAAACGACCATTTGATATGCTGTGACAACGAGTAGTCAAACTGCCTGCAGGCTCCTGCCAACGCATCCGCCCATATACATCGGTATGTCCATTATAGGCATTGCTATGGCAAGGTAGTATTAGGTCTGCAGGCCAATTTCTACGGTCACCGCCTTCGGGTGTTGCAAGAAGCCTTTGCAAGTTGATTGCTGTTAAAGACGCTGCTTGATGATTAGGTATTTCCGGATGAGTTTCGCCAGCCGCAACAGGTGGTAAATCCGCGATCCAGTCTGCTACTGTAGAGAATCTTGGATTTCTTCTTCCCGGGCCATGCGACTGTATTGGAAACGGGACAACCCCTACAAGACTTGCCAGTAGCACCAATCTTCGACGGCGTTGTGGTACACCATAATCTTTGAAGTCTACAATTTGAACGGTTGCCTCATATCCCAGGCGTTCAAGCATGGCGACGAACTCTGTTAAAGGTCCTTCATTTTCAATTCTCTGAATTCCCGGTACGTTTTCTACCAGCACAAATTCCGGGGTGAAATGCTCGACAAAATATCCAAAACGAGTTAGGAGATCAGAACGTTGATCGAGAATACCTCGTTGTTTGTTTTGACTTGAAAAAGGCTGGCAAGGAGCACAGCCGCAAAACAACTTGTGAACGTCGGCGTGTGCATCAACAAATGGTGCTAAGTCTTCAACCTCTACTTCGCGAATGTCGCGCTCTATGAAACTAGCATTGGGAAAATTGTGACGAAAAGTGGCAGCCGAGTCCCGATCATTATCAAGACCCAAGATGATTTCACAGCCAGCCGCTTGAAGTCCGGCACTAGTTCCTCCGCAGCCAGAGAAGAAATCAAAAACTCTTACAGGCATTTGATTGCCTTTGCCGCGTTTGAGAGGATTCTGCCCAAGAGCCATTGCCCAAAAAATGGAACGAACTTGTGTTGATATAAGCCCGTTGAAAGTGCTATTTCAAACGAATAACTATCGTTCCCAGTGAATACAAAGTTACTGGTACGATCATTCTTTATCCTTTGCATGATTCCTTTTGAGGTATTTGTACCTGTCGGGTATAAATACTTAGCGGCGACTTGAGTTAACCTAGCTCGAAATCAATCGTTTTATGCGGCACGGGAACTGTATTGCGACGACCAAGCCATTGTGGATAATTCTACCGTAAATGAGAGTGGTAATGCCGTTTCTTTGGTCTCGAAGTGTTCTTACTTTGGTACATGAAAATTCTGGAAGCATAATACTATCAATAAAGGTGAGTTAGGTTTGATGGTGTATTGACAGATATCTTGGCTTCTACGTCAACCGCCGCCACGCCTCCAGCAGAAGCTGCCGCATCGCCTCCTGATGCGTCACGCCGCGCCAGCGCATCGTCCGTATCAGCCCCTCCCAGGCAAGCGCGTCCAGGTACGCGGGCACCCGGAACTCCGCTGCCACGGGGCGATGACGACTCCCGGCGGGCGACTTCATCCGCTCCCGGTTCACCTGTGACCGTATATTGGGCAGAGAGAGCGGCACATCGCGCAACGGTTCCCGCTGCGGCTCTGTGCTTCGCAGCCGAACATGGGACACCTGCCGCCGACCGCCGAGGGGCCACTCGCGCTGTGCGGTCGCCATCACCGGAACCAGGGGAGTCGCGGCCTCGCGCAGAATCGTCCGCAATGCCTTCGAGGCGGGCATCCGATGATGATTGCAGTACTCGGTCAGCGCCTTGCCGCCAAGCGGGCCGAAGACAAACGATACCACGCGACGAAACGAGCCCAACTGGTCGGGTCGTGCTGCGGGGAAAAGGTTCGTGTTCGTCCTGCCACAGGCCCGGCACTTATACAGTTGTCTGCCGCTCGATTGGCGGCCCGCGCGACTGCAGAGTCCTTTGCAGTAGGGGCAGAGAAACTCCGGTGCGGGCGGCAGCGCTTTTCCGTAGGACCATTTTTTACAGTCCAGGCACAGATAACGCTCTCGCTTAGGTACCGACTTTTCCGCAGAGGAGAACAGCGGCCCGCTGGTCACCAGATTCCGTCCTTTACAATGGCGACACACCCGAACCGACACCTTCCGTCGCCAGCCGCTTTTGGGTCGGGCGGTTACCGGCTGGGTCATTCGATACAAGAGTGTTCGTCGCCGATACATCTCGGTGCAGGTCAGGCACATGCCCTTGTACGTATCCGGCCCGCCTATGGGCCCGTGTTTCCCGCCACAGACGGTACAAACGCCGGACTGTTCCCGTTTCCGCTGCCTGATCCGCTGCCACTCGTTCTGGTAGGCCCGGAGCGCGGCCCGCTTTGCCTCATCCTCGTCCGCCATTTTCGTCTGCCCTTTCCTGATGCCAGTTTACAAGCGAAGGTGGTCGCTGCTAAAACATTTGGGGGTCAATGTTATATGGGAGGGTAGGGATTTTCCGGAGATGAGGAGTCTTATAGCAGTTCTCGCTTAGATTGCGCCCGTTTTGGACGGGGATTGCAATCCCCGCCTAATGCTTAAAGGAAACGCTGCAGGCCCGCTCGTATCTAATCCATAGTAAGCAAGTTCTTTGATCGGTGAATGATTCTATGCAGCGACGCGATTTCTCTGTCCAGTTGTTCCGTGCGATGTGCGGGTTGGGGGCGCTTCTGCGGCCCGAAATGGTCTCCGCGTTCCAGGCACCACGCGGCAGGGAAACTGCGGAAGAGGCGTATGCACGGTATGTCCGCACGTCCCGTGACTTCCAGAGTGTGAAGCAGGAGGCGGCGTGGCTCCAGAAGGCGTATCCCGGCTGGATCTTTATGCCGTGGACCTACCAGTGGACCCTGGGCTACACGGAGGCGTCGGGGAAGTGGAGCCGGGATCACGGGTACAACGGGGCGTTCCTGGACGGAAATACGGGTGAGCCGGACACGCCTCGGGGCAAACTGGACTGGATCAACCGTCATGGGCTGCGTTTCTATGTGGACCACACCGCCCGTAAGGGATTTCTGCACCTGTGGGACGGCGATAAGAAGAAGGCGCATCTGGCGGAGCTCCATGGGGCCGGAGTCCGTCCCGTACCGCTGAACGACGCGCTGAAGGAGACGCTGAAAGGCTTCATTCGGGAGAATATCGCGAAGGTGAAAGGGTCGCCGCAGCGGGCCGCGTATGCGCTGGACGATGAGGCATCGTGGGGGCATTTCGTGCATCCGACCATGTGGCGCGTGACCGACGATGCGGCAGCTTACCCCCGGTGGCTGCGCGAGGTCTACGGATCGGAGGGGGCCCTGGCGCGGCGCGAGTGGATCACATACGAGGACATCCGGCCGCGGCTGGCGCAGTGGTCGGTGCGCGACTTCGATGCCAGCGCACTGATAGACCAATGGACCTTCAACGATGCCGTCTGGTGTAATCTGCTGGGCGAACTGGTGGAGTACTCCAACACCGTGGACCCTGAGACCCCCTGCGGAATTGTCGGCGGTCAGGCACCGAGTGTCTTTGGGGGTTATGACTATGCGCGGCTAATGCGCAAAGTGCAGTACCTGGAGGCGTATAACCTGGGCGGGTCGCAGGCGATCATTCGCTCGTTCAACCCGCGCAATGCCGTGCCCGCTGTCACCAGCCTGTTTCATAAGTCGGTCGATGATGACATCTGGCAGACCTGGTACTACCTGGCGCATGGCAACCGGGGGCATATCGGGTGGGTGGAGAACTGGTTCGACGGACAGACGCCAAAACCTTGGCACGACCAGGTCGCGCCGCACTTCCGGGAAGCGGGCGAGAAGATAGGACCGCTGATGCAGGGCGCGGAGTGGGTCCATGACGGCGTCGCGATTCTTTACAGCCACCCGTCTGTTCAACTCGGCTGGATACTGGATGCGGAGGCGCACGGCAAGACATGGACGAACCGCGA
>JAZKEA010000424.1:0-2287 GCA_040387315.1 Armatimonadota bacterium | reverse complement strand
GGAATATCGAGCTGCATTTTTTTCTCGTCTGTTTTCGTATCAATTACAAAAAGATTTGATGGTGTATTGTAATAATCGCCTCTTGAACTCACGTAAATATCGCCCCGGCTGTCAATGGTCACGCGGAAGCGCTCATTTTCCAGACCGGTTCGGCTGACTTTGATCGGCGCAGGCCCAACGGGCTGCGCCGCGGGGCGAACGTCGAATGTGACGAATGACGTGGAAGGGACTTGGGCCAGGAACAGGACGCGAGCGGTGCTGCCGGAGCGGCTCAGGACCTGTGTGGGGACCGGCTTGCCGTCCGGACCATGAACCTGAATACCACGGGAATTGTTTCCGGAAACGGGAACCGTCGCCTCCACGACATCCTGACGTGCGACCGACAGGGGATTGTAGACCACGAGGGACGTTCCCTGCGCCCGCGTATCCATCGCGGACGTTATGGCGGCGACCGAATCCACGGTGATGGCGGCGAACTGGTTGAGCGCGAGAACCTCGTCGTTCCAGGAGAATTCATAGGCTTTCGGAAGGCTGGTGCCGGGAAGAATATCATGCATCTGTGAACCGAGAACCAGGTTCCACGCCTGATACAGACGTTCGGAAGGATAGCGGGGGCCGCCAAGCCACATTGCCGCAACCGCCGCTCGTTCCGCGCTGTCCGCCAGCAGCTCGTTCTGTCGGTTCCACCGCTTCATGTAGGATTGTGAGGTGACCGAGCCCGCGGAGTGCTCTGTTAGAAGCATTTCCCCCTTGTAGACCGGAAGTTTCGCCTTCTGGTCGGGCTTGATCGCCAGGAACATTTCGTCGGCTCGGGATGAAATTACTTTTATCGGTCCCGTTCCTTTAAGACTTTTTTCTACCCAGGAAACGGAGGCATCGCTGGGTGCCCCGCCACGGTCGCCGACGCCGTAGTAATGGTAATCGACATAGGCACCGGACTTGCTGCCCGTGTTCTGGATACGCGCCAGCCAGCTTGTATTTACCGACAGGTCTTCGGTGATATCGTGAACATAGGCACCAGGATCAAGGGCGGAAAGGATCCGCTTACCGTCCGGGCCTTCCCAGTTGCCCACCTTGAAGGGAACGCCGATTGCGGACCCCCAGGTCAGCTTTTGGGTCGAAAAGCCTGTCAGTCCGGCATGACCAAGAATCGTGGGAAGTGCGTACGGAAACCCGAAGCAGTCCGGCAGCATGAACTCCTGGCTCGTAACACCAAACTCGCGCTTGAAGAAATGGTTGCCATACAGCATGTGGCGTACCAGCGATTCCGCGGAGGGAACGTTTGCATCCCCTTCGTCCACCGAGGACCCGGCGGGGAACCACTGTCCCGATTTCGCGAACTGCTTGACTTTTTTGTAGTCCTCGGGATAGTACTCCTTCATCATCTCGTACCGGCGTGACCCGCTGAAGTTGAAGATGTAGTCGGGGTACTTTTCCATCAGCGCGGTGTTATTGCGCATTGTGTCCGGAATAAATTCGCGGATGACCTGCGGATACGCCCAGCGCCACTGGGTGTCGAGATGGGAATACCCCACCAGATAAAGCGTTTTGATTTGGGAAACATCGACCGGAGGACGAGTTGGTTTCGCGGGCGTCTTCTGAGCGAAACTGGTACCAGGCAGAGACAGGGCCGCGACCGCGGAGGTCAGCAGGATAGCCGCGAGGGTTCCATCAAGCTTTTTCACTGGAGTTCCAAAACCGGGAGAGAAAGTCTTACCGTTTGTCAATGTTTTCCATATCTTTCGTTGCGCAGATGCCTCGCATAAGAGCCCGATTATTCATCCTGCACCTGCTGCCTATATCCACGCTCGACGCCTCCGGGCGTCTGCCCTTTGACCTTACGGTCATCCTGCGGAATGTTTCCACATCTCCGTTGCTCAACCCTCCATCGAAAATCAGTTTCCGAAAATAATGAAAACGGTTGAATTGATCTTTCCTATCTTACCTTTAAATGGGTTCGAAGAAGACAGATAGGCTGACCACTATGCGTAGCGGTAGAGTTTCACCCGCTGAATTTGCCACGCATCAGCCGGAAAACGGATGTGCCTTCCCTGATGGGTCTGGTCTCCATTCAGCCATCGGCTGCCTTTCCAGGCACCTCCCTGCTCGTAACATCCTTCCTGTACGGACTCGATGCCGACTTTACCCTGCCCGTCCGCCGATGCGAAGGTTATAACAGCGCCTGATCCCATCACAACAAATTCTTCGGGTGCGATCCGAAGGATCAGGGCCGCGCCCAGGGGAGTTCCCGCGGGCGCATCCCAGCGTCCCGCTCCCAGGGTCGGGA
>JAZKEA010000423.1:0-5510 GCA_040387315.1 Armatimonadota bacterium | reverse complement strand
CTGACGCAAAACCAGGGTATCTTTGTGATCGGGGCGACAAATCGCCCGGATATGCTGGACCCTGCCCTGATCCGTGGAGGGCGGCTGTCACGGCAGATCGAGATCCCGCTTCCCGACACCGATGCCCGGCTTGCAATGCTGACACAGTTCGCGGGGCGAGCGCAGCTGGATATCTCTGTTGACCTCTCGCTACTCGCGATCCAGACGGAGGGCTTCAGCGGGGCGGATCTGCGGGCGCTGGTCAATGAGGCGGGGCTGCAGGCGCTTATTCGAATCGCGGACGGCGACGGGATACAGGCACTGACCGAGGCGGATTTTGCCGTGGGGATCGAGAACCTGCGCCGCGATTAAACATCCTGCTGGCTTCTCGGCTACCAGGCCTCGCTGAGTATCTCACGCGCGACAAATACCGCCGCGCCGGGATCAATGTCGTCATGGGCGCGGTTCGGAAGATTGTCGGGACGGGCATAGAAGGCATCGAAGGGTGGTTTTTCATTCGGCCCCGCATCCAGCGCCGATGATGTCGGAACAAATGTGGGGACGAAGCCGAGTTCCGACCCGGCGATACCTAATGGGTACTGGACGGCGAACCGCTGCGCATACTGGGGCGGCAGCAGTGACCCCGGGGCATGGTCTACCGCGTGCGCTTCCAGCATCCAGGTAAACGAAAACGGCAGCCAGAGATTCAGAAGGTCCTGCTCGCGGTTCGCTGTCTTTCTGCCGATGCGGCTGCTGTTGGCAACAGCAACGCGGCGGCAGCTCTTTGGGTAGCCGCGATTGTCGTTCAGACCGCGAAGGCGGTTGAAAAAGGCATCATGCGCTGAGGTGTCATCCGTCCAATAAACCGGGACATAACGGTCCGCTCCTCTCAGACCCAGCCGCCGCCACTGAATATTTGTAGGACGGGCAAAAAGGAGTGCGCCCGCGGCTGCGCTTTGCATCCCTTTCCTGTCAAGTTCTGTCCCATACCGCTCTGTCATTGCCTGTAAGCCAGGATTGATATTGGCTCCCCGATTCGGCGTATCCAGCTGCAGAAGGGTATGGACCGGGAGTGGATTCCCCTGGTTCTCCGCTTCCACAAGTGTCCAGCGGGCCACCAGACCGCCCATAGATAGTCCTGCAAGGCTCACCTTTCGGCCACTCGCCGCTGCCGCCGCTCGCACCGCCTCGGCGGCAATCGGTGCCAGCTGATCCGGGGACTGATAAGAGTTCGGGTAGTCAACCACGAGAAATGCAATCCCGCGCTGCCGCAAAATATCTCCCGCAATAGATACGAGCCGCATGACATCGGAAGCGGTGTAATCATTGTAGATGTCAAAGCCTTCGAGAAGGACCACAATTTTATCGGTTCTGCCGTCGTTAGCCGTCCAGACCGGAAACTTCCCGATTCGATCATTTGCCTCTTCAAAAGCGATGAGCGTGAACCGGAAAGTGCTGTCGCCCGTCGGGTTTCCAAATTTGGGGGACGCCGGCAGGGCGGAAGACAAAACCTCCGCCGTGGGCTGCACAAGACTGATCTCCCGAGACTGCGGCGCGACACGAACGGAAGCCGAGCCTTTTCCGCGAAACCAGGAAGTCTTTCCCGTGCCTGCACCACCGGGACCAAGAACCCGCACGGTCGCTCTTCCCTGAGAGTCGGTGAAGGCAGTCTCTTTGAAAGGTTGTCGATACGACGAGCTTCCGCCATTGGGGAGCAGCACAAGGCCGTCTAGGGCGCCTTCGAAATCGAGAGGAATACCGGCTACAGCCTTACCGTGTCTATCCTGCAGTCTGGCCTCGAGAACGACCGAGGAGTAACCGGGGGGATCTGGAATAGCCGAAGCCATAGCTGCCCTGGTAACTGCAGATCCGGGTAGTACCAGGAGCAGAGCAGCGATAATAACGTGAATGGCACGGGCGAGTACACGTGTCGAACTTACCCGCAGGGGTGCAAAAATTTGGCTGGAGGCTAAAATCTATTATTATTCCGAAGCGGCCTCTTTGGTCGAGGTCGCCTCCTGGTGCTGACGCAGCTTATCGTAAAATTCCTGACGGCGTCGTGATCTTCGTCTCTGTCGAGAGAGGTAGTTCATGGCTGCGCCTGCCGTGATGAGAATAATCAGGGCGAGGATGACAAGGATTGACCTATCTTGTGGTAAAAAGCCTTGGATCATTTGGATCATAGTCCGACAGTTCTGCCCGTAGAAGTACCTGCTGTATTATACATCGGCTGCAACCTCCCCCGCGTCTTCTCTTCCGAATAGATTGACAGTGTCCTATGAGTGCCCGTAAACTTCTCCGAGCCTTGCTGTATCTGGGGCCGCTGCTGCTGTGGATGGGAGTGGTCATCGCCGCCTCCACGCAGCTTGGCCGGTATGAAAAATCACTGGCGTTAATCCAGGGTGTCGCCGAGTTTCTCAGTCCCGATGCGGTACCCTCCGGCGATATATGGCAGCAGTACCAGATAAATAATGCCGCAAGAAAACTCGCCCATGTGGGGGCGTTCGGGATTTTTACGCTGCTTGCCGTACGAGCCCTTCAGTGGGGGGAACCGAAACTGAAGTGGCAGTCCATCAGCGGCAGCCTCGCGCTTTGTGTTGTCTTTGCCGTGAGCGAGGCCTTCGTCCGTTTTCGCGCCCCGGACCGTCACGTGCGTCTGGAGCAGTTTGTCCTTAACGCAATTGGTGCGCTTTTGGTGTTTGGCTTGACCCTGCTTTATTTCCGGCTAAAATACTGGGAGGAACTATTGTGGGAAGGAAAACCCATCCCAAAAGACGAAACTGCAGAATCTGGACCACAAACTTATGACTCGTAAAAATGGAGGTGGCAGTCGAGGCCGACGCCGCCGCAAAAAAGGGGATTATGTTACACCCATCTTGATTTTTGCAGCGATGGTTGTGGCCCTGTTTTATCTTTACATGCGCTGGCGCGACAACCGAATCACGCGTGATGAGATCATCACCGTTTCTATCGCCCTCGGCATCGCTGCCATCTGCTTTGTCTGTTACCTTCCTCCCGTTCACGATTGGTTTGACCGCATGGCCGAAGAGCGTCGAGACGCTCAGGAGCGCGACTTCTGGGTGAAGCGTGAGGCGAATGAGCGGATTCAGCGTGCGAAAGAGCAGCAGCAGGAGGAAGCAAGAGCGCTGCGCCACGCACAACGCCGTGAGGAGGCGCTGCAGCGACAACTGGAGCAGTCACAACGAGCGAACGCGGACGATCAAACCGGTTCCTCCCCCGAGAGTCGCTCTTAGAGGGGAAAGTCTTCGCGCAGAGTGGTTTGGAGCCTCATATACAAGTTCTGTACCCAGGGATTCGAGGTGCGCGGCGCGTCCGGTGAAACCCGAAAATCGCGCGGCGCGATCAGAATCGTGCGATTCGCCGCGCTTGCACGGGCGACAAGGCAGAACACCTCCTCGATAGCAGAATCGCCGAGTGCAAGGCAGCCGATAGACGCCGCACCCCCGTGAACGTAGATATCCCCGCCCATGGCGCTCCGTGCGACGGTCCGGTGGGCAGTATCTTCAGCATTGGGATAATCGACGCGCAGGGAAAGATGGAACTGACTCGCCGGGTTTAGCGCGCTGATCCGGTAAAAGCCCTCCGGTACCTGGAGGTCGCCCTCTCTCCGCTTCGGGCCGGAGACGCCGCTTGCCGCTAGAACCGGGTAGACCGCGAGACGCTTGTACGGTTTCCTCGCGTCAGCGCCCCACACCTCGAGCCGTTTCTCCTCTTTGAGCGCAATCAGGGTGATCCGTTTTGGCGGGTAGGCGACGCCACTTTGTCGGCAGACCGCGCGGAAGCGCCTGTCGGAACGCTTCCCGTAAGCGGAAAGCGCGCCCTCAACTGTGGGAGTGTGTGTGCGGGCGACTGCGGTATCCCCGATTACCAGACGGCGCCAGAGTACGCGCCGCATCGAAAACAAGCTCCCCGCCGCGATGGCGAGCACTCCGTAAACTACGATGCGCCGGAAAGTGTGCGTACTCATTTCGACGTAGGGATAGCTTCGCTGAGGACGAACGCATCGAACACAGCGAGACCACGTTCCGCCATCGCCGCGCCGCGTTCCCTTTTGTCGCGTATTCGTACGCCCTCAAGGGGGGGCAGGATACCCCAGCAGGAGTTCATGGGAGCGAAGTGCTTGCCCTCGTAGGCGCTGACGTAGCTGGTTAGCGACCCCAGGACCGTCTCGTTGGGGAAGACCACGGGCGGCTGATCCTGGACTTCGCGAGCGCAGTTCAGTCCCGCTATCAGACCCATCGCCGCCGACTCCAGATAACCCTCCACACCGACCATCTGCCCGGCGAAATGAATTCGGGGGTGGGCGCGCATCTGGAGAGTTGGCTGCAGCAGGCTGGGGGAGTGGATATAGGTGTTTCGGTGCATTACCCCGAAGCGGACAAACTCGGCGTTCTCCAGACCGGGGATCATGCGGAAAATACGCTTCTGCTCGCCCCACTTCAGACGGGTCTGGAAGCCGACCAGATTATAGAGCGTCGCGGCATGGTTCTCCTGGCGAAGCTGGATTACGGCATAAGGACGTCGCCCCGTATTCGGGTCCGTGAGACCGACCGGCTTTAGTGGCCCGAAAGCAAGTGTCTTGGGGCCGCGGGCGGCAAGCTCCTCGACCGGAAGGCAGGACTCAAAGAACTTGATGTCCTCAAAATCATGTAGGGGTGCCTTTTCGGCCTTTACGAGTTCTTCGTGAAACGCCAGGTACTCGTCTTTCTCGAAGGGGCAGTTCAGATAGGCGGCATCGTCCTCACCTGAGCCATCGGCTTCGCTGTTCTTCCCGTAGCGCGACGCGCGAAAGACTTTGTTAAAATCAATCGTCGAGGCATCCACAATAGGGGCGACAGCATCATAGAAGTACAGGTCGTAGCGCCCGGTCAGTTCGCCTATCTTTGCCGCCAGCGTATCGCTGGTCAGCGGCCCCGAGGCGATAATAACCAGACCGTCGTCAGGGATATCCGCCGCTTCTTCGCGCACAAACTCAATATTTGGGTGCGTTTCAAGCCGCTCCGTCACCAGATCACAGAAGGCATCACGGTCTACTGCCAGCGCTTCTCCCGCGGGAACGGCGGTGGCATCCGCGCAGCCGACAATCAGCGAGCCAAGCCGCCGCATCTCCTCTTTCAGGAGGCCGGAGGCGTTCGCAAGCCGATTGCTCTTAAAAGAGTTCGAGCAGACGATCTCAGCGGCGCGGTCCGTATGATGCGCGGGTGTCATCTTGACCGGACGCATCTCGATAAGACGGACCTTCGCCCCCCGGTTCGCCGCCTGCCACGCGGCCTCGCTGCCCGCCATACCCGCTCCGATAACTGTTACCGTCTGTTCACTGCTCATACTGTCATTTTATCGTGGCAAGGGATAAGTGGTCGCTTCTCTTTATCCTCCCGACACCTTGATGTAGGCGACGGAAGCTTGGCGGTCTACCACTGCCACCCCAACCCACACTGCAGACGGAAAATCAGGAAGCGCATCGGATACCGTATTAACTTGATACCACTCCAGGGCTGGATTCAGGCATA
>JAZKEA010000422.1:28506-46565 GCA_040387315.1 Armatimonadota bacterium | reverse complement strand
TGAGAAACACATCCGGGACCGTCTCCCAGACAACACGGATCGCGTCAGATATCAGCGCCTCTTCCCCATCCCGCGTAGAACCACAGACCCAGACAGGGGCATTGGGAGGAATGCCGAGATCGAGGCGGAGAGCGGCGCGTTCATCAGGGTTAAGCGGTGTCGAGGACTCGTCGAACTTGGTGTTGCCGACCGACTCCACACGCTCCCGAGTGGCTCCGACCAGAATTGCCCGACGTGCATCCTCCTCGGACTGCATCGCGAACCTGTCTACAGCGGCAAGACCGGGGGCCGTGAAGAAAGCGGCGAAACCGCTCTTTCCGCGGCGCAGCCCCTTGTCCGAGATACGGCCATTCAGAACCGCGGTTTTCGCTCCCTGTTTTTTCGCCTCCGACAGGAAATTCGGCCAAATCTCCCACTCCATCAGCAGCACCACGTCCGGTCGGACCTGACGCAGTGCGCGACCCACGACCCAGGGAAAATCAAGCGGATAGTACACAATCTCATCGGCGGGAGGAACCTGCTTTAAGGCAACCTCCCGTCCCCCGATTGTGGTTGTCGATAGAACGATGAAGGCGTCCGGATAACGGCGGCGCAGATCACGCAGGACCGGAGCCGCTGCCATCACCTCGCCGACGGAGACCGCATGGACCCAGAAGCGTGGTCCTGTGCTTCGGTCCTGCGCGATGTTTTCCGGCAGCCTGCCCCACCGCTCTCCCCACAGTTCGCGATCCTCCTTGCCTCGGGCGACCCGCCAGAGCAGGAAGGCGAACAGCAATGGAGACAGGAGAATCAGCAGCAGATTGTAAACGAAAAGAGCGGTCATTCGAGCGTGATTATACCGTGGCAGGTTTTACCGCGGCGGTGTCGAATCTACCGGAGTGGGGATATTTACCGAGAACCCGATACTGGCAAAAGAGATACGGGCGCGGTTCCGCTCCCGTAAGCAGACAAAATCCAGCCGTGTCGCCTCTGTCGTGTGTACGGTGATAGTGGTAGCGCTGCTTTACTATCTCGCACTTGCCTCGCTCATGGAGCCCGGATCACCGTTTCGCGGGCGCGACCTGTTCGGCATTTCCGTTGTTGGCTTCCAGATTACTCTGCTGATACTGATCACCCCCTCACTGACCGCCGGGTCGATAACCCAGGAGCGGGAACAGCAGACGTGGAATGCGCTCCTTCTCTCTCGCCTGACCCGTTCCGAGATCGTTCTGGGCAAGTACATTGCCTGCCTTCTGCCGATACTGGGTCTCCTTCTCTTGTTTCTGCCGATAGATGTGGTCGCGGCCTATGTGGGCGAGATAAATTTCACCACATTTGTCACCTCGCATTTGCTGCTGCTGGGGACCGCTCTTTTTTATTGTGCGCTCAGCTTATATTTTTCCTGGGCATCACGCCGCACCTTTGTCGCAACGACGGCATCGCTCAGCACAATTCTTCTCATAGTCGTGGGAACGGCCCTGTTATTTGGTCTGTGGCAGATGGCAACGATGAGCCGGTCGAGCCGGGCCGAAGACTTTCTCCCTCTCTGGCTCAACCCGTACTACGCGATGACCGAACTCCTGGATAGAGACGCCGAGCGTTCTATAATTCCTTTGACGAACATTGCGCTCTGTTTCGGCGGCACGGTACTGCTTCTCTGGCGGGCAATGCGCCGCCTGGCAAAAGGGCCGAAGGAGATGGAGCAATAATGAGCATCGAAGCAGGAAGTCACTTTTTGCCGGTCAAAGCCGTATTAGATGCGGAGGTAACTATCTAATGCGATTTACGTTAAGAACATCTAATTTTGCCACAGCCGTGGCACTGTCATCATTCGCTGCTATGACGGCAGCAGGCTCGGTCCTGACACTCTCTAGCCCCGCGTACGCACAGGAAACCGCGAGGGAAACCGACAGCGCTCTCAATGGCATCGTGGTTTCAGGAACCGGCGAGGTGCAGGTGAAGCCGGATATCGCCCGTATCTCACTTGGTGTGCAGAACCAGGGCAGGGAGGCATCCGGTGTTACTCAGGAGAATGCCCAGAAGACGGATGCCTTGATCAAAGCGGTGAAGGCGGCAGGCGTCGCGGACAAAGACATTCAAACATCGGGCTACAGCATCTACCCACAGTACGAGCAAAATCAACTTGGTGGATTTTCGCCAAGCACAGGCATGCCGCGTGAGCCAAAGATCGTCGGCTATCAGGCCAGCAATATGGTCACGGTTACAGTTCGCAAAGTGGGTGATACCGGCCGGATCATCGATGCCGCGATCAAGGCAGGCGGCAATACGTCAAATGGTATCACCTTCGATGTAGCAGATAAAGCATCGTCGGGGGACGCCGCTTTGCAGAAAGCCGTCGCCGATGCAGTCCGAAAAGCAAAGGTGATTGCCAAAGCAGCGGGGGCAGCGAACCTCTTTCTGGTTGGCATCCAGGAGGGCGGCTACACCCCACCTCGTCCGATGTACGGACAGGCCATGATGGCACGTGGTGCCGATGTTGCCAGCACACCGGTTCAGCCGGGAGAACAGTCTGTCACAGCGAATGTAGCTGTTCGATTCCGCTTCTCAGGCGAGGGTACCGGCTCTAATTTCCTAGTACCAGGCATCAAAATCCCGCTTGGCAATTAACGCACACCTATAACCAGCAACCAGGAGACCCACACCGAAGATGCCGCTTGTTGAACTCGTCAACCTCCGCAAGGAGTACAAGAACCTGGTCGCGGTCAAGGGTCTGTCGCTGACGCTTGAACCGGGCGACATCTTCGGCTTTATCGGTCCCAACGGGGCGGGAAAAACAACCACCATCAAGATGCTGGCGACACTGCTTGAGCCGACAAGCGGTATCGCCCGTGTCGATGGGATCAATGTGGCGGATGATCCGGATGCCGTCCGCTCGGTTATCGGGTACATGCCGGACGCTTTCGGTGTTTATGACGACTTCAAAGTCTGGGAGTACCTGGACTTCTTTGCCGCCGCCTACAAAGTGCCCAAAGTGGATCGGCCCGGCCTGATTGATATGGCCCTCGAGCTCACCACGCTGACAGTCAAGAAGGATGCCTACGTGGACGAATTGTCACGGGGCATGAAACAGCGCCTGTGCCTCGCGAAGACCCTCATCCACGATCCTAAAGTGCTTCTGCTGGATGAGCCCGCCTCAGGGCTGGACCCACGCGCCCGCATCGAAATCAAAGAGCTTCTCAAAGAGCTGAAGTCGATGGGAAAGACCATCATTGTCAGCTCCCATATCCTTCCGGAGCTGGCGGACTTCTGCACGTCCGTGGGGATCATCGAGCGTGGCGAGATGATTGTCGCCGGGCCCATCGAGACGATTATGCAGCAGGTGCTGGGGGGGCGTGTTCTGGAGATACGCGTCCCGGATATCGACCGTCAGAAAGCCGCTGACCTGCTGCCCGCGGTCGAGCACGTCCGGAGCGTCAAGTTAATCGGCGAGACCCTGCGTGTGGATTACAATGGCTCGCTGGACGATCAGTCCGATGTTCTGCTTGCCCTGATCCATGGCGGCGTCCGAGTCCAGAGCTTCGCCGAGCAGGAGACCGACCTCGAAGATATCTTCCTGCGCGTCACCAAAGGATTGGTGGCGTGACCATGAGGCTAAGCGAAAACCCGGTTCTGACGAAGGAACTCCGGACCCGTATGCGGGGAACCCGCGCCTACTGGATAATTCTGGCCTATGTGGGGCTGCCGTCCCTGGTCGTACTTATTACCTACATCTCCTACACGGCTTACCAGAGTCCAAGCGGCAGTCAGGCGGCGTTTCAGCTTGGCAAAGTCTTCTACAGCACCGTATTCACCATTCAGGCGCTGCTGGTAGGACTTATCACGCCCGCGCTGACAGCGGGCGGCGTTTCTCTGGAAAAGGAGCAGCGGACCTATGACCTTCTCTCCCTCACCAAGCTCCCCCACCGCGCGATCATACAGGGAAAGCTGTTCTCCGCGACTCTGTTCGTTGCTCTGCTTCTGACGTCGTCGCTGCCTCTCGCCTCTCTCTGCTTCCTGCTAGGCGGGATTGCGCCCTCCCAGGTTGTCGCGGCCTATGTAATTCTTCTTTCGTGCGCCTTTTTGTATGGATCGGTAGGAATAGCCTCCTCGTCTGTCGCCAAATCAACCACAAATGCGACATCCGCGGCCTACGGGAGCATTCTGCTGCTGTTCTTCCTTACGCTGCCGCTGGCAGTCATGGGAATTGGACGTTCTTTCGGCGCGGGCAGCCCCGGCGTCGGCCTGACGGCACTGAATCCGGTGGGAGCGGTAAACAGCGGCAATCTCAGCGAGCTGTACTACGGGATATCACTGCCTGCCTGGCTCCCCGCCCTTATGCTCAACTGCCTGATGGGTGTCATCCTGACGGTCACGGCGATTCATCGACTGGAGTACCCTCGCACGGATCGATCTCCGCTGCTGCGTCTGCTCTGCGCCGGGTTCGCCGCCGTTGCGGCTTTTTTCGTCTACGGTTTCCTCGCGCCGCGTTCCACAGCCGCTGGAGGAGTCCTGGGGAGATCCGTCGACAGCATGATGGCGGTTTCCATTCTGACACTATGCGGGACCATAGTGATTGCCGGGATCTTTGCGACCGGTGATAGGCTCACCGCAGCGGGCAGTTTACTGCGCTTGATTTTCGATCCTCGGCGTCTCCGAATAGGTGATGCCGCCTCCGGCTTTCTTTACTGCGTACTGCTGGTTCTTCTCTGCGGGGCGATCTTGTACATCGGCGCAGGAACTTTTCCTCGTACGCCCATCCTGAAGCTGATTCTGCTCTGTCTCGCTTTCCTGTGGGTGATCGGTATGATGGGATTGTGGCTGAGCATGGCAGCACGTAACCGGTGGTCTGCGCTCGCCACCACGTTTGCGTTCTCCTCCGTGCTTTTTGTGGTTCCCATGCTGACCCTCGTTAACCTGGGAAACGGACCGAAGAAGCCAACAACGCTTACTAACCTGCTCTACCTTTCTCCCATTCCCGCTGCCCTGGAACTATCCGGGCAAGACATGAAAGAAATCCGTTCTCCGCAGCTCGCCTTCGGAAACACATCGTTTCTCCTGGTGACATCCGTGCTGTATTGTAGCGCGGGCGCTCTTTTTCTGGTTGGGGCGGAGCGCAACAGACGCCGGCAGTGAAAAAAGCGGCCCGCCGAATGGCAGGCCGCTTTTCGTATTTCGCTGGTTCTGGAGTCTACTCGATGCGAAGTCCCTCGGAAGGGCTGGGAACGAGTATACGTCCTGCCTGCGCTTCCTTGAGGGCTTGTGTCGTGCGCTCCGGATCGAAGGTCAGGGCGAGGATGGTTCCCCCCTGTCCCGCACCCGCCAGTTTCGCGGCGATAGCGCCGTTCTTCAGTGCCACTTCTATCAGACGGTCATTCACCTCGCCGGACGAACCGAGATCGCGCTGTATCTTCTGGTTCTCGTTCATGGCGACCGCCAGACTGTCCCAATCTCCCGTCAGCAGGGCAGCCTTGCCGAACCGGGACAGATGCTGGATACGCTCGTAGGCCGCGACGACCTCGGGCTCCCCTTCCAGCCAGCGCTCACGCACCGATTTGTGCACGCTTCCGCTGTGGTGCTTGACACCGGTATGGGCAAGTACGATAGGCAGCGGCCCCGTCACCTGATCCGCTAGCGGTTCCACGGTCGCGAGCGGCTGGGCATCCGGGGCGAGATGGGAACCCTTGTCCCGAAAATCGAGGTAGTTGAGACCGCCGAAGACCGCCATGTACTGGTCCTGGAACCCGCACACCACCCCCATCACCTCGTATTCGATGTTGCGAATTGCTTCCGCCGTCTGATGCTTGTTCAGGGAAAGGCCGAGCTTTTTTGCCACGGCTCCGAAAACGGCGGCGACCAGGGCTGTCGATCCGGCGAGACCCGCCTGCATGGGGATATCTGTGCTGGTAACCAGACGGAATTTATGAGTGCCGGGGGTTACCTTCATCCCGGTCAGGACGGCCTTGGCCAGATCGACACGGTCTCCGCGCGGCGCAAGATCGTCCAGACTCGTGATCTCCTGCCGGTCACCGTTATCCGCCTCGACGATGAGGGAATCCGCATCATGGATCTCGCAACGGGCACGCTCCTTGGTGGAGCAGGAGATGACGGAGCCGCCATACATATCGGTGGGGTTACCCAGGATGCCGCAGCGTCCGGGCGCGGTAGCAACGATCACGAGAAAAAGCCTCCAAAACAGTTCAAGATGTGGCTATAGGTTCGACGAGGGAACGGGTATGCCCTTCTGTTTTAGCAAAACCATAGGCAAGCGAAACGGCAGACCGGGTCTCCGGTCTGCCGTTTCTCAGCGTCCATAATCGCGGTACTGGACCCCGATGTCTACTGCCAACCCCTCAAATCGACCCAGGCACGGCTCTGATAATCAAGGAAGATACCGCCCATCAGCAGCAGCCAGACAAACCCGAGTGCCGCCCATAGCCAGGTCAGGCGCGTGCTTCCCCGGACGTTCATGAAGTACAGAACGACGAGCGCCGCCTTCGTGACGGAGATTATCAAGGCGATAATCAAGTTGGGCCACTCCGCGTGGATAAGCTTGTTGATATCGACGTAATACATCACGACCGTGATCACAAGAAGCACCATCAGAATGCCATAAATCTTATAATAAAGGCTTGCCGGTGGGTGCTGAACCTGCTCTACGCCATTTTGCGGGGGAAGCCCCTCGCCATGTCCGCTTGTGGTTATTGTTGCCATTAGTTTCTTCTTACCGATACCGTTATGAGATCAGGTACATCATCGGGAACAGGAAGATCCATACGATATCGACAAAGTGCCAGTATAACCCGACCATTTCTGTCGGCATGAAGTCCTCGACTGAGGGATGGTTGCGCGCAGCCAGGTAAGCGATCACCAGCATGAGGATGATACCTATGATGATGTGAATCGCATGGAGACCGGTCATCGCGAAGTACAGACTGAAGAAGAGCTGTGCCCGATTGGACATAACTTCCTGCTTCACCTGAACCGGCATATCTCCCAAGTCTTCCGTGCGGAGCGCGACACCTGGAACACTGCTTCGGTAACCATTGACCGTAGAGTAGTCTACCGAGCTTCCCTCGAAGGGAGCAGCAGTGTTATCGGTTCCGGCCCCGCGCTCCTCCAGGATCTTTTCGAAGTCCTTATATTCAGGATGCTCGATTACGTAGTTCGGATGGTGCGAAGCGTATTCCGCATTCGCCACAACATAGTCGAAGGTCGGTCCCGGATACAGGCGCTCGTGAAACTTCTCCGAGTACTCCACGGCCTTGACGCCGAGGAACACAAACGACAGAAGCACCGTCAGCAGCAGCCAGCCGATCAAAGACTTCTTTCGGCCTACCTGTGCGGCATGGACCCCGAGGGCCATCGCCAGACTGCTGGTCAGCAGAACAAATGTATTGACCGTACCAAGGGGGATGCTCAAGAACTTATGGGCATCCAGATAGGTTTCGAAGTACAGAACACGGTAGACCGAGTAGGCAAGAAACAGCGCCCCGAAGAACATGATCTCCGTGACAAGGAACGTCCACATGCCGACGACATAGGATTCGTTCTGCTGATCCAGATCCTCAAACTGGTGAGAGAGGTGCTGGATCGCATGCCCTTCGCCATGAGAATGGCTTGGGGCATGCTTCAACTGCGCCTGCTCAATGGCGCGAAGGCTCATGCGTGCACTCCTGTTTCGGTCTGGGTTTGCACCTGGCCCTCAGGCGGTGTTCCAGGCATATCACTTCGATCATCTACCGCCAACTCCGCATCATGCGGGGAGTACTCATACGCCTCCCAGGTCACAATCGGAACCTCCGGGAAGTTTTCGGTCGGCGGCGGGGATGCCGTCATCCACTCTAGACCGATAGCGCCCCACGGGTTTGCCGGAGCGATTTTACCGTACTTCAGCGACCAGATCAGATAGGCAGCGGGAATAAACAGGCCCACCGCAAGAATAGAGGCACCCATCGAGGAGATTACCTGCCAGATCTGATACTCCGGTGCATAGAAGTGATATCGGCGCGGCATTCCCAGGTAACCGACGATGAACTGCGGGAAGAAGGTCAGGTTGAAGCCGATGAACAAAATGATTGCCGACAGCTTCGCGGGGCCTTCGGGATACATGCGACCGGTCATCTTGGGCCACCAGAAGTGGAGACCGCCAAGGTAACCGGAGAGCGCCCCACCAACCATGACATAGTGGAAGTGAGCGACGACAAAGTAGGTCGCTGTCAGGTGAACGTCCATCGCAAGCGATGCCAGGAATAGACCTGTTAGACCACCGACGACGAAGAGACCGATAAAGCTCAGCGCGTAGATAAAGTGGGCGGTAAACTCAATCGACCCCTTGTACATGGTCGTGGCCCAGTTAAAGACCTTGACCGCGGACGGCACGGCAACCAGGAAGCTGATAACCGAGAAGACCATCGACGAGTACATGGACTGCGTGGTCACGAACATGTGGTGGCCCCACACGATAAAGCCGAAGACCGCAATGGCGATAGTAGACAGGGCGACAAAGCTGTAACCGAAGATACGCTTCTTGCTGTTCGCGGCGACCAGTTCACTGATGATCCCAAGCGACGGCAGGATCATGATGTAAACGGCAGGGTGCGAGTAGAACCAGAACATGTGCTGGAACAGGACGGGGTCGCCGCCAAGCTCCGGACTGAAGATGCCCAGGTGCAGCATACGCTCCACGAGAACCAGCAGAAGCGTGATGGCGACAACCGGCGTTCCCAGCACGATGATGACGCTGGTAGCGTACATCGCCCAGATGAACAAGGGCAGGCGGAACCAGGTCATACCCGGAGCGCGCATCTTGTGGATCGTGACGATGAAGTTAATACCGGTAAAGATCGACGAGAAGCCTGCCAGAAAAATTCCTACAATCGCCAGGGATACGTTACCGTTCGCGTAGATACTGGAGTACGGCGTATAGAACGTCCAACCAGTGTCAACGCCGCCCAGAAAGAGCGCGGCAAGAATCATCAGGCCGCCTGCCATGTAGACGTACCAGGAGGCAAGGTTCAGGCGCGGGAAGGCGAGGTCACGTGCTCCGATCATCAGCGGCACCAGGAAGTTACCCAAGGTCGCCGGAATCGAGGGAACCAGGAACAGGAAGACCATCAGGATACCGTGGGCGGAGAACATCTTGTTGTATGTCTCGCTCGACAGTATCTGCCCATTGGGGCTGGTCAGTTCGACGCGAACGATGCCAGCTGCCGCTGCGCCGAAGAAGAACATCAGCGAGATCGACACTAAGTAAAGAATCGCGATCCGCTTATGGTCCACTGTCAGCAGCCAGGACTTAACGGTTTGACCTGCTGTCAGGTAGTTGTACCGAATGGCGGCGCCCGCAGGCACCCCATCAGTAGCAGCGCCGCTGCCACCGGGTGTATTCACTGTTGGGGTTTTAAGTGCGATGCTCATATTTCTTTCTACCGCTCCCCTCCGTACATATAACGCCATTGCTGATTGTTGGTATTCGCCGCGGGCGCCTCGGTATCGATGTTGCCACCGTCCTCAGAGGTCGGTCCAGGCTGGACAGTCTGATTGTTCATCGGCGCACCTGATCCGGTGCCTGTCATACCACCAATGCTTCCACCTTTGGCGGAGCCGGTGTTGTTCGATTGAACGTCTCCGGCATTAGAAGAATCATAGACATTGCCAAGGTTTCTGTTGCCTGCCCCACCCGCACCCAGGGATTTGATGTAGGTGTTGACAGCAATGACTTCCTGCTCCGTCATAACGTTTTTGTAGCTGGGCATGCCCTGTGGCCAGCCCGCGAGCGGGTACTCGTTCGGGTAGAAGGTGACGTTTCGCAGATAGCCGTCGTCTGCAACCACTTTGCGGCCATCGGCGAGATTTCGCACTTTACCGTAGATACCCTCAAGCGATGGCCCACGGCCTCGCTGAACAGCCTCCGGACTATGGCAGGAGTTGCACTGGTACTTATTGTAGAGGTTGTAGCCTTCCTGGGTCAGAGAAGGCGCACCGTTGGGCGTGGTGAAACCACCGGTAGCTACGGGCCGAGAACCACCCGAAACCTGCCATTTCTGGTAGTCCGCCTTGCCCATAACATAGACCCAGCCACCCATCTCGGAGTGCTGCGTGCCGCAGTACATGTTGCAGTAAAGGTGATATTTACCGACTCTGGTCGGCGTGAACCACATTGTCGTATAGCGACCTGGCTCGACATGGCGCTGGATGCGGAACTCAGGCACGAAGAAGGCATGAATGACGTCCTGCGAGATCATCACCAGCTTGACCGGTTCACCTACAGGGACATGCAGTTCGTTGTTCTCGCGGGTGCCGTTGGCATGCTGCATATGCCACATCCACTGCTTGCCGATGACATAGATCTCTTTCGCGTTCGGCGGCGGCGCGAAGACATTCGAGAACAGCTTCGCTGCCCAGAAGAACACAGCAAGACCCAGGACCAGTGGCCCGACGCTCCAAGTCAATTCCAGCACCGTGTTGTGCGTGAGCGGGCGCGAACGGTCTACCTTGTTGCCACGCTTGTAGCGCAGGGTAAAAAATATCAGTAGTCCGGCCACGAGTACGGAGAAGAATATCGTTAGAGCAACCAGTACAAAGAACAGTTTGTCTACGTCTTCGGCATACGTCGAGGCGGCCGGCGCCCGGAATGGCAGATGATCCATAATCGGTTGACGCGCTCTCTTGTTTCTAAGCCTTCGAGTCTCTTACAGGCGGCGTTCCGGGCTTTACGGTCCCACCTGACACTTTGGAATCACGGAAATCTTTCCGAAATGCCATCAGCATAAACGATCCCAACAGGAACACCGTGGTAAATCCGGCAACCTGTATGATGCGGAAAATAGCCGGCCCATACGTTCCCTTAGCAGGATCGTAGTGGTAGCAGTACAGAACGAACTTATCCGCCATTGACCCGACCTTACCTTCACCCGCGTCGGTCAGCGCAAGGCGTAGATCTCGCGGCGAATACTCAACGCCGTAGAAATACTTGCTTACCTTGCCGCCGTCGGTCAAAAGGATAAGACCTGCCGGGTGGGCATACTGGTCTGTTTTCGCATCGTAAACATACTTGAAGCCGACTTCGTCCGCCAGCTTTTTAATAGACGGCTCAGTCCCCGTCAGGAAGTGCCAACCCTGAGCTGCCGCAGGCTGCGAAAGGAGATTCAGGTACTCCTTCTTCTTTAATGTCGCAAGCTCAGCAGTTTCTTTGGGGTTGATACTGACCGTTAGGACTTCAAAATCGCGACCGACCCTGAATTTAAGACGCTCATCCTGAAATGCCTTGACCATACCGTCCAGTTCTGCAGTGCAGACTCCGGGACACTTGTAAAATGGCAGCACCAGAAGGACCGGCTTGTTACCAAAGTAGTTGCTCAGCGGCACGGTTTTGCCGGACTCATCGCGGAACAGGTTATTCAGCGAGACCTGTGTGTCCAGCTTCTGGTCCAGGCTGACATCTTTCGCCGCGTTGATCGGCGCGTTCTGCTGCGGATTGGCCGGAGCAGGGGCTCCCGGCAGCTGTGACTGCGCAAGCGCAGTCTGTGGGACAGAGGCAAAAATGCTCATCCCTAAAACGACTGCCGAGAGTGGAGCGGTTATTGATTTCATAATAGATTGCTCTCTCAAAGCAAAGCACACTGGCGGTGAAGCCACTTTCTAATGATCGACGTGGGGGCTGGTAGTGCCAGCTGCGGGACCCGGCGTGTTCACCTTCAGTTCCGGCTGTGAACTGCCGGGAATATTAGGACCCGCGTTTCCGTCCGTGAGACCGGAGGAACCCGCCCCAGGATTGTTCATATCTCCCGCAGCCTCGTTAGAGACAGGGGAAACTGTGCCGGGCGCTGCAGGCTGCCCGCCCTTAACACCAGAGATTCCGCGCTCCGCAAGGAGATCGATGGCACGGTCCACGGGTAGATTCACCGTTCCGTTTTCACCCTTTGTGTAGCTGTTCAGAAGCTTCTCTTCGGCACCGCGGTACTCTATCATATCGCGCCGGGGCCGTGCCTGAAGCTGTGGATTTGGCGGATAGGTACGTACATGCGCGATTGGCGACATCTTCTCCACTTCCGACCACGTCGGCACTAACGCCTTGTACAGACCAAGGGTTCCGAATATGGCCACGGCGATAAAGATAAAGAGACCGACGAGCCAGCGAGACAGCGTATTGAGCGCGATGTCGCGAGTTTCATAGCCCAGCCGTGCAAGCTGATCGGGGTCCAGGTTTGCGGGCCCCTGATGACTAGTGTGCGCCATGTGCTGCCAACTCCTTTGCCTCAATCAGTCGAGGATCGTGCGCCGGATACAGCGCTTCCTTCTTCATGTTTGCCATGGTGACAGCTACCCAGATTCCACCGAAGCCAGCCAGGGCCGCAAGGTCCAGCGCAATCCCCGGAAGATCCGGTCCGGTCAGGCGGCGTCCGAAGAAGGGAACGACATCCCACCACGTATCCAGAATACGGATAAAGATCAGCCATCCGCAAACCTTCTGCAGAATGTCCGGAGTCCGCTTGGTACGTCCGGTGATAAGCGCAAGGAACGGTCCGAAAAAGTGACCGAAGACCAGGAAGGCACCAACATAAACCAGCGCACCGTCGAAACGAGAACCGTAGAACGTAATCTCTTCCGGCAGGTTTCCCGACCAGATGATCAGGAACTGCGACAGCGAGGTGTAGCCCCAGAACATCGTGAAGCCCAGGATCATGTTCCCCAGGTCCCGAGCAAGAGCCGGCGTCACGATCTCGGAGTATGGCTTTCGGTCGCGGTACTTGAGAACAATAAAGGTACTAAAGGCCAGCGTCAGCAGAATGTTCTTGGTCATATTCCACACCCCGTAGAGGGTGGAGAACCATTCCGTCAGCGACATCAGCCAGTCGGTATAGGCAAAAGTAAGCAGGACGACGTGGATGACGCCAAAGGGAGCCGCAAAGCTTCCGCGCTGGAGCGCCAGAGTTTCGTCACGCGCTGTATCCTGCTTCAGGGAAGATTTACGAAGCTGTCCCGTCGCCCAGATCCAGAACGTAAAGTAAATCACCTGACGTATTGTGAACCAGAGCGGGTTCAGATACAGCGCCTTGTGGCGGAAGACCTCGTTTGCGTTACGCTCCGCCTCATTTGCCCACGGATAGATATGCCCCGTCCAGACGCCAATGAGAATCGGGATCATCCCAATGGCCATGATGGGCAGCATGCGTGTTCCCGCTTCCAGGATACGCAGGATTGCCAGCCCCCATGAGCCGCGGACACAGTTGTGCAGAAATACGAGTGTGGTACAGCCCAGAGTCAGGGCCATTGCCACCATGTAGCCAAAGTAATAAGAGGACCAGAATGCGCGATGCCCGTCCGTGCCGTCCAGGACGAAACCCAGCACCAGGCCAAGCAGGCCAATGCCGGCGATGGGCAGAGCTGCTCCCTGTATCTTTGTCAGATCGGGCAAAATGGATCGCTGCCGCCCGGTTTCAATAGTTTCGGTTGCCATATAACTTGTTACCGCGTCCCTTTCGCAGCGCTTGGGACTGCATTAGGGCTCGTAGCCTGACCGGATGCCGCGCCCGCGCCTGCGGGACCGGGAACCGCTGTCGCTCCCGATGATGACTCGCCGCCTCGTCCGGCCTCGTCTGCATTTCTGGAACCCGTGCCGCCTCCGCCCGTGGTACGGTTTATCGGACGCTCCGTTTCCTGTGAGCCTGACCGAACCGTCGGTTTAGCGACCGCGTTATCATCTATGCCCTCGCCAAGCTCCGGCCCTGCGCCGCCAGGACTGCCTGCGGGCTCCTGACCCTCAATCTCCTGCAGGGCTCCCGCAGGTGCAAGAGCAGGGCTCGCATTGTGCGCAAGCTGCAGCGCCCGCACATAGGCGATAACTGCCCAGCGGTCATCTATATTCTGGACGCGTGAGCCGTAACCGTACATAACGCCATGCCCGTTGACGAGCACATCGTACAGGTAACCGTCTTCGACCTTGCGCAGACGATCCGTGAAGTAGGACGCCGGCAGCTTCTGCCAGTATCCCAATCCGCGCTGCGTAATCATGCCATTGCCGTTGCCGTTCTCGCCATGGCACGGTGAGCAGTAGGCTGTGTAACGGTCTCGGCCACGGAGCAGCATTGATTTCGGCGATCCGAAAGCCTGAACCGATTTGACCGGTATCTGTGGCAGATACTTTCCGTTCGGGAGCCGACCACGGGAGTAGGCATCATCCAGGCGCGCCTCCAGTCCGTTCTGTGGCACCGTATTTGGCACCACAGGCCGGAGTTCGGAGCGGTCCGCGAAGAAGTCGCTTTCGTAATACGGCTTCATCTTTGGCTGTGCCCACATATCGGTATGGCACCCGGACAGGGTGACGGCACTTCCGAGAAGAAGAGTGGCGGAGACCCAGCGTCGAATATTTGTGCTTGTCGTTTTCAGCATTTCGGTTTGTCCCAGACGCTTCGCGCTAGGGCTTATCTTCTTATCGCTCAACGAGCGACACCTCTTCCGCACCCAATGTCCGCAGGAATGCCTGCGTTTCCACTTCCTCAAACTTCGGGTCTTCTGACTCTATGCAGAGGAAGAAGCGATCCTGCGAGGCTCGGTCGAAGTTCTTGGCGTTAAAGATCGAGTCGTAGGGTTTAGGCAGCCCGTTCAAAAAGAACTGGGAGCCAAACGCAGTCAGAGCCGCAAACAGAATCGTACACTCGAACGTGATCGGGATGAACTGGGGCCAGGAAAGCAGTGGCCTTCCGCCGACGTTCCAGGGATAGTCGATCACCGAGACCCAGCTCAGTAGCATGAAGCCGCTGGCGGCCCCAAAGAGCCCGCCGCCAAAAGCCAGCCACGGGATACGCGCATCCTCGAACCCGATGGTTTCCGCCAGTCCGTGGATAGGGAAAGGCGAGTAGGCATCCATTCGGCGGTAACCCGCCTCTCGAGCCCGCGCCGCCGCCGCCATCAATTCGTCGGGGTCTACAAACTCCGCGACCGCGCCGTGAATCGGCGATTGTACCAGTACGTTACCTTCGCTATGCATTTTTCTCGCTATGCGCCTCCCGCCGAAGTCCCGCCATGCGTTTCCGGCAGCGCCGCCCGCTCCTGATTCGTCAGCTGCTCTACGGCAGCGCCACTCTCATGTCCATCATGCTCGTTGTGCCCGTTGCCATTGTGCCCGTTATGATGACCACCCGTGTAGCGATAGTGAAGATCTCGCATCTCGAAGATGTTGATCATCGGCAGGAACTTAACAAAGAGGAACAGCAGGAAGGTGAAGAAGCCCATCGTGCCCAGGAAGAGCATCCAGTCCCAGAGCGTCGGCGAGTAAGAACCCCACGACGACGGCAGGAAGTCTCGGGTCAGCGACACGGGAATGATAACGAAACGCTCCAGCCACATTCCAATGCCGATCACAATCGACGTCACCCAGAGGAAAGGCATGTTTCGTCGCAGTGCCGGGCTCCAAAGCGCCTGCGGCCAGACACCGTTACAGAAGATAAGCGCGTAGTAGAACCACTTATACGGGCCGAACAGTCGGTGGTAAACAAGGCCCATCTCGTAGACGTTACCGCTGTACCAGCCGTAGAACATCTCCAGAATATAACCGTAGAAGACGATAAGACCCGTCGCGAGGGTGATCTTCGCCATCCAGTCGATGTGCTTGTCAGTGATAAAGTCCTTCAGGCCGTACAGAGCGCGAAGCGGCAGACCAAATGTCAGAACCATTGCGAACCCGGCGAAAACGGCTCCGGCAACGAAATACGGCGGGAAAATGGTCGTATGCCAGCCAGGGACGATACCGACGGCGAAGTCGAAGGAGACGATAGTGTGAACCGAAAGAACCAGCGGCGCGGACAGACCGGCAAGAATGTTGTACGCCTGCTCGTATCGGAACCAGTGCTTCGCGGAACCCTTCCAGCCCAAACCCGCAAGTCCGTAGGCCCACCGGGCGAACTTCGAGGTAGATCGGTCACGCAGAGTAGCGATGTCCGGAATCAGACCCAGGAACCAGAACAGCACGGAAACAGTAAAGTAAGTAGAGACAGCGAACACGTCCCAGCAGAGGGGTGATCGGAACTGCGGCCACATGCCCAGCACGTTCGGATACGGGAACAGCCAGTAGTCCACCCAGGGACGCCCGGTGTGCAGCAGCGGATAAAGACCGGCGCACATAACGGCGAAGACGGTCATCGCTTCGGCGAAGCGGTTGATGGAGTTACGCCACTGCTGCCGCATCAGAAGGAGAATCGCCGAGATCAGCGTACCCGCGTGTCCGATACCGATCCACCAGACGAAGTTGACGATGTCCCAGGACCAGGCGACCGGGATGTTGTTTCCCCAGACGCCAATGCCCTGAATCAAAAGCCAGGTGATCGAGAGCAGCATGAAGTTCAGCCCGATAAATCCGAGGCCGACCATCACAAACCAGATCAGCGGCGGGCGCGGCGACAAAACAACCGCGCCGATGATATCGGTGATCGTTTCGTAGCTATGCGTGCCGTCGATGAAGTTCTGCGGCACGAGGCGGTTTTTCGGCGGCGTACTGGGCGGTGTTGAACCACCGCTTCCAGTGCCTCCGGTTAAAGGTCGCGTAGCCATTTCGTTTCCTTGCCCGTCCTATCCTTGTGCCTTCGTATCGCCCGCGCCGGATGCCACTTCAGCGCCGGGGGTCCCAAGAAGCGCCAATATCTCCTGGTTCGGGTTTCTCAGCCGCGCCAGATAGGTCGTACGTGGGCGGGCGTTTAATTCTGCGAGTACCTGATAATCATGTGGTTCGCGGCGCAGCTGCGAAACCACGCTGTTTGGATCGTTGATATCGCCAAACGTGATTGTGCGTGTCGGACATACCTGCTGGCAGGCAGTCACCACTTCACCGTCCACGATACCGCGTCCCTCTTTCTTCGCCTCGATCCGTGTCGCGTTGATGCGCTGAACGCAGTACGTGCACTTCTCCATGACACCGCGGCCACGGATAGTGACATCCGGGTTCGCCAGCATCTTGAGTACGGGAAGATCATAGTTGAGCGTCGTCGGACCACCCTTGCCCGCAACCCACTTCAGGAAGTTGAAGCGGCGGACCTTGTAAGGGCAGTTGTTGGAGCAGTAGCGGGTTCCGATACAGCGGTTGTAGACCATCTGGTTCAGGCCTTGGTGGTCATGGATGGTTGCGGCGACCGGACAGACCGGCTCACACGGAGCCTTCTCGCAGTGCTGGCAGGCCATCGGCATAAAGTAGGATTCCGGATTGACCACATCCATACCCGCATAATAGTGGTCGATACGAATCCAGTGCATCTCGCGACCACGCCCTACCTCATCCTTGCCGACCGTGGGAATGTTGTTCTCCGCCTGACAGGCGATGACACAAGCATTACATCCGATACAGGTGTTGAGGTCGATGTTCATCGCCCACTGATTGAAGCCCCGTCCGCTGAACTCCGGCCAGAGCGACGGTTCGTTGGACTTGTTCGAAAGGCTCTTGTCGGTGTAACGCCACTCCTTACGATACGGATCGGCGAGACGCTCACCCTCAATCTGTGCATCCGTACCTCTGCCGTAAGCTTCGGAGTCGGTAGTTCCCTGGACGCCGCTTCCCATACTGGGATGCCCGCCATGTCCCTGCCCCGCCGCGCCGCCCGCATCGGTTCCGGTGGAATGCTCTCCCTCGGCTCCCTTAGTGGATTCCGCCGCGTGACCAGTCTCGCTCTCACCGGAGTGGCTTTCCTCGCCTTCGTTTCCATGGGCCGCGCCTGCTTCATGAACGGGGCCGATGTGGCCTTTCTTCTCGATGAAGTCCTGAAGCGTCGCGGCGCGATAGATATCGCGGTTCTCCTGCTCACCGTACTCGGCGCGCAGCAGATGGTGTGCCTGGGTATGAGAGAGCTGATACTCCTTGTTGGTCGTCTGTACCGTCAAACCCGTCCCGTAGTTCAGCGAGTCGCTGCTTCGGAGCAGATAGGTGTTGAAGCCCTGGTTGTTACCGACGACACCCGCCCGAGTACGCCCAAAGCCCAGATGGACCGTAATCACATCGTCCGGCTGACCGGGCAGGATCCAGACCGGCATCTCCAGTTTCTGACCCTGGAAGGTGAGCTCAATGACACGCTTGCCGCTCGCCTGACCAAACTCGG
>JAZKEA010000422.1:24010-28496 GCA_040387315.1 Armatimonadota bacterium | reverse complement strand
CAGCAGCCCGGCGCTGACCAGATTGACCTTCTGCGCCGTCGCCGGGCTGATAATCGCGGCATTATCCCAGACCAGCGTGGTAATCGGCTTGGGAATCTCCTGCAGCCAGGAGTTGTTCGCATACCGCCCGTCCCACACGGTGGGGTCAAGGCGGAAGGCAATCTCCAGGCCGGAGCCGGCAGCAGGCGCGGGAAGGCGCGCCAGAAGACCGGTCGGGGCAGTAACAGCAACCGCGGGAAGCGCGGTGTTCGGCACGACACCATCGTGAAGAACCGTCTGGAACCACTTCTCGAACGCGACTGCCCCGGTGGGACGGTAGTTCGCTCGGTAATGGGCCAGCAGGATATCGTAACCCGGCTTGGGCTGACCGATCAGCTCTGCCAGGAACTCATGCACAGAGCGGCTGTCGAAAAGCGGGGCGATGAGCGGCTGAACGATGGAAACGGTGCCGTCAAATGCCCGTGCATCACTCCAGGCTTCCAAAGGATGCGCTTCGGGAACATGCCAGTCGGCATAGGCCGACGTCTCATCCTCGTACTGTCCCAGACGGACGATAAGCGGGATCTTCTTCTTTCCGTCCTTGCTTATCAGCGCATCGGCAAAGTTCAGATCGCGCGGCGCGTTGTAGACCGGGTTACCCCCGAGAATAAAGAGGGACTGGACCCTGCCCGCATTAGCAGCATCGCCAAGTGCCTTCAGCGATGCGACACCGTTATCGATATTCGCTTCCACAGGTGCGGTGTAGATAACCGTCGTGCCAATCGCCCCCAGAGCGCCGTTCAGGGCATGGGCAATGGCGTGAACGGCGGGAGACGCCTCATCGCCGGGAATGACGACAGATGCGCCGCGATTTGCCTGAAGGTCCCGGACCATGGCGTCAAGCACTTCAGCCTTCACAGAAGCAGGGGCGTCCGCGGTGCCCTCACCGGTCACACGAGCGTGAAGGGCGCGAGCGAACTGCTCAACCTCGCTTGGCTTGATCGCGAACCGGTGGTCCGCCATAGTACCCGTAATCGAGTAGCTACTCTCCGCGACATACAAACGGTTCATGACCGTGCGGTTGGCGCGAACACGGCGACCATCGGCGAATTCCCGTGCGTAACGGACATTACCGGGAAGTGTTTTCAGGAAGTCTCCGTCGAGGGAGATAATAACCTTCGCTCCCCGGAGCCGGTAGACCGGATTCAGGGGACGACCGAACGCCAGCTGCGTACCCGCATGGACATTGTCACGTCCCGCAGGCTCGTAGCGATGCCACTGTGCGTTCGGGTAGCGCTTCAGGATCTGCTGCATCTGGGATGCCAGCAGTGGTGAAGTCACCGTATCCGTCAGCAGGTGCATACCCGCTCCGCCGTTTCCGTCCGCCTTCCGAGTTACTTCTCGGAGCACCCCAACGACGTTGTCCCAGGCGCTGATCTCGCCGTTATGGGTAACCGCCTGTGAGCGATCCGGATCATACATCGTCAGGATCTCAGCCTGCTCGAAGACGTCCGTGGAACCCAGGCTCGCCGGGTGGCGTGGGTTTCCCTCGATCTTTGTCGGTCGCCCCTCGTGGCTTTCCACCAGAACGCCGGTTGCATACCCGCCCCTGGTCAGCGTGGAGGCGAAGACCATCGCGTTACCGGGGACGACCTCTTCGGGGGAACGGACGTAAGGAACCGCCTTAGTCTGCGGCATCACGCGGCAGCCGGTAAGGCCAGCCATCGCAAGCGCCGCCCCGCCAAGGGTCAGGAACTGACGTCGGTTCGCCTGCAGGAGCGAGGCCCGGTTCGGGAATTCGTCCTCGATCCACTCCTTGAACTCCGGCGTCTCGGCGACCTGTTCAAAGGCCCGCCAGAAAAGCCGTCCCTTGGTGCCAACAAGCTTGGCCTGCAGGGACGCGAGCGGTGTCTCCGCCGCGTTGCCCGCGGCGTCGATCTGATCTTCGTGCTGATGCGCTTCGTTTTGCATAAATCGTTCGATGTCTGTCGCGCTAACGCGTTAGCGGTGGCAAATCCAGCAGTCTGCGAGCTGCTCGGTCTTAATGTTGTATTCCTTGACCAGCGCGCGCCCGTACTCCAGCTCCTCTTTCGTGCTGCGATGGTACTGGCGCCCCAGGCGCAGGGCATTCTCTTCTTTTGTCAGCGGTGCGCCCGCCTGGATCTTTCGGTAGAGATCCCAGACGAACTCCGGCTTGTTGACATACTTCTCCGGGTTGCGGTGGCAGTCAAGACACCAGCGCATCTGGAATGAGTTTCCTTTGTACGCCATCTGCATCGCCTGAACCGGTCCGTGGCAGTTGTTACAGCTGACTCCACGCTTGATATGAATACTGTGGTTGAAGTACACAAAATCCGGGACCTTGTTGATAACGGTCCACTTGAGCGGGACGTTCTTCACATAGCTTTCCCGTACCGGCTCCAGCAGCGGGCTGTTGGTCCAGATCTGGGAGTGACAGGACATACAGGTATGTGTCGCCGGGTAGCCTGCCTTTGCTGATTTCTCAACGGAGGTATGGCAGTACCGGCAATCGATACCGAGCTCGGTGACGTGGTGCTCGTGACTGAACGGGACCGGTTGTTCATAAGGCACGTTCACACGAGTGACTTGCGAAGAGCGCGTAAACTGCGACATGAGTATCATGGTCGCGAGCGGCGTCACTGCACCAATAAACAGGGTCAGTTTTGCAAGTGTGTTGGAAGCGGGACGAAAAATCTGTGCCATAAGGTCGTTCGGCCTATCTCTGCCATCGACCCTTTTGGGTCGGGGCGTATAACGCGCCGCGCATAGGCGGACGAAGGCGCGCTGGAATCACAACTGTCTTTTGGGGGCAGCTGAGGTCCCTTAATTTGTACACTATTTCACGGACTTTGTAAAGAGGGTCCGCCGCCTCAGAATGGCCTCCACCAACGTTGATCTACCGCCATTGCCAGAAACAGCAAAAAGAGATAAGCCATCGAGTATTTATACATTGAGAGAGCGTGCGGACGGTCAATAGTCCGTACCAGCTGCGCGCTTCGGGCAACCAGCACCACGTTGAGCAGGGCCGCGATAATCACGTATCCCTGTCCCACAAGCCCCTGAGCCAGCGGCAAAATGGACACAATCGCGGTCAAAACGGCGTACAGCGCGATCTGGATAACGGTCACCCGATCCCCCAGGACCACGGGAAGCATCGGCACGCCCGCCTCGGCATAGTCATCCTTTATCAGCAGAGCCAGCGCCCAGAAGTGGGCCGGGGTCCACACGAAAATGATCGCGAACAGATACCACGCAAGCGGTGAAAGGCTCCCTGTAACCGCCGCCCAGCCGACAAGCGGTGGGAATGCTCCTGCCGCCCCGCCGATAACGATGTTATGCCAGGTACGCCGCTTCAGGAACAGCGTGTAGACGCAGACATAAAACACCAGGCCGGCGAAGCTCAGCAGCGGAGCCAGAAGGTTACTGGTTCCCCACCACAGG
The DNA here is from genome assembly GCA_040387315.1 of Armatimonadota bacterium. Lineage (GTDB taxonomy): Bacteria > Armatimonadota > Armatimonadia > Armatimonadales > Armatimonadaceae > JACMJB01. The sequence goes on along the minus strand of JAZKEA010000422.1, from coordinate 25,055 downwards.
ATGCCAAACGAAAGCAGTGCCAGGCTGAGCCCGAAAAAGAGCGCGTCACGAGACGGAATTTTCTGCGTCACCGTGGGCCGGGTAGACGTTCGCTTCATCCGTCCATCGATATCCCGGTCGATCACCATATTGATGGCATTCGCCGCACCCGCGGACATATAGCCCCCGAGCGCAACTGAGATAAAGAGAATCGTTCCGGGCCATCCCCGTGCCGCGATAAACATCGCCGCGAGGGTCGTAAACAGCAGCAGACTGATGACGCGCGGCTTGGTCAGCAGTATGTAGTCGCGGTAAGTAGGACGCTCTGTCGCCGAAGCCATACCGCTGGCATAGAGCGTGGCGGGGACGCTGTTCATCTCCACGTGCGGAACGCCCACCTCCAGCGCCCCGGCAGCAAAAAGCGTGACCGAAATCCAGACAAGATCCGCAAGCAGAAGGTGAACCAGCTGCATCCAGACTGGCGCGGCCAGCAGCACATTCAGGTACCCGACCGCCATCTGCACAAAGAACAGCACAAAGATCGAATTGGCGTACCGCTTTGTCTGGGGCGAGGGCCGCAGATGTCCGATCAGTCCGGCAATCAGCAGAAGATAGAGACCGACGGAACCGGCGATATAGGGATGGAGAAGGCGAAGCTTCTGCAGAAAGTGCGCGCCGGGAGCGAGACTCTGCCGCATCGCTTCCTCGTGGTTCTGCACCGGGAACAGCGTATCCCCGAGCGCAGTGACCGATCCGGAAACGCCAAGCGCTACCATGGCGACAAAGGCCAGCAGCAGCGCCAGGCTCACCGATCCCTGATCACGCAACTGGAGCCGGTTTCGACCGGATGCCCACCAGGCAGTCAGCGAGAGCGCCGTCAGAAGGAAAAAGGTGTTGACGAGATGGATGGACATCCAGATCGCCCGCTGGACTGAGGCGTTGTCCGCGACCAACCGCTGCTTTACCAGATACGCGCCAAGCCAGGCCTCAATGCCGGTGAAGAGAACTGTCGCAATAACGGCTCCCAGCAGAGGGCGGTTGCTCCGGAACTTTGCCACACACCAGC
>JAZKEA010000422.1:11576-24000 GCA_040387315.1 Armatimonadota bacterium | reverse complement strand
ACCAATCGGTGGGTGTACTCGATCATCTTCTTTACGGTGGGCGCGACCGGGATAATCTCACCGTCGCAGGCGGGCCAGTGCGCACCGCAGCCATCGCCCGAGCCCGTCGCCCGAACCACGACCCCCACCCCAATAACAAGCAGGTTAAACAACAGAACCGCCCAGGCGAACCACCCGAACGCCTGTGAGGGAGCCGCCAGCTTTTGGGACTCTCTTACGGGAACGGTATCGCTCTGAGAAGCGTTTATATAATTGCGGGTTTGAGAAAGCATTGCACAGTTCGTGAAAAGCGGTGCTGGTTTGGGCACTCTTTTTCAGTCACGATAGTGTACACCATGCCCCCCGTCCTCTGCATCCCCTGCAGGTTAGACTTCGTGAAAAAAATCACGATAAAAACGCATAACCGTTACCGGTTCGTCTTACAACGACGCAGAGCAGATTTCAAAGCTACCGGTCAGGGATGAAACAGCGTTTTGAATGGCTACCTGCTCCAGTTGTCTCGTTCAGGATGGTAAAAAGCCAGTTTGTCTGGAATAACGATTATGATCGCACCGATAGTGAGATCATAATCAGATTCCGCTTCCGCCAGGTTCAGCATCTGACCATCTTTGCTGCCGTTCACAATGACGTGACAGAGCTGCTTTGGATTCGCTTTTCGCCAGTCTGTTAATGTTTTTTGAACCTGGGCATTTACTTCGGGTGGCGGCGCTTCCTTGTCGTAAACGAATCGAGGATCAAGATCGTCTTCAAGAACATGGGACAGACGGCGAAGCAGTTTAGAACGATTTTTATCCGACGCAAGAAACGACAGCCAGCGGTCACGCCTCTCACGAGCAATGAACGTTTTTACGAATGTCTCTTCGATTGGGTTCAAATGACTTTCGCTCCGAAGCACTGGGTGAACTTTATTGCCTGCGCCATATCAAGCTGCGCACCCTTGATATTCAGCAGACTCAAGTCAATCTGTGAAAGGTCCGCACCGCGGAAATTCGCACCGGCAAGCTGACTATCGCGCAGGTTTGCCCTGGTCAGGTCTGCCTCACGAAGATCCACTTTTTGCAGATTTGCCCCATAGAAATCGGCTTCGACAAGCTTAACGGCGCGCAATTCGACGCCTTCAAAGTTCTGGTGTCGTGCTACGAGCCAGGACCAATCGCCGCCGCTGGCTGTCATTCCGCCCAGTTCCGGATCTGAAAACGTCGCCCCCAACAATCGGCAGTTTTGGAAGCTGGCGATAAAAAGGTTGGTGCCCCGAAAAGTGCTGCTGGAAAATGAGGAGTCGCAGAAAAGGGCGGCGTTCATGCGGGCATCGGTGAAGTCACACTCCTCGAATCGGCAATCCTGCACCCGTACCTCACTCAGGCGCGTCCCTACAAAACGACAGCGGGTAAAAAAACAGTCCGTGAAGGTTGCCTCTGACAAATCCTGGTCGTCAAAGGTTTTGTCTACCAGCTCAATTTTTTCCCAGCTTGCCATTTCGTGTTACACAGAGGACGTTCCGGGATTGGTCCCTGCCGGGGCGGCATTGCGCGAGGGTGGGACATCCAGACTGAAGAACTCCAGCACATCATCCAGGCGGTCCACTTCGGCGGCGCATAGGGACTGGATCTGCGACTGACGATCCTTAGCGGCGAGGATACCCTGCCGCTTTGCCTCGACCTGCTTTAGCAGCTCCTGAATCTCGAAATCGGCGGCGGCGACGAAATCGGCGGCCTGCCGCGCGGTATGGTCGGAGTAAGAGGAGAGCGCGGCGAGTTTCCGGGAAGCATCCGCGACGATGGTCTCGGGCGTCGCACCGATGGCTTTTCCCAGGGAGCCGACCATCACCTGCACCGTCTGCCGCTTCACTTCGAGCGGAAGATTCGCGGGCAGCGAGGCCAGCATGTCCCGCGCCTGCTCAGCACTGAAGGGGGCCGCGGGAAGACTGGCGTGTGCGTAGAGGGCGGGGAAATCGATGGTGCCGTCCTCTTTCAGAATGTTTGCCTCTTCGTCTGCGGCGGGAGTAGCGGTTATCTCGTCCAGGTTCGGTCCTTCCGCCTCGCGCACAACCTGTTCGACAGTTTTAGCCGTGGTTGTGGCGGCGGAGGTGGTTACCGGCTTCGGTTCGGAGGAGCCCATACCTTGAAGCGTTTGCGTCATCTGCGCGAGACGCTTATCGATATCGTCCATTCCCGTGTCGGCAGCGGGAGTCGTAGCCGGGGAAGGTTCCGCAAACGTGTTAGGCGGAGCTGTCTTTGCGTCTTCTTCCGGTTCTTCCGGCATCTCGACGAAAAGCTGAGCGGCTTTTCGCAGGGTATCTTTAATAGCCATGTTGAGGGTTAAGGTGTTTCTAGTTAAGCACTGCACAGTTGGTCATCCGAGTTCAGTTTCGAGTGATTGAAATCACTCGCTCGGAAAAACAAGCGTCCTCGCGGACGCACAGACACAGGGCGTCGGTTTCTCTCGTCCGGCAGGACGATTGCCCTTGACAGCGAGTGATTTCAATCACTCGAAATAATTACGCCGCCAGACGCTGGGCGGCCTGCTCATAGGGAGCAAGCTCTTCCAGCAGTTTGGTCATGGAGTCCGTCTGGTAGACCACGCCTTCGATATCGGCCAAGACCTGTTCGGGCGAACGGGCTCGCATCTGGTCGTTGATTAGGCCGAAGGAGTCTTCCAGCAGCTCCATCTGGTGCCCCAGGTTGGTGAGGATCTTACCGATCTTACCGACGTACTCGCGGCGCTGCTGCAGCACATCCGCGCGTTTTGTCAGAATCGCCTTTGTGTTCAGATCGTCTTCGCTCTCACAGTTTGCGTTGACATCCGCAATTTCCTCGTCGTAGTGCGCCTGAATCGACTTTACCGTCTCCTGCGCCCAGCGGTCCGCGAGGCGTGGCGGCAGGTTCTGGCGGACCTTTTCCTCGTCGTCCCCGACAACTACAAAGGACTCACCCCGACGAGGAAGGCTCTGGCGACCACGCCGCTCGCGGGGAGAGTCGAACAGGTCAAAATCAGCGGGGGCCACGTCTCCCCCACGAGAGCCCGGACGTCGCTGCTGGGGCTGCGGACGGGAAGAGCGCGAGGTCGGTGTGGGAGCACGGTCCCGTTCCACCTGCTCATACACGCTCTGCAGATAGGCGCGGAACTGGGACTCCTTCTGCGCGAACATCAGGAACTTTTCCAGCAGATAGTCGAGTTTTCGGACGACTTCGCGGAACCATTTTTCGTCGCCGCTCAGCGGCTGGTTGGAGATCTGAACCCGAATCGCCTCCAGCCGCGTGAACCGATCCTGCATCGCGGACGAAATCTGCGGAAAGGTCTGCTCTTTCAGAGCGGCGCGACGGGCGTCCACCTCTGCATCGAAGCGTTTCGCGAGCCGCGCATCGTACCAGCGGGAGTCCGGTACAAAAAGGAGGTAAGCCGCTTCGGCGATTCCCATGACGATTAGCGGAAGGGGGTTCAGCGTAGCGGCAGACAGCGCAAGTGCGCCCGCCAGACCGACCAGGTTAAAGTTCTCTTTGAACGCTTCCGCGAAACGGTTCTTTTTACTCATGGTTCTTTATAGTCGGGGGAATATTTCACGGATTTCACGGTACAGATCAAGGTACTCCGGCGTGTTAGTAACGCCCTCGCGCCAGGCCAGTCCACGCTCCACCAGATTATACGTCTTCTGAATCCGGGCGCCCGGAATAATGCTGCCATCGGCATTGCGGTCCCGTCCCAGGAGCCAGATCGTGTCCGCGACCTCGATGGCAGCGGCGACGTCGTGCGTGACAATAATAAATGTCTTTAGTTCGTCAGTGGCGGCGATATCCGTGATCAGCCGGACGACCTGCTCGACCGCCACCAGATCCAGACCGGAAAAGGGCTCGTCCATCAGCAGGAAGTGGTCGCTGCACATAAACTGCTGGGTGATGGCGACGCGCTGCCGCTGTCCCCCGGAGAGCTGCGGAGGGTACCGGTTTCCCTGTTCCTCAAGGCCAAACCGTTTCAGCAGGTCCTGGGCTTTTGTAAGAGCATCACGGGCAGAAAGGTTCGCCTGACGTCCCGCGACCGTCAGGTTGCCCAGAACAGTTCGATGCCGAAAAAGCGGGTAATGCTGGGCAACGACCCCGACCATGCCCCGCTGAACCGGAATCCCCTCCTGGTCTATCAGGACCGAGCCGGTATCCGGGACATCGAGTCCGGCCAGTATCCGAAATAATGTCGTCTTACCAACGCCGGATGGGCCCAGCAGCGCCACCACCTGGCCCTGAGTCAGACCGGGACGCACAAGGTTCTTGATCTCCAGGCTCAGGTCACGCAGCACGGGCTTGCCGCCAAGCGCCATGGAAACATTCTCTACCTTGAGAAGCGTCTCGGCATGCTGATGCGGAAAAACTTCGACCGCCATCGTTACCGTCCTCGCCTTTCCAGTGTCAGGTCCGCGTACGGGCAGATAACACTGCGAAGCAGGCCAATCACATAATCCAGAAAGAGACCGAGCAGCAGAATAAGGAGCTGGATGGCGAATAGTTCGGGCAGGTGGAACAGCTTTTGCTGGTTGAGGAGCGCAGTCCCCACCCCGCCGCTGGAGCGAACGAGACCCTCTACCAGAGTGAGGAGCGTCCAGCCAATCGCCATATTTTGCCGAAGTACCTCGAATGCTTCTGCGATAGTGCCAAGGATGACTACCTCCCAGACGACCCGCCATTCACTCATGCGAAGCGTCCGCGCATAATCAAAATCAGCACGCGGGATGTTGGCGACCACGCTTGCCATCGAGGTAACGAAGAAGACGGTCATACCGAGCACGAGCAGGGTCAGCTGAAGCATATATCCGCCGCCCATACTGACGGTGAAGATAACGGAAAACCCGAGAAGGCTCAGGAATCGTCCCTTACTGATAGCTGCCGCGATTGGTCGAAAGAAGGGAAGGACCGACAGATACGAAAGTCCCAGAGAGATCACCGCTGTCCAGAAGAGCGCAACGACGGTCAGCTTGAAACTTGTCCACAGGTCCTGACCCAGTCCCTGCTCCACCCAGAGCTTTGGCAGTGCGGTCAGCACTTCGGCCGGACGGGGAAGCACTTCGTACCGTGACAGACTCCAAAGACCCAGGGCGGCGATGATTTGAATCACGGCCATGATGTGCATCGCCGTGGGAGAAAGGACCCGGTTCGGCAGAAATGCGGCGAACGCGTCGCCGCCGAGTCGCCCCAGTCTCTTTGAAGGCTTGTCTGGTTCCGCAGGCGGTTCGGAGGCGGTTTTTGAAGTGGAGGGCTGCGCATCGACCGCGGCGCTCGTGCTTGGGAGCGTCCCGGCGACAGCGGGCTGGGGTTCAGTCATGATACGTGTGTTTCTCGAGAACAAATGGAAGCGCAGAGCAGGCAGTGAAGCACTGCCTGACCTGCGCTCCCGGACACCGGTATTAGCTCGCGGTACCGACGACTACCTCCACACGCCGATTACGGGAACGGCCCTGGGGGGTGCTGTTAGGCGCGACGGGGTTTGTCTGTCCGTGGGAGAAGACACGGACGCGTCCCGCCGGGAAGTTGACCGGGAACTGCTTCTGCAGCCACTGCTGAACTGCAAAAGCACGGGACTCGGACAGCGCCATATTAGTGTTCGGATTACCCTGATTGTCGGTGTGACCGTGAACTTCGACCACCGTATTCTGGGCAACAAGAAGATCCTGCCGCAGGCGCTGCAGGTCCTTTTGCGCGGAGGGAGAGAAGGCGGCGCGTCCTGACTCAAACGGGATATTCCAGGAACGTCGGCTGACAACGCTGCGCACCTTCTGCGTCTTCTGGAACTTCGGCGTAACCTTTGCGACAGCGGCGGTGGCGGCTGCCGGGGCGATCTTCTTGGCGACTGCCTGAATGTACCGCGTGTCGATGATCTGCGCGGCAGGGGCTATGCTTGGCACCATGTCCGGATACTGCGCGACAACAAGGTCTCCAAATATCTTATACGTAGCCGCATACAGGTTTGCGGAACCGGGGACCATACCGAAGGTCAGAAGCGTATCCGCCAGGTTGTTGACTGAGGAACCGCCGAGTTCGACCATCTGACCGGTTTTATCCGCTTTCGTGGTTCCCTTATAGTAAAGCTTCCAGAAATCGGCATCCGCGCCCTTTTCCTTGTATACCGCGGCGCTGACGGCGGCGGCGCGATCCAGGGCAGCGGGGTTGTTCTTGACGGCGTCGCCGCCCTCCGCGATGGCGCGGATCATGCCCTGAACCGTTTCGCTGTTATCCCGGCACCACTTGTCGATGCCGATCACGATACAGGGCATCTGGGAACTGTACTCTCTGGTGGAGACGATAGAGACGAGGCCACCCTTCTTTTCCGCGATATTAACATCGCCTGGTGTCCAGGTCACCACACCATTGACCGAGATCTTTTTGGTCTGACCAGTGCGCTTGCCGTTTCGCACAACAGGTCGTGTTTCCGTGTATCCGGTGATGTACTTCTCGCAGGCGTCCAGGTAGTCGTTCGCGGCGATCCAGTTCAGGGCATCCGGGTCGTAGGTCTTTTCGTCGGGGTTGGTGGGAAGACCGTTATCCCCGAGCCACTTCTGAGCGATATTCCAGTCGCCATCACGCAGCACACCGGAAACGACGCCGCCCCGAGACGCCTCCGGGTTATCCTTCCACGACTGCGGTCCCATGAACTTATCTTCGCCACGGGAGTACCCGATGGCATCTATAACCTTAGCCTGATAGCCGGGACCCAGTTTCTTCAGGGTGGCATTCAGGCCCGCGAGAAAGGCCGCGCTGCCATCGCCCATCATCGTGATAAAGTGCGTACCCTTGGTCGGGTTCTTACCGGGGTTGTTCTTGTACTCCTGCGCGAAGGCGACCAGCGCCTCCTGCAGCTTGGAGTTATCATCCTGACGCTGGAACTTGAAGTTGACGTCGTACTTGCACATCAGGCTGTCTTTGACCGCCTGAGGTCCACCGCTCGCGAAGTGCATGCCCATTTGTGCATTCCACGCGTAGCCGAGAAGACGAACCTCCGGGCTTTCAGTACAACCCGGCTGACTTCCCGGCAGCGAAACAGCCGTCGGCTGATCGTCCATCGAGCCGGGGTTGTCGTTCGTTGGAAGGTCACCAACCGAGGGAACAACGGCGGGAGCGTTTGGCTTTTCGGGCGCAATCTTCGCCATCAGCGATTTGCCCCCGAAGAGGCGATACGCTCCGATAAGAATGCCCGCAATGACAATAAGAATGACCAGCTTACCAACAGGTTTAAGGCGCATTACGAATCCTCTGTTTCTACTACACCTGGTCTGAGCCGCGGTATCTGTTCCAGTTTCGGCAGAAAAGCCTCAAAGTCACAGAGGCATCAGGTGGGTTTATTCACGATATTTTGACCCGCGAATCTTACACCGGTTGCAGTGGCGTACAGAATACTTGTTTCAAGCGAGGTGTCGCAGTATTCGCCGTTTCCTGTTTTTTCTCCTGCAGGTATGAGAGGATTCAAATAGGCGCAAGCCGGTGCGCATCGGGATCAAGCGAGGGGATGGAATTGAGGAGCCGCCGCGTGTAGTCCTGTTGCGGCGTGTCAAAGATGGCATCGACGGTGCCGCGCTCCACGATTCGCCCCTGCTCCATGACGCAGACCTCATCTGCCAGGTACTCAACGACGGCGAGGTTATGCGTAATAAAGAGGTAGGTCAGGCCGTTCTCGCGCTGGAGCTTTCGCAGCAGGTTCAGGACCTGACTTTGCACGGAAACATCCAGGGCGCTGGTGGGCTCGTCCAGAACAATAAACTCCGGCCCGACGGAAAGCGCACGGGCAATAGCGATACGCTGCCGCTGTCCGCCGCTGAACTCGTGGGGATACCGGTCCAGCGCGGTCGGCGGAAGACCGACTTCAGTCAGCAGTGTCGCGGCCCGCTCATCACGCTCTTTTGCGTTTGCCCCGATGTTGTGAACGGTCATCCCTTCCGTCAGCGTTTCGCGGACCGTCATACGGGCGTTCAGGCTGGCAAAGGGGTCCTGAAAAACAACCTGCATAGCACGGCGCAGCGCCTTTTGCTCGGCCCCGGTGCCCTTGTTCAGGAGTGGTTTACCGCCGTACAGGATTTCGCCCTCGGTCGGCTCCAGCAGCCCGAGAACCATCAAACCGACCGTCGATTTACCCGACCCGGACTCCCCCACCAGCGCCAGGGTCTTGCCTTTTTCAATGCTGAAACCGACCTGATTCACAACCGTCTTGTACGAAGTTCGACCCAAAAGCCCTTTACGGATCGGATAATCTTTGCGGAGGTTTTTAACCGTTATCATTTCGTTTTGTTTATCTTGCCGTTGTTGGGGCGATGTCTGAGGTGACATCCCCGGCGATATTCAGGGCTTTCGCTTTTTCCAGGTTGGGCCGACCCGGAATGGTTGGATCGTAGATATGGCAGCGAACCGGTCGGTCGCTTCCGGGCGGATGGAGTTTGGGAAGGATTGTGTCGCAGGATTCCCAGCGGAACGGACAGCGGGGCGCGAAGCGGCAGGCAGGTGGCCAGTTCGCGGCATCGGGCACGATGCCTTCCAGAGTCGCCAGATCCTGACCGCGCCGGTTTCGGGCGGGAAGGCTGGCAAACAAACCCTTAGAGTACGGATGGCGCGGGTCCTTGAACAGCGAGCGTGTGTCCGCGGACTCTACCACCTGACCGGCATACATCACCGATACCTGATCCGCTACCTCAGCGACAATTCCCAGATCGTGTGTGATCAGAAGAACCGCCATTTCGTTCTCTCGCTGCAGTTCGCGGATAAGGCCCAGGATCTGCGCCTGCACCGTCACATCCAGTGCGGTGGTGGGCTCGTCCGCGATCAGAAGCTTGGGCTGATTGGCAAGCGCGATCGCGATCATGACACGCTGCCGCATACCGCCGGAAAGCTCATGAGGATACTGCCGCAGCGCCTGAGCGGGATTGTCCAGGCCGACACGCCCCAGCAGGTGAATTGCTCGGTCAGTGGCCTCAGCCGCGCCTTTCCCATGGACCGACATTGCCTCGCGAATCTGATAGCCGATGTTATAGACCGGGTTCAGACTGGTCATCGGCTCCTGAAAGATCATCGCGATGTCTTTACCACGCACCTCGCGCATCTCGCTCCAGGTACGGTCCAGCAGATCTTTGCCCTCGAAGAGGATACGTCCTGAGTCGATATAGCCCGCCGGTTCCGGCACAAGCTGCAACAGAGACAGGGCGGTCATGGATTTACCACAGCCGGATTCACCGACAATCGCGCGGGTCTCGCCGCGATTGACCGTGGAGCTGACACCATCGACGGCTTTGACCGTGCCGCGCGATGAGCTGAAGTAGGTTCGGAGATTTTCTACCGAAAGGAGAGGTTCGGACATAGGTTCGTTTATTAGCTCCGCAGCCGTGGGTCGATCGCATCGCGCAGGGCATCGCCGAAGATGTTCAGCGAGAGAGCCAGCAGCGACAGCGCCACCGAGGCGGCTGTCAGGTTCCACCAGATGATCGGGTCGCGGGCGAGTTCGGCGCGGGCGGCATTGATCATGTTGCCCCAGCTGCCGGTATCCTGCTGAACCCCGACTCCAAGATAAGAAAGCGTCGATTCGGCGAGCACAAGGCTGGAAAAACCGAGGGTCACCGAGATAATGACGACCGGCAGGAGGTTCGGCAGGATATGCCGCCACAGGATGCGCCCGGACGGCACGCCGAGCGACTTCGCTGCGCGGACATACTCACGGTCTCGGTGTTTCAGTGTCTCGCCGCGCACCAGGCGACACAATCCGACAAAACTGGTCACCGCCAGCGCCACGCAGATCTGAACCAGGCCCGGACCTAGCATCATCAGGAGCGCGATCAGCAGAAGCAGAGCGGGAACAGAAGAGAGCACCGTGTAGGTGTACTGGACCGCATCATCTACCCGCTTACCGAAGTAGCCAGCCATCAGGCCAAGGAAAAGTGCGATGGGCGTCGCGAGGAGGCTGGTAAGCCCGCCGACGATCACAGCCGTGCGTGCGCCGCGGAGCGTTTGATACAGCACGTCGTTACCAAGCTGATCCGTTCCCAGCAGATGGGAGCCGGGATTTATTAGCTTGTGCGCGACAGGCTCGCCTGTGGTCATTGTGGCTAGAGGCGCGGAGTAGGTGCGCTCTGCAGGCCGCTTGAACATGCTGTCCAGTATCGTGTGACGGCTGTGTGTCGCTTTGTCCGTCCAGCCGATACTGTCCAGCAGAGCCACCGTGCCATACAGCATCAGGATGCAGAGCGTCGTCATAGCGACCCGGTTGCGTCCGAGACGACGGTACGCTTCCGCCCAGAGCGGCTGGCGCCGCGCACGAACGACCGCGAGCAGGAGCGCCCCAAAAGCGAGAAGGGCAATCAAATTATAAAGAACATCAGTCAGGGTGAACTGCATAAAGTTAGTCGCGCCTTTTCCTATTCCAACCGCACCCTCGGGTCCGCGATAGCATACGCAATATCCGTAATTATCAGGCCCACGATAAAAAGCAACGCCCCCAGAAATACCATCGCTCGGACAACCGCAAAGTCCTGGCTATTGATTGCATCCACCAGCGCACTGCCAAGACCGGGAATGTTAAAAAAGTTCTCCGTGACAACGCCACCCAGGATCAGCCCGGGGATCGCAGAGACCGTGGAGGTAATCAGTGGGATCATCGCGTTCTTTAGGACATGCCGCAGCAGTATCACGCGCTCAGCGACACCTTTAGCACGCGCGGTACGAACGTAATCCTGGTTGATCTCGTCGAGCAGGAAGGTACGATACAAACGAGCGCCACCGCCGATGCCCGCGACTGTCCCGATAATAATCGGCAGAGCGAGGAAACGCGCGCCACCCACACCGAAATCAAACCCGGTGAGCGGCCCCCATTTCAGCACTTTTCCCAGCATGTACTGCCCGACATTCACATAAACAATGTAGGCGACACTCATCACAAGAACCGTAAGGACCGTTGTCAGCAGGTCCACATACGTCCCGCGAAAATAGGCAGCGATAACCGCGAGTGTCAGCGAGACGTAGAGAGTCGTCGCGAAGATGAGAAACTGGATAATGAACGAGGGACCGGCGCCACGCTTGATAATGTCCCCAATGGGCTGACCGGTAGCATCGCTTTTGCCGAAGTCAAAGGTCGCCAGCGAAACCATGTGCTCTTTGAACTGCACCGCGCGCGGCTTGTCGTAGTTATGGTCCTTCAGCCACTGCTGAATCTGGGCGGGCGACGGGTTCTTGGTGGAGATATTACGACGCGCCAGAACTTCCGGAGGGGTGGTCAGGTAAAACAGAGCGAAGGTGAGCAGCGAGACGCCGATCAGGGTAGGTATGGCGTAAAGCACGCGCCGGAAGACATAATTCAGCATGGGTTATTCTCCGTCCCCTTCTCTCACCATGTTTGCATCCGCGCGGCGCACCTTGCGATTGGTCCTCTGCCCTATCACGCGAGCCGCCGGGATGGTACTCGCGACAATCAGGAACAGTCCGGCCCAGAGCGGGACGTAATTCGGCTGGTTCCACTGCGCCTGCATCTTTTCCCGCTGTACGGGATCAATACCACGGTATTGCGAGTCGTCGTTGCTGATGGGATGCGTTTTGGTGTTGCGGACCCATCCCTGCGAGAGCGAGAAGTTGACGTCATGGTACATCGGGATGACAGGACAATCCTCGGTGGTCAGATCCAGCATTTTGCGGATGATGGCGGCGCGCTCCGGGCCATCTTCCATCTTCTGCATTTGGAGGAACAGGCGGTCATACTCGGGATTACTGTAGAACGAAGCGTTCGGGCCGGGGGCTTTGTTCGGGCCGTAGAGGAGGAACAGGAAGTTTTCCGGGTCCGGGTAGTCGGCGAACCAGCCGTAGATCGGCGAGAACTGGAACTGCCCCTTGTTGGTCTTGTCCTGCCAGACGGCGTACCGGGTGAAGACCAGGTTTACCTTAATGCCCAGCTTCTCGACCTGACGCTTGATAAGCTCGTCCTGAGCGGCGACTTCCGGCGACCCGCTGATGGCATCCATAGTCAGGGTGAGAGGACCGCCGTCTTTTGGATCGACTCCGTTCGGGTACCCGGCCTCGGCGAGAAGCTGTTTGGCTTTGGTCAGGCTCGGGTCGAACTGAGTGTACGGGTTGCGAAACTTGGGATCGTAGCCGAAGACACCCGGAGCAAGCATGCTCTGGGCTAGGACCCCGTTGCCCCGGTTGAAGACATCGATAAACGACTGACTGTCGATGGCAAGCGTGACGGCCTGGCGCAATTTCCGGCGCTGCGGTGTATAACCACCCCAGTCCGGGTCGTTCATGTTAAAAAAGCAGTAACGGACACTGACGGAGACATCACGGCGCATGGTGATGCCGCGCTTCTTCATCTCCGGGGAAAGGTCCGTGCCTTTGAGAACCTCGGTGGCGTTGGTGTTCGGCGAGCTGAGCGTGTAGTTGCCGCTGCTGGCGGGATTGAAGGTGAGATTGCCGACCGTAAT
>JAZKEA010000422.1:6040-11566 GCA_040387315.1 Armatimonadota bacterium | reverse complement strand
ATCCAAATAGCCCTGCTGAAAGAGATTGAAGGCGGTCACACTCTCCTTGATGACACTGAAGACGACCTTGTCCGTCAGCGGAAGGCGTGCTCCGGCATCTTTCAGCAGACCTTCGGCACGATCCTGCGGGGTTCCTTCGGTCGGGTAATAAGAGGCGTAGCGGTTCGGGTTCACCTCCAGCACGATACGCTGCTTGGACTTGAAGTCCGTAAGCTGGTACATACCCGTGCCCACCGGATGGCGCAGCTTGTAGTCGTCACCCCATTTTTCCACCGCTTCTCGGGCCTGCGGGGTCGTGAAGTGCATCGCCATCAGGTAGCGGAGTTGTGGGTACGGCTGACTCAGGTAGATGTGAAGCGTCAGGGGGTCTTTCGGATCGACCTGGATACCAGGCAGGCCATTATCGTAGTTCTTCGCGCCCAGTTTCTCAAAAGCCGCCGTGTACTCAGGCCACCCAATGACCTTGTCCGCAAAGAAGGAGGCGACCGGCGACTGTACCTTCGGGTCCATCATCCGTTTAAATGAATAAAGGAGGTCGTTCGCGTTCGCGAGACGTCCCTTGCCGTCGGGAAAACAGGGGTCGTCCTGGAAACGGATGTCGGGGCGCATACGGAAGGTGTACTGCTCGCCGGTAACGGTGGTTTTTTTGCCGTCTTTTCCGATCTGCGTGTATGTATACGGCTCGCGCTTCGCCTCTTCGGCTCCGATATTCAGTTCCAGAGCAAACGGATCGCGCTTCAGGAAATTGTAGCGGTAGAACGACGGGTAGATACTGTCGGTAATCAGCGCCTCAGACACGGTGTAGGAAAAGCTCGGATCGAGGGACTTGGGGTCGTCACCGATCAGGCGATAGGCGACCTTTCCCCTGCTCTCGCCCGGTGGGTACGGGTTATTGCCACATCCGCCGGTGAGCAGCAGGGAGGCGGTAGACAGAACAAAGAGCCCAATCAGCGCCAGTCGGCGCGCGGCGGGAATGGAATTTTGTGTTGACATTCGGCAGCAGTTCAAAAAGATCGCCTTTACAGGAGGTGTCTTAGAAGGGCATCGAAAAATAACGACCCCGCGGTAGACATACCAGACGGGGGAGTTGCCCCATTATAACGTATTTTTTCCGGGGTTTGTGTCGATGGCTCAATTCAGGGTTTTTGGGGGGCGAAAAGGCCAAGATGATTCGCGACGACACGCTCATTATGCGGGAGGTACCAGTGATTGATCGGGGAGTTAAGCACTTCAGGCATTCCGTTCCGCCCGCGCACGGCGAGCGCGGCGGAACCGCCGCCATCCAGATTAATCGCCGTGTACGCCCCTTTTTCACGCAGGAATAGAGCGAGCTCTTCCGTCGTCGCACCTTCGCTATAACCTGCCTGCCGCCCATCTACGATCACAAGAAGCAAATGCTTCCCTGAGCGGTCCAGAGCCGCCGCGGTGCGTGGGTGGAGAGCATCGCTTGCTTTCGCAGCCCCGGTAACCTTCCCGTCCTGTAGCAGTAGCCGGTCGCCGCCCACGGCATTATGAGGCGGCTTCTCCCCCACCTTGACAGCCCGAATACTCGCTTTACCATCCGAGGAGAAGCATAGTGCCGGCAGTTCCCAGCGTTTGGTGTTGTTTCCGTAGGGCACACCGTTTGACGAGGCATAACCCTGTACCGTCACCGGGTCGCCTACATGGGGGTAGTAGTCCAGCATTGTGTTGGATTTCCATGGATAAAAGAAATCGCCGTTTATGGCAAGATCCGCCCCCGCCTGCTGGAGGAAAGCCGAGGTTGTGCGCCCCTTGAGCGGGAGTTCGGCCTTGGGGTCCTCCGGTGGCGTCACCAGAAAGCGCAGACCCGGCGTGCTCAGATCCACAGTCACGAAATGCAGCACCAGAGGCCGGGGAGTACGCCTTACCTCACGGTCATAGATGGCGCCCCGAAAAAGGACCTGACCCTGAATGGGACTCGGGGTGGAACGAACCCGGTATCGGAGCCAGATCACCCCGAATAGGAGAACGGGAATCGCCAGCAGACACACCAGGGCGTTTCTGAGCGCTCGCTTCCACGAGCGCTGACGGGGGCGAGGCGAAGTGCTTCGTCTCAAGCGGGCCTAGTTCTTGGATGCGAAGCAGCTATGGCGTTTCCTGCTCTCCTATTAATTTTTTGAGCGCCAACAACTCGTACAAGTGGCCTTGATCCTTGGGACGGTTCGCGGCGCGCTTCATCGCGATCAGGTCATCAAGGGATGCAATACGCACGATAAAACCACCAAAGTCTGTGGGAACGGACCGCTGCGATAAACCTTCGAAGGATTCCACGCCGGGTATGTCACGCATGATATCCACTTCCCCAAGGTCTGTGTAGAGGTTGAGAAATCTGACTCGCTGGAGCGTACCTGTTGTGATCACAAAATTGTCGTTCGCGGGACGACCTAATACGCGTGCATGGATGGTCGGCAGAAAAGCAGCGAGACGTTCGAGGTTCACGGAGTCGACAGAATAAGCAAAGTCGACATCTACGGTCAGTGTATTCGCGCCATGAGCAATCATCGCGAGACCACCAATCAAAACGACATCGATTCCCACACTATGAAAGCGGCGTACTGCTTCTTTGAGCGATTCTAGATCTTTCACCGGCTTCCTTTACTTTCATGGCAAACCACCGGGCAGTTTCGTGCTGATCGATACGTTCGGCAGGAGTCAGCTTCAGGTTCTCCCGCAGACGAGCGAGGTCAATCCCGTTTTCATCCTGGTCGCCCCAGTAGTCAGGGTTTTCCTCCTGAAAGCGAATAATGGCTTCGGCTTCGGCGAGTTGTTCGGCTTCCGTCATATGTTTTGTCATACCGATTCAGAACAGGTTTTCCCTACTCCAGGCGGGTGAATCGTTCGTTCAGCTGGGTGTCCTGCAGGAAGTTCTGGGCATAACTGATCTTCTGCAGAGCATCGTTGTTATCAGGATCGTAGCGCAGGACTTTTTTGAACTCGAAAAGGGCAGCGGCGTACTGACGGTCCTGGTAGAGCTGGTTCCCCTTTACCAGCGCCTCTCCGACCCAGGCGGCTCTCAGAAGCCCCGTTATGTCCGGGCCACTGGCACCGCGCTGCTGCGCTTCCGCGAGGGCATCGATGGCTTCGGTAAAAGCGCCCGCGGCGATGAGGCTGCGGCCTCGCGCTAAGGCTCCTTCAGCAGCAGCATGACGCGCATCCGCCAGCAGGGCACGGGCGGAGGCATCCAGTGGGTCCGCCTCGATTGCTTCCAGGTACTGCTGTTCGGCGAGCGGACCATTGCCGGAAGCAATGGCCTCCTCTCCTGCCCTGCGTGCAGCGGCATCCCAGCGGATGCGGAGATCGTGTCGGAGCGTCGTAATCTCCGCATCCACGGGAAGCATCGCGGCGATTTCCGCAAAACGGCTGTCGGCTTCCCGGAAGTCGCCGACGCTTTCCGCGTTTGCGGCGGCGGCGAGATTTCGCTCTCTCAGCCTGGACAGCGCCTCCGCCAAAGCCTCGCAGGCGTGGGTATCGGAAGGTACGGCGGCAAGACGTGATTTCAGAAGCTCTACGGCAGCAACGAAATTTCCCGCATCCTGTGCGGTACGGGCTTCGGACAGAATCTGCTCGGAATCGACAGCAGCGACACGCTCCCCGAAAAACAGCTCGTAAACCGAAAGGGTTCCGTCACGCAGGGTGACTGCGGCAAAGCGACCATTCGCGGAAAAAGAGACACCCGTGGGTCGCGCCTCATCAAAGTCGATATCCCAGGTCGGCAAACCATCGGCGGAAAGAAAAACGAGACGCCCCGAGGTGTCATCAAGGCGAAGCAGAACCGCGATAGTATGTCCGTTCTGATCCATCACTATCTCAAGCGGATCGCCCGGCAGTTCCGTAAACCAGAGCAGCTTTCCATCACTATCGACCAGGCCGACACCGCCGCCGCCCGCGAAAACGGTTCGCTCCAAACCCGCCGTTGCGAGGGCATAAATAGGAACTTCCGTCAGATGCCGCATCCGTATGTCGCGTTTGGCATCGTACACGACAAGGTCCCCGTTTTCGCCCCCAACAGCGATAAACTGACCTTCACGATCTACGGCGATACGCGCCACCGGAAATGGAATGTCGGTTGTCCAGACCAGATTTCCATTATTTTCCCCGAGCGTAAGTGCATGACTTGATGCCAGCATGTCGCAAAACGTCGTTGCGAATCGATGTCCCGACGCGGTCAGAGCGACATCCGTATACGAAGCGCGGCGCTCCGGCTGAAAACGGCTCTTGCGGGAGTCCCGAAATAGGTACAGGTCATCGTCCGTGGTGCCCAGATAGCTCAGACCCGACGCCCCAATCTCGGTGCGGCGAAGTGTCTCGACGTTATACGTCTCCACGACCTGAGATTTTCCGCGTGCGTCAAATCGCACCACATGGAACGTCCGAACCTGCATCGCATCCGGCACGGAGGCCATTACTGAGCCGTCATCCTGAACGGCGTATCGCGAAAGGGGGGCGATACCGCGTGCCTTGCGATTACAAAGAAGATTAACGTTGGTTATATCGGTCATAGGAATTGCTTACTCAGCGCACTGATTCGCGGTTCGCGAGCGGAATGATCTCCCGGTAGATTCCGGCACGGACGAAAGTGACGCGTTCTCTTCACGTCTTCTCCTATGATACGGTATCCAATGCGAAATGACGGCACAAAAGTGCCTGATACGTTTCCGTTGTTATAGCCCTGTGATACACTTTGAGATGCGTGCTTTCCCATTGGCGGCTTTGTCTGGCCCCACACGAGAAACGCGGCAGGTATCAGTTTTCAATTTACGTGATACGCGGAGACCGAGGCCGGATGCACTTTCGCTGGTGGAACTCATTTAACCTGCTTGCTGTAATTCTTCTGGCAGTAGGAATCATAGGTGGTATCCAGGGCAAGAATATGGTCTTCGATCCAGGCCGCCCCACCTCAGGCCAGGAGTGGATTCTGTATCTGGTGGCAGGAGTCCTGATGCTGATCAACGGTTTTCTTCCGCCAAGCCACTCGCCGGAAGACGAAAATGCGTCGGAAAATTCCCGGCGGAAAGTCGTCGCGGCGACAGCGGTCAACAAGCCGATCTCCGGTGAATAGCCTTTCACCGCTTAAACTTACGGAACAACGAATCTAGGAATTAAATATGTCTACCGCAGCTGCGACTGTTTTGAACACCGGCGCTGTGGACCCCGACGAGCGTATCGTTGAAGAGGTCCACTGTATTGAGTGTGGCGTACCCATCTCCGCTATTCCCTCCTGGTACGCAAATGTGAATGTCAAGTTTACCTGCGATACCTGTCGCCAGAAGTCACCGCGTCTTGGTCAGCCCGCGCCGGTATCTCTGAGTGATGGTGACAGCCCCCGCAGCGCCGATGGCGCTCTGGGTGTCGATCTGGACCCGGACCTGGCGGTTGACGATGTTGAGGTCGATGATACAGAAATCGACGATGCCGAAGCGGAGACGGAAGAAGAGTAGATACTCTAAACTCCGACAAACACAAAACGCCCCGCTGCCTTTTCGGCAGCGGGGCGTTTTGCTGTCC
>JAZKEA010000422.1:0-6030 GCA_040387315.1 Armatimonadota bacterium | reverse complement strand
TTAGTTTCGGGGCTTTAGTGTGGGCCCATCGGCTGCGTGATACCGCAGGGGCCGCCGCCGATGGCGGCGGGAATCTGTACCGGGGTGCCGTCAAAACGGAGCGAGGAGTATCCCTGTGACAATTCCGCGCTTTTCTCCGGAACATAGTGGCAGATGAAGGCGCGGCGGAAGCGGTCCCTGCTCGTGTTGGGATAGGAGCCGTGTATGACACTGCCGTTGAAGAACAGGACGTCTCCCGCCTTAAGCTTTACGGCAGTAGCCTCCAGTCCCTTTGGAACAGGCACATAGTGTGTCGTAAAAGACCGGGACGGGTCTGCCTGCTCCGGGCAGGTAATATCCACAACGTTTGATCCCGGCACGACCATCATGCCGCCATTCTCTTCATCGGCATCGTCCACAGCGACCCAGGCGGCGTAGCAGGTATCCGGCGCGACGCGCAGGTAAAAGTTATCCTGATGAAGCTCCTGACCACGTGCCCCCGGCGGCTTGAAGTAGAACATGCTCTGAGCGGCTACCGGTTCCTCCCCCATAAAAGAGGCGAGTACATCGTGCAGGCGCTGGTCGAGCATATATCGCATCGCGAGCGGACCGACAGCAAGTTCCGCATGCTTGTGCGGGTGCATCATTCGCGGATACCAGGAAAGCGGATCATCCGGTGTCAGCGACTTATAATGACCATCCGACAGCCCTTCCACCGGGCCATTGGCGGCCTGGGCCATGAAGGTATCCCGGATCTCAGCGATCTCCGCGGAACTGAAGAAACCCCGTGCTACAGCAAACCCATCTCGCGCGAACTGGGCGTAAAGTAAATCTTTTTCCGAATCGACACGGTCAGCGACTGCGCTCATACTTTCCTCCTGCACTGCGGTGATAGCTGCATCATACTCCTATCTATTTTCAGTGGCTATCGCTTCTTTTGCCGAATGCCTATAATATTCTGCTAATGGCTAATATCATGTCAAAAGATACGACACCTAAACCGACAGTCGCTCCCATAGTCACGGGCCACTTTCGCGAGGGGCCGGGTTACACAACCTGGCGACCGCGCGGCACGACCGACTGGCTTGTTATCTTTACGACCGGAGGGCAGGGACGCTTTGGAACAACCGACGGCAAGCATCTATCGGCCACTGCCGGGGATATTACCTTGCTGCGACCCCAGACCCTTCATGACTATGGAACCGCATACCGGTCGGACCTCTGGGAGATACTCTGGGCACACTTCCTTCCTCGGCCACACTGGCTGGACTGGCTAAGCGCCTGGAGTGATGCGGCTCCCGGTATCGTTCATGCCTCTCTTTCCGAACCCACCCGATCCGATATCGAGCATAACCTTGCCGCCATGCACCGTCACGCGCTAAGCGGTCAGGCGCGGCGCGATGCGTTTGCGCTGAATCACCTGGAGATGGCGCTGCTCCAGTGTGATCGCGCTCTTCTTCCGTTTGGCGGCGGCAGGATCGATGAGCGCGTACTGCGCGCCCGCTCCTACCTATTGGAGCACCTTTCCGAACCCATGATGATGTCCGCGCTGGCACGGGAAGTAGACCTTTCCGTTTCGCGGCTCGCGCACCTTTTTCGCGAGCAGACAGGCCAGACACCCCAGCAGTTTATGGAAGCGGAACGGATGGCGCGTGCCCAGCAGCTTCTGGAGCGCACCGGACGCACAATAAGCGCTATCGCTCTGGAGATCGGCTTCGAGAACCCGTTTTACTTTTCTCTGCGCTTCAAAAAACACACGGGTCTCAGCCCACGCGACTGGCGCGTGAGACGTCAGCAGGAAGAATTAGTTTCCTCAGGGTTACAGTCCACTACTAATTCTGGCTCTGTATAGCAGAACAGGATCAGAAAACGGATGCTGAATCGCGACAATCTTGTGTCTTTGGTTCAAATTGCCACAGACCCAAGTCAGCCGCTGCGAGAGCGGCATCAGGCGTTCGCGGCTCTGGTCACGGAGTTCCAGGATATGGCCTTCGGCAGCGCGTATGCACTGCTTGGCGATTATGCCTCCGCGGAAGATGCCGCACAGGACGCCTTCATTGCAGCATGGCAGAACCTGAATCAGGTTCGTGATACCCGTGCCTTTCCCGGATGGCTGCGGCAGATAGTCGCGTCACAGTGTCACCGCCGTCTTCGCCGAAACCGATTGCCGACGATACCGCTGGAGGATGCGCTATCTCTTCCCATGGCTCCCAGCGAGGGACCACACGAGCAGGCTCTGCGACGCGGCGAAGCGAGGAACGTACACGCCGCTCTCGAGGCACTGCCTGAAACAGAACGTCAGGTAACGATCCTGTTTTATATCTCAGACTACTCACAGAAGGAGATTGCCGCTTTTACCGGCATCTCCGTCGTCGGCATACGAAAAAGGCTCGCCTCAGCCCGTCGCCGCCTTAAGGAAAGGATACTTCGCGAAATGCAGGAAGATTTGATAGAAGTCCGCCCCTCGCACGATGCGGCTTTCGCCGTCCGTGTTACCGCTTTCACCAAACTGTTCTCCGCATTGATAGCAGAAGGCGTGTCACTGGTACGCTCTTTTACGCAACTTGCCCAACAGGAGACAAACCTCGATTTTCGCGCTGTCATCGAGGACATCAACCAGGAGATCCAGGCAGGAAGTTGCCTCTCCCGTGCGATGGCAAAACATCCTCGCTTCTTTTCAGAGACCTATGTACAGGCGATTCGTGAGGGCGAGCTCAAAGGGGTTCTGGATGTTGTTCTGGAGCGGCTCGCCAACGGTACCTACGTTCACGGAGCAGTTCCCGCGCACTCGCAGGAGGCGAACCATGCGCAGGAGAATATGCAGGTTCTGGTGCATCTGGCAGGTCATTCACGTACGGAAGCGGAGCACGCCTTACTTGGCCTTTTAATGTCCGGTGAGAATCAAGCCCTTCATTATCTGAAGCGGAGAGGTATCAGCACCTGGAAGCTGAAATGGGAACTTCAGCAACACCTTGCCGCTTTGCCAAAGGGACAGCCGTGGCAAGGTTTTTCCGACTCCCTGCAGAAGGTTCGTCAGATCGAGTCATCTGAAGCGGAGAAGGATGGGACCATCGTTATTGAGACGCTCTATCTGCTGCTGGGATTGACAGCGGTCGAAGACACTTTATCCTCTCATCTTTTGAGGGGAGCAGGGGTGACATTTGAGAGCATTAGAGTGTTCATTGCAGGCGAGCGGGCCATAGAAACCGCTGTCAAGGCATCGGATTAGCAGTATTATCCTTGCTCGAAGGGCTGGCCGAGAGACGCGGGGGGGCGCACTTTTGACCCGCGCACAGCAAGCGCGACCAGGGTCAGAATGTAAGGCAGTGCAAGGAAAAACGGGTAGGTGTCGCCGAGGTGCAGCGATGCGAGCCAGTTTTGAACGCCCGTAACTGTCTGCAGGCGTGCCTGGGCGACATCGGCAGCGGCGAAAAGCAGAGATGCCGCGAGGGCTCCAAAGGGGTTCCACCGTCCGAAAACCACGACTGCGAGCGCGATGAACCCGCGCCCGTTGGTCATTCCCTCCGTAAAGGCACTGCTGATACCGAGCGACAGTGATGCGCCTCCGAGGCCGCAAAGCCCCCCAGTAAGCAGGCAAGCCAGGACCCGCAGACGATTTACCAGCGTGCCGCCGGAAGCGGCTGCCTCCGGGACCTCGCCCGTCGCGCGAAGCGTGACGCCGAAGCGTGTCCGAAAGAGCAGCCAGTGGGCGATAGGAATCAGCACCAGTGCAAATACGGTCAACGCGTTGATCGCGACACTGCCGCTGCCGATGATCTGCGGCAAGCTTGGAAGTTTCTTCCCGCCGGACGATCCTGCCGTGGTCCAGGCACGATACAGCATGCCGGTCAGTCCCAAGGCAAGAAAGTTTATGGTCGTGCCGACGATCACCTGATTGCGGCGCAGTGTGACGCCGAAGAGTGCGAAGAGCGCCGCGAGCGCGACGCCCACCAGAAGACCTGCCATTACCCCAGCTAATGCGGACCCTGCCGCCGTCGCCGCGACGACCGCGGCCAGCGCGCCTGCCAGCATAAGCCCTTCCAGCCCGATGTTGACGACGCCGACCCGCTCGGAGAAGACAGCGCCAAGCGATGCCAGCAAAACGGGAGTGGCATAGGCGATGCTCTGCAGGACAAAAGAGAGTATGAGCGGCCACGTCATGCGGCACCGCCCTGGCGGCGCAGCCGCTGCTCCCGCGCCCAAGCGTAACCCAGGAACGACAGGAGGACGACCGCCTGAAGCACCTGCACCACGACAGAGGGAATACCGGAGATTCGCTGCTGAACGACGTTCGACCCGGCGGTCAGCGCGCCAAAGAACAGTGCCGAGGGCATAACCGCCAGCGGTGACAGATTTGCCAGCAGTGCGACCGCAATCGCGGTATAGCCATAGCCCGGAGAGTACCCATCCGACAGGAGATAGGTGACCCCTGAGATCTGAACCGCTCCCGCCAGGCCGGAAAGCGCCCCGGAAAGCAGAAACGTCAGGAAAACGGTACGACGGACAGGAATTCCCGCGGTCTCAGCCGCCTTCTCCCCCGACCCGACGACGCGGAGAGCGAAGCCGCCCACAGTCCACTTCAGGATAAACCAGATCAGGATCGCGCAAAATAGGGCAAAAATGACCCCGGCATGAAGGCGCGTCTGCGGCACGAGCACTAACAGCCGCGCAGGAATCGCAATGGCATCCGACTGTGGGAACCCTTTTTCCGCCTCCTGAAGCGGTCCACGAACGACCCACGAGAGTGTCTGCAGCGCGACAAAATTCAGGAGCAGAGTCGAGAGCACCTCCTGCACCCCGCGATAAATCTTGAGAAGTCCCGCGATACCGGCCCAGAGCCCTCCGGCCACCGCTCCAGCCACCAGTACGAGCGGCAGATGAAGGGGCGCAGGGACTGTCTTCATGGTGCCGATCCAGGTCGCCGCCATTGCGCCGACGAGAAACTGACCCTCCGCGCCGATGTTAAACAGGCCACAGCGAAAAGCGACCGCGACCCCAAGACCGGTCAGCAGCAGCGGCGCGGTCTGAACCAGAGTCTCGGAAATACTGTAGGGCGATCCAAAAGCTCCCGCCCAGAGCGCGTTCGCCGCCGCGACCGGCGACGCGCCCACAAGACGCACGATTAGCGCCAGCACGCTGAGCCCCAGAGCCATTACCAGAAGGAGCAGAGGAAGATCACGCAGCAGGCGCTGTTTCATTCTCTGACTCTTCGTGTTTTTTTCCACCCATCAGCAGACCGATCTCTTCGCGCGGGGTATCCGGCGTAACAATTCCCGAAAAACTTCCCTCATAGAGCACCGCGACCCGTTCGGTGGAGAGCGACAGCACCTCCTCCAGTTCGGTGGAGATAAGCACAATAGCCGCCCCTGCGTCCCGAGCGCTCCGGAGAGCGCGGTGGACATAGGCGATCGCGCCAACATCCAGCCCCCGCGTAGGGTTAACGGCGACAACGACCTGGGGGTTCCCGGCAAGCGCCCGCGCGATCACCACCTTCTGCTGGTTCCCTCCAGAGAGCGACTGCGCGATCGCCCCCGCGCCCGAAGCACGAATATCGTACTGCTGTATCAGAGTCTCCGCACGCTGCCGAAGCGCGGGCCAGCGCAACAGCGGTCCCCACCGGAACGACGACTTATCATAGACTCCGAGGGTAAAGTTTTCCGTAAGAGTCATCGGCATCGCCAGTCCGCGCACCTGCCGGTCCGCGGGCACCACCGCGACCCCCGCCCGCCGAAATGCTGCCAGGTTGGTCTGGGGCACGACCTCCCCGACACGGATACTGCCCCCTCCTGGACGCATCAGCCCCGTCAGGCAATCTGCCAGTTCTCCCTGCCCGTTGCCATCCACTCCCGCAATCCCGAATATTTCTCCGGCCTTCACGGTAAAGGAGATCGACTCGGTGTGCAGTTTGCCAAGAACCAGGTTCTTGACGATTAGAGCACCCCTCCCCCCCTTCCCCCTCCCCTCGGAAGGAGAGGGGGTGTTAAGGGCAGTAGCAGCATCTGCGTTGCCCTGGTCTTCTGCGGGAGTCAGGAGCGGAGCAGATGCGGAAAC
>JAZKEA010000421.1:0-3104 GCA_040387315.1 Armatimonadota bacterium | reverse complement strand
TGGCGTCATAGGATAGGATGGGTCTCCCGCCACCCCGAAGATCGGCTGCGGGACCACTGAATTGACACTCAGCGTGCAATCTAACGGAAGCGGAAATTTCGTGACAGCAAATTCAGCGGCCGCGCGGGCACATTCGGAACCATCGAACCCGATGATTACCTTTTGCAGCGGTTCCTTCAACGAGCGGGTCACGAGGACGGAGTGCTGGCTATGGCGGGCGACTGATTCCGCAACGCTCCCCAGGAAAAAGCGGGCCACGGCAGACGTGCCACTTGCCCCTAACGCAATCAAGTCCGCATTTTCGTCATCCGCAGTGCGCAGGAGAAAATCGACAATGGCACTTGTGGAGTTTCCTCGCCCGGTCGCTGTTGTCACGTCTCCCGCAAATTCACCAAGTGCTGATCGGGCGTGCGTAAGAACCGCGGACCCGTCGCCCGGATCCTTGGGGTCGAGCACCGCCACAATGTGTACGTGGATGTCGCGTTGCGCTGAAAGGCCCGCTAAAAACCGCGCGGTACTGAGTCCCCCCTCTGAACCGTCTGTCGCGTACAGTATTCTCATATGGTTGCTGCCTTTCTTTGTAGGCGTCAGTTCGACGAATGAGCGTTCGGTATCATACAGCGGCCTCCACCGCGCTCTGAATCGCTTCCGCATAGGTCGGATGCACATAGACCGCGTCCCGCATCGTGACGGCAGGTGCTTTCGCGTTCATCAGTGCCGCGTAGAGGTGAATTAGCTCAGCCGCCTCCTCCCCAATAATAGCCGCCCCCAGAATCTGATCGGTCTCGGTATCGACTATCACCTTGGCAAAACCGTTGCGTTCCCGATGCGTCCTCGCTCTGCCATTGTGGCACATATCGTAACGACCAACTTTGACCGATTTTCCTGATTTTCGCGCTTCGGCCTCTGTGATACCCACACGCCCCAACTGTGGATCGGTAAAGATTGCGTAGGGCACTAAACGCTTGGTTGTGTGAGAGCTGTCTCCGACTATAGCAGACAGGACGATTTTGTGGTCGTCCCAGGAGGTGCTGGTAAACTGGGGACCACCCCTAATATCCCCCACCGCCCACAGACCTTCGATCTTGGTCCTTAAATGCAGATTGACACCAATTAGCCCATGCTCATCCGTCTGCATCCCTATACTGCCAAGACCGAGGTCATCCGTGTTCGGACAGCGTCCTGTGGCAACAAAGAGGTCAGTTCCTTCCACTACAGCCTCGGTACCGTCTTCTCCTCGGAGGAACACCCGAATAGACCCTGCAGATTTTTCGACCCGTGTCGCTTCAGTCGAGAGATGGAACGCAATACCTTCCTTCTCCAAAGCGGGCTGAAGCGCCTCGCAGACATCCGTATCCTCGTTTACCGCAATGCTGTCGCAGCGCTCTATCACGGTAACATGGCTGCCCATACGCCGGTAAAACTGTGCCATTTCCAAGCCGATATAACCGCCTCCAAGAAGAATGATATGTTCGGGAAGTGTGGTGTGCTCCAGCCAGCTATCCGCGGTTAGAAACGGTACCTCTTTCAGCCCCGATACCGGCGGGATCATAGCCCGGGTACCGGTGTCGAGCACAACTTGCGTCGCGGTTACCAGCGGGCCACCTTCAATCTGAACATGGAATCCGCTGTCCGTCCTGCCCACGAACCGTGCATGTCCCCGCAGAAGCGTCGGGTTCTCTCCCTGTTTGAACTCATCGTCCAGACCTTCCCGTGACTCTCGCACAATTGCTTTCGCACCCGCGAGGACAGCGGGAAAGTCAACCTCGACAGTGGGAACGCGAATGCCAAACTCCTCCGCTCTTCGCGCCAGGTGTGCCACTTTCGCCGATGCCAGCACGGCTTTTGTCGGTGTGCAGCCAAAGTTTGCACAGGACCCGCCAAGGTGTTTGCGTTCAGCCAGTGCCACGGTCAGGTCGTTTTTTGCCAGTTCAAAGACCAGAGGCATCGCTGCCTGACCCGCCCCGATAATCATCACGTCGAAATGCGCCGTCGCTCCGCCCTCATTGCCGGTATCATTCACTCTAAAATTGCCTTCCTCGCCCCTGGAAGCTTTTCGGAGAAAGTAAAGCTTCCAGGGTGTATATTTCCGAAGCAGGTTACTCCTAATCCTGGCAGACATCCGGTGAAAATGGGAGCGCTGGCTTTAACTCAGCTGTACATCAAAGGATAAGAAGGCGAATCAAGCGATCGTGTCCAAAATAGAGACATGAGTACCACAGAAACTGTCTCCGCCAATCCCGTCTTGATTTTGCACGGATGGGGTGGCAATAAACCTGCCCACTGGCAGGAGCATCTCTTCACGACGCTTTCCGCTGCGGGCGTTCCGGTGCATTACCCGAAACAGCCGAATCCCGCCGCGCCGGACAGAGATGCCTGGCTCGAATCGCTGACCAATACTCTTCAGTCGCTTCGCGCCGATGCCGACCAACTCACGGTTGTCGCCCATAGCCTCGGTGCGATCAGCTGGTTTCATCTTGTCGCCGCTGCGAACCGCAAACTGGCAGACCGCGTGCTGCTGGTCGCACCGCCTTATGTGATGCCCGGTATACCGCCCACGGACGCGCCTCCCGGAGTGGAGGGATTCTTTCCTCCCCCACTCGATGCCGATGGTATTGCACGCGCGGCGCGGGAGACCGTCATAATCGCCTCCGATAACGATGACTACGCGACGTTCGAGCAGACCAAAGCCTACTCAGACCGACTGCAGATACCGATCCATCTTCTCGCCCAGGCGGGCCACATTTCGCCCTATTGGGGATATGGCGAGTGGCCGTGGGTCCGTGAGTGGTGCCTGGGAACCGCGGAACTGCCACCACTGCCAAAACCGGCTGCGACTGAATAACGGTCAGGGCACGCGCATCGTGAATAGATGAACATTCTTGTGCAGGTCGGCTGGGCGAAGGAGCACCGATGGCACGGCGGTGAGTGCCTGCGGCGCCTCCCGACGCCTGCCTACGCCGTTTGGCTGGTCCTGGAAGGAGCGATTGAACTCACGCTCCGCGACCGGACCGGTCCGCAGAACGAGTGGCGGCTAACAGAGGGAAATGCGTTTCTTGCCCCTGCCCCCTGTATCAGAGATGTAGTCGCCGTCAAGCCGACCG
>JAZKEA010000420.1:1058-3445 GCA_040387315.1 Armatimonadota bacterium | reverse complement strand
CGTTCCGTCTCCGCCATATCCGGGGTGAAGGTGCCGTCGGACTGCCGCAGGGTCGCGATTTCGTCGCGGCTTTTCCAGAAGCCGACGGCGAGGCCCGCGAGAAAGGCGGCGCCAAGCGCGGTCGTCTCCTGAATCGCGGATCGGGCCACGGGGATACCGAGAAGGTCGGCCTGGAACTGCAGCAGGAAATCGTTGCTTGCCGCGCCGCCATCCACGCGCAGGCGCGGAAGGGGCAGATTCGCCGTCTGCGCCATCGCGCCGATAATGTCCCGCGTCTGATAGGCAATCGCCTCCAGCGCGGCCCGGACAAGGTGCGCCCGCGTCGTGCCCCGTGTCAGTCCGGTAATCATCCCTCGGGCATCGGGCTGCCAATAGGGTGCGCCGAGCCCGGTAAACGCGGGCACAAAGTAAACCCCGCCGGTATCCGGCACACTTTCCGCCAGCGCCTGCGTTTCGCTTGCCTTCGCGATCAGCTGCAGGCCGTCGCGCAGCCATTGGATCGCCGCGCCCGCCACAAAAACGCTGCCTTCCAGCGCATAGGTGACAGTGCCGTCGATCTCCCAGGCGATAGTCGCCAGCAGGCCGTGTTCGGGGGTCGGCGGCGTCGCTCCGGTGTTCATCAGCAGAAAACAGCCCGTCCCATAGGTGTTCTTGGCATCGCCGGGGGCATAGCAGCCCTGACCGAAGAGCGCCGCCTGCTGATCGCCCGCCACACCGGAGACAGGCACCGAGACATCCCCGATGCGGGCCTCAAAATAGGTCTCGCTGGACGAGACCACGGTCGGTAAAATCGCGCGCGGCACACCGAACAACGCCAGAAGGTCGTCATCCCATGCGCGGGTGTGAATATTGAAGAGAAGGGTACGGGACGCGTTCGTGATATCCGTCAGGTGACGCGCCCCGGCATCCCTCGTGCCTCCGGAAAGCTTCCACATCAGCCAGCTGTCAATGGTGCCAAAGAGAAGTTCGCCCGCTGCCGCGCGGTCCCGCAGATCGGGATGGTTCTCGAACAGCCAGGTCAGCTTTGTGGCGGAAAAGTAGGGGTCCAGCAGCAGACCGGTTTTTTCGCGAACCATCGCCTCATGCCCCGCCTCTTTGAGGCGTTCGCAGATCGCGGTGGAGCGTCGGCACTGCCAAACAATAGCGGGATGGACCGGCTCGCCCGTCTGTCGGTCCCAGAGTACCAGGGTCTCCCGCTGGTTGGTGATACCGATTGCGGCGATTTTGTCCGCGCCGCCGATTTTCCGCACCGCGTCGTCGAGAACGTCCTTCTGGACCGTCCATATCTCGCTGGCATCGTGCTCCACCCAGCCGGGTCGGGGGTAAAACTGCGTAAACTCACGCTGCGCGGTCGCCGCGATACGACCCTTCACATCCACTGCCAGTGCGCGGCAGCTCGTCGTTCCCTGATCGAGCGCCAGCACAAACTTTTCTCCGTCTGTCCTCATCGTCATGCGAATGATTATAGCATTTCCGTTACCAATTTATCAGCGGGAACAAGGGTGCGTACTGACGCGTTTAGGGAGGCAATGCAGACAGACCGAAACGGTGGGGAATTACTCGTTCATGTGCCCAATGGCAGGGGCAAAAAAGGATTTGATATGTTCAAAGTTCTGTTTTTAATGGCGACGGCGGTTTTGGCGATGGGCTCAGCGTCTGCGATGACCGCGCCGCCGGAATCCCCAGCTGTCGTCCCGAAGAAGTTCGTAACGCTCGATACGAAGTCGTACACGCTCGAATCCCCCGACGGCTGGGTTGTGACCGAAGAGACGCCCTTCGGACAGAGGGAAATCCATCCCAAGGAGGACGCGAGTGGGGCGAAAATCGGGGCGATGTCGGCCATGACCGGGCCTGGTTTGGGGAAACAGGACTGGGAGCAGCTGTATCGCACCTCTCTCTACTACATATCGCGCTCTTTTCCGCCCGCTAAGTACGATGCCAAACCGTTCACCCTTCTCAAAACGCGCAAGGGGTACGAGGCGTGCACCTGGACAATGGAGGAGAAGGGCACAAAGCGCGTGGCGGCGCGTTATGTCATCCTCAAAAGCACGAGCGGAAACATCCTTGCGCTTTCCGTGAAGGTTCCCGCGAGTGCGGAGAAGAAAGTGCTGGACGCGCAGTTCCAGCATCTGGTAGACACCGCCGTCGTAAAGTAGCGATTTGACCTCGATGGTGCTACTCGACGAGGAAAACCGCCTCACCGTCACCATACCCGAATCCCTCTTCGCGATGAGCGGCAAGCACCGTTTTGAGTTTCAGCAGTACTGGTTTATCGAGTCGTTTGGTCCCGGCTAGTCGGAACACATATCGTCCCGGCGGCAGATCAGTCAGCACGGCGAAACGACCTCGCTTTTGGAAACGGCGTGGCGATTATTTTTAGTCGCACT
>JAZKEA010000420.1:0-1048 GCA_040387315.1 Armatimonadota bacterium | reverse complement strand
TCTTTGCCTCGATGGCTTCATTGGCTGCGAAGATTAGCTTACGCAGTGCCCGGATGCCGCCGGGATGATTCGCCTGGTTTTTAGCCCGCTCGCACTCTTCCCGCAGAAGAGGAACCTCCTCGCTGCTAAAGAGGGCATCCTCATAGAGGTCGTAGATGCGTCCCAGGAGCGGGTACCCTAGGATAGCAGCCCGGAATAGGCGACGGTTGCGATCTCGGCACTGATTGGCATCCTCCTCCGGCCGACAGGGATCATAGGGAGGACAGCCCAGTGTCTCCAGGAACAGAGCTTCCCAATCCGCGGGGTGGAAGTCCAGTTCGAGATAGCGCGATAACCCGACGGTGAAATGGAGCGAACCGTTCCCGAAGCCATCGAAGAGATCGATATCCTCGCACTTCTCGTCCATAAGTCGCCGCCATAAAGAATAAGTCGGGAAATCCGGGCCGATGTCCCGGTGGCCTACCACCTCTGTGCCGTCGCTCAGCCGCTCCACCACGGGTACCCGCAGCAGGCCAGCGGGCAGAAGTTCGGCGTGCTGAGGTGCGTAAAACACGCCGGACACAACTTCAATACCGTTCATACCGGGCTCCGATCCCTGAAATTTCGACTTCGTTCCATTGGTCAAGAAGGCGAACTGCCCGCTTTCGCTCGTTCTGGTCACGCTCACGCCCGGTGTAACATCTAACCCTTTATCTGGGTGCCCCGGCGACATACTGCTCCTGTATCTGCTCATTTTTCATGGCGATGAAGCCCGGCAGCAGTGCTTCCCCCTGCAGAAACGTCTCATCATCGATCTGTCCCTGGCTGTAAAGGCCCTGGAGAGCGCCGAGCGCAAGGCAGGAAAACGCCGCGACGCTCGGGGCAAACTCCTCATACCAGGCGAGGTTTTCATCCGACAGTTCGCCCTCGCGTCGCGACTTGATGAACTCGGTGTGATCACGGCTCCACTGATCCGCGTTTTCATGCTGTAAGAACCCGATGATAGCAATCTTGAGGAACTCACCGAACTCCTCAGGCTCCGGATTCGGCAATAGAAGTCTTAGGAGAT
>JAZKEA010000419.1:0-10547 GCA_040387315.1 Armatimonadota bacterium | reverse complement strand
CCATTCATCCCGCGCCGCAAGCGGCGGGGCATTCTGGGCGAGGTTCGGTAAAATTTCCCGTTTTGTCTTCCAAAGATCTCGACTGGTAAGCATGCAGCTACGACCTAACACACTAGCGCTAAGGGGCTTTTTCACGATATACTATATTCATAGTCGAGCTGAAAACCCACAAGGTGGATGATTAAGGCAAGACAGACGGCGACACTGCTTACCAAGCAGCGTCGCTTTTTTTGTGCCTGCCCCAGAACGCCATCCCGAAGAGCAGAAACGTTTCTGCTCTTCGGGATGGCGTCTTATGCGCTCTTTGTTAGCCGGATCTGATCGAGCGTCTGCCCCTCTTCTCCAATCTGGGTCATGATAAGTTCATCGGCAGTCATATCGAAGACGGTAAAAGAGTGGGTTGACGAGATAAAACGGGTGACATAATCGACATTATTGTCATCGGGATGGAGCCACTTCTCCGGGTTATTGTCGAAGTCCGGGTTATAAAGACCCGCCCCTCCTGCCCCCGTGGTGATGTACAGAACCCCTTCGGGGCGCGTGTTCTGTTTCCCGTCGAATTTCCGGTCACAGGTAAAGGTGCCGGGCACACGTCGGTCGCCGCTTCGGTTGTAGGTACCGCCCGGCTGGAAACGCAGCGGGACGCAGCGCTGGTAGACATGCTCATGCCCGTTCAGGCACACGTCGACGCCATGCTTCTCGAATAGCGGCGACAGCATACGCATGTGCTGTTCACGGTAATGGACCGTGCCAACGTTAAAGGCCGGATGGTGGTAGGCGACAAACTTCCAGCGCGCATTAGTGGCGGCAAGGTCTGAATCAATCCACTTCTGCAGGTCGGCATTGGTGGAGTCTATATAGACATTTGAGTCGAGGCACAGGAAGTGGGCATCCCCGTAGTCGAAGCTGTAGTTCGCCATACGCGGGTAGCGGGGCCCGGCGAGTTTCTGGAACGGCTTGACTCTGTCCTCCGCGCCGACTATAGGGGTCGGGTCGCCGGGTTTTGCCGGCCCGTTGAGCGGCAGGTACATATTCGTGTAGTAGGCGAGCGCATCGGGAGCCTGAACGGAACCGAGCGAAGCAGCGGCGCACCCACCTTCGGATCGGGAGTGTCCGCATTATAGACCGGGAAGAAATGCTGGATATACTCGTTGTTCAGCCCCTTGCTGTAGACATTGTCCCCGGTGTTCAGAATAAAGTCGGGTCGTGATTCGTGCGCATGGTAGGCGACGGCGCGTTCGCCGGGGCTGCCCTGGGCATTGTCTCCGAAAGACACAAAGCGCGTTCGCTCTCCCCGTCCTTTGCGCGTGGTGAATTCACCGTCCGCTATAATCTTTCCGTTGCCGCGCAGACGATAGTAATAGCGCGTGCTCAGGGCAAGATCAGGCAGAGTGGCGGCATAGTTATAGCCCGCGGGAGCGGGATACTTTGTCGTGGTCGCGGAAGCAGCACGCTCCATCCGCGCTATCTTCGCCTTTTTCCCGTAGAGCGGCGTGCTTCCGTATTCGAGCGTAAAGTCAGCAGCCGTGCGGTCTGTCTGGAACGCAATGGTCTGTGTCTCGCGACCGGGCACGAGTGCGCTGTTATTGCCGGGCTGGATATAGGGAAGCGCGGTAAAGAGAGGAAGCGCAGCATCCAGTCCCTGGGCCGCGAAGAGTCCCTGTCCGTTTGGAACAAGCGCGAGAAAGGTAACGCCGCCTGCGTAACGCAGGAACTGACGACGGCTGGATAGTGAAGATTCAGAATTTGTCATAATAGTTTTGTCTCTGGAGCACGGCATTCAGTCCAGGATGGTGACCGTGGCTCCGGTATTTACAGCGCCTTCTACGAGGACGGCGGCGTAGACTCCCGCCCGACCCTCGTGGTCATGCGCGACTTTCTGGAGAATGTCCGGGTTCGATTCTCCGGTATCGGGGTCGAGCGAGATCATCCGGCAGCGCTGGTCTCGCTCTAAAACTTCAAGAACTACTGTCGGACCAAGGCGCAGCCTTCGCCCCACCAGCGCATCTTCCCCAAAGCCGTCTCTACCGGCGAGATCCAGATAGATATTTGCGCGAAAACGACGCAGGTCCAGGTCAAGACCAAGCTCTTCGCCAATCTGCCGGACAGTCTGCAGCGAAATCAGGGAAACGGGATGGCAGTCCATCATCGCACGATCCGAGCGCAGCAGGGTCAGGATGGACGCATCTCGCAGACCATCGCCAAGACGGTGAATCAGTGCGGGATCATCAAGGGTGAGGATGTCTCCGGCAGGGGTCTGCACAGCAACGGTCACCTTTCCGCCAGCGTCCTGGACATGCGGCACGTACTGCAGCATTGTCTTCTGCGTTCGCGCGGTTAAATAGGGAAATGTTTCAGGTGCGGCAGAGTTCCGAAAGGCAAAGACGCGGTCTCCGTAAATGCCGGAAAACGTGACGTGAGCCGTTTCCAGCTCTTCCCCCCGCATACTCTTGACCGGATAGCGCCAGAGGCGCTCCACTCGTCCAATAACGCTCAATTAAACCCCGTACTCCCCTCTCTTTTTCAGGATCGTGTCCGAATTCTCCTGCCCAAACGTCCGCTGGACTAGCTTTTGGACGCTTCGTCGTCGGGTACACTTAGAATCAAATCATGCCTATTCCTGCCGATTCACCTTCTATTTCGTTTGATTATCATAGTCACCATTTCCGCTGCGGTCATGCGGTCGGGCAGATATCCGATTATATCGACGCTGCCCTAGCGTGCGGGATGACAGAGTTCGGAGTTTCCGACCACGGACCGGCTTACTTCCGGCCCGGCGACCATGCCCTGCCGAACACCCAGATGGCCCGCAGCGAAATTCCGCATTATGTGCGCGAGGCGTTCGATCAGAAGTCGAAATACGCGGGCCAAATTGATGTAAAAGTGGGCGTGGAGGCGGACTTCATCGCGGGTCAGGAGGCCGAGCTCGCGGATATTCTCCTTTCACATCCCTTTGATTACGTGCTGGGCTCCGTGCATTACGCTCTCGATATCAGTATCTTCTCTCGAACTCGTTGGGAGACCGAAAATGCCGCCGATACCTACGCGGAATATTACCGCCTCGTCCAGGCAGCGGCGGCTTCGGGAATGTTCGATATTCTGTCCCATCTGACGGCAGTGGAGGCGTACGGCCCGCCGGTCCCGGACGACCTCGCTGACCGTCTCTATCCACCCGTTGCGGAGGCAGCAGCGGCTTCGGGATGCATCGTTGAGGTAAATACCTCCGGCTACCGGAAAATGGGCGAAGACGAGCCGTTTCCCAATCGGAGAATGCTCCGCTATCTGATTGCGGCAGGCGTTCCACTGACGTTCGGGTCGGATTGTCATAAGCCCGAAGAGGTCGGCTTTGGACGAGAGCGCGTCCGTCTCCTGCTGAACGAGCTTGGCGTAAAGACGGACGAGCCACAGCAGGTCACGGTCCGGCGGGGATCACTCCTGGCATTTCCGACAAAATGACGAACGTCGTTACCCCAGCTCAGACAGCAGAGCCCAGGAAGTTCAGAGTTAGCTGGATGCTGATTCTGATGGTGATCTTTGTGCCCACGAGTGTGGCGCTGGAAGTTTTCCATGCAAATCCCGCGCTTGTCTTCGCTGCCGCCGCGATGGCAATCATTCCTCTCGCGGGCTTTATGGGACAGGCGACGGAACAGCTAGCGAAACATCTCGGCTCGATGGTCGGGGGCCTGCTCAACGCTACGTTCGGCAACATGACCGAACTTATCATCGCGATATTCGCGGTTCGGGCCGGACAGCTGGAGGTGGTGCGGGCCTCACTGATCGGATCGATCATCGGCAATATTTTGCTGGTGCTGGGAATGGCGGCATTTTTCGGCGGCCTGAAACATCGGGTACTGAAGTTCAACACAGCCGCAGCAGGATCGGATATTGTCCAGCTTTTCCTGGCTGTCGTCGCTATCCTGACACCCTCTCTCTTTGTACTGACGGCACATCGTAAGGGAATAACCCAGCAGCAGCTCGCCGCCAGCAACTCGGTTGAATACATGAGTTTGGGGATCGCGGGGCTTTTGATCATGCTCTACCTGGGCAGTTTGCTCTTTTCTCTCAAGACGCATCAGGATATCTATTGTGTCGAGGAGAGCGATGAAGAACCGGCGAGATGGAGCAAGACACACGCCTTCGTAGTCCTGAGCCTCGCCACTATCGCGGTGGCCTTCGAGAGCGAGTTTCTCGTCGGGTCTATCGAGCCTACCGTAAACGCACTGCATATGACGCCCCTTTTTGTTGGGGTCATTCTTCTGCCCATCATTGGAAATGCCGCCGAGCATGCGACCGCAGTCACCATGGCAATGCGCAACAAGATGGACATAGCACTGGGTATCTGCACCAGCTCATCGGCGCAGGTAGCGCTCTTCGTGGGTCCGGTAATCGTATTTCTGTCGCTTGCTCTGGGACATCCTATGCCCTTTTTGTTTGACACCCGCGAGCTGATTACGGTTGGGTTCGCCGTTCTGATCGCAAGCTTTATCGCCCGCGACGGCGAGACAAACTGGTTCGAAGGGGCCCAGCTGTTGGTCGTGTATGCAATATTCGGCCTGGCTTACTTCTTTGTGGCGTGAGCCAGACCGAATATTTCAAAGTCACTTTACGATGAGAACAGGACAGGGGGCGTGCTGAACAACCCCGGCAGAGACACTGCCGACCAGAAGGGCACTGAAGGTGCTGAGGCCGCGGGCGCCAATCACGATCAGGTCCGCCTCTTCATCGACCGCCACACTGGTTATGCGGTCGACGGGATGCCCCTGTTCCCGCCGGGTACGAAACTCCACATCGAGGCTGGCAAGCAGCGCGGCGCTCCTGGTCTCGATCTCTCCCTGCGCTTCCAGAACGCTGTCGATCTGGTTGCTGAGCTGCAGACCGGTGTAGGTCTGCCCCGTCATTCCGCTGGTTTCCGCCGTGGTCAGAAGGATAAGCTCGGCATCGTATTTGCGCGCCAGGTCCGCACCGACATGGATCGCGCGCAGGGAATGTTCCGAACCATCGGAGCAGAGCAGAATCGTTTTAAACATCAAGTGGTTCCTTTGGCCGAGGGTATTCAACCGTTGTGCGACCTTGGTCGCTTGTTACGTGTCATCTATCTTGTACGATACCGCTGCCGTTTCTGTTTCGGCGCGAGGGTATACAGTATAAAGTAAGATACTCCGCGCGGCTGACCGGCGCGGAAAAGGAGTTTGCGTGGATTTCTCGACTTTGTTCAATTTTTCCTGGGTGTCGAACCCCAGTGCGTGGATTGGCTTGCTCACGCTGGTGGCGCTCGAAATCGTTCTCGGTATCGACAATATCGTCTTTATTTCGATATTGTCCGGTAAGCTGCCCGCCGCACAGCAGCCGCAGGCACGTAAGATGGGCCTTGTTCTCGCGGTAATCCCGCGCATCCTGCTTCTGCTGGCGCTTCCTTTCGTGCTTCGCCTGACAAAACCGGTGGTGACGATACCCTTCGCCAACCTCGGCTTATCGGTGCAGGATTTGATCGTTATCATTGGCGGTCTCTTTCTGCTGGCAAAAGCGACACACGAGATACACGGAAAGCTGGAGGGCGAAGAGCATGTCCATGCGGCAGGCGAGGGTGGTAAAGCAGGTGTTTCCTATGGGGGCGTTCTGGTCCAGATCATGCTGCTAAACATCGTCTTTTCTCTGGACTCAATCGTCACCGCTATCGGCATGGTCCCGGCTGAACAGGTAATGGTGATGGTACTCGCGGTCCTGATCTCTACCGTGGTTATGGCTATCGCCGTTAACAGCGTCAGCGCCTTTGTCGAAAAGCACCCCACCGTGAAAATGCTGGCACTCTCGTTTCTGCTGCTGATCGGTACCACATTGATAATCGAGGGCTTCCACGCGCACATTCCGAAGGGGTATGTCTATTTCGCCATGGCCTTCTCGGTGTTTGTCGAGCTGCTCAATATCAAGATCCGCAAGCCGGTGAATCCCGTCGTTCTGCGTGAGCCACGAGCCTGAACCAAACGGAGATGGACGATGGCCGCTTCTGGTCGTTGATCGAATCGTCCTGGCAAATAGTGGGCGGTGAGGAAGTCCTGCGTCATAAGCTTGCTGAAGGGAAGCTTTCTGAGGAGAAAGCAGAGTTTCTTCAAGAGACGTTGGAGACTGTCATTCCGTCACTTCAACAGGCACTGGAGCAACTGTCTGCCGAGGATCTACTCAGATTCGATCGTATTTTGGAGCAAAAACTCTACGATATTGATCGTGAAGAGATACACGAGCAGACAGATGGCTCCGATGATGGCTTCTTATACGCCCGCGGTTTTATAGTTGCTCTAGGCAGGAAGTACTATGAAGCCGTCGATGCTCATCCTGAGATTGCCATGATGGATTTAGAATGTGAAGAAATGTGCTACATATCCTGGCATTTGTATCACGAGAGTTTTGGCCAGGTTCCCGAGTCCGGCATCTCGCGTGAATCTTGTTCTAACAGGAACCGTTGGCCAACTTTGTAGCGGTTGACAAGCCTGACACGATCTCACTGTTTTGTGCTCGCTTTCAGGCTTGTTAACGGTGTTACTTCTAAAATCCGCCATCGGGATTTGCCCCGAAGGACTGATCGGCGGCGCTATCCAGCCAGGGGAAGCGCGCGACTAAGGCTCCAAATTTCTCCGCATGTTTCTTCCGGGCGTAGTCGGTGGCTCGGGCCACATCCAGCGATTCCCAGCGTGCGGGATCGCTGTCAGCGATCCCGATATACTCCGCCTCTCCCGGCAGATCGTCGGCGAGCAGTTCCGCAAGCGCTGCCGCCGCATGATAAAGGTCGGAGGGCGGCAGATCATCAGTGCGCTCCAGCAGGGCCGTACCATCGTCTTCGGCCGCAGCCCTATCCTTCGTATAAGTCCCAGTCTCCCCGCTTCGCTCTTCGCTGCTTTCAGACATACATTTCATCCTCCTGTGTACACTTTTACCCGATAACTGCAGGCAAGCTATCCGCAGCGTAATATATTGCTGCCCAGAGCGAAGGATATGCTGGAGAAGCAAATGTATCCCGATGCCGCTAAAGTGAGCCGACGAACTTTGATACCTTTTTGGAAGCTTCGCACCGCACGCACTGCCGCGGAGGCAAAGCCGTCTGCCGACGATCTTCAGCAGCGCTACCTAACCTCCGTGCTGAATTATGTCACGGCACGCGTGGGGCCAGGCGCATCGGCGGAGGCGGAAGACATCACCGCAGAGGTTTTCGCTGCAGCCTTTGCATCTCTATCTCGATGCCCACCGCCTCATGTCGCGGACATTGCTCAGGTCGATCCGCAAAATCCTAAGACCATGGACGACCCGATACGCGCCTGGCTCTTTGGGATCGCGCGGCGAAAATTGGTGGACAGCTATCGCCGAAGAACCCGTCGTCCGGAAACCGCGCTGCCCCTCGACTACCCCGCCCCGGCAGGGCATGGTCCCGAACCTCGTGCCCTTGCGGATGAGGCAGCGGCAACGCTGCAGCGAATCCTTAGCCATCTGCCCGAACCGCAGCGCGAAGCACTTACGTTACGCTATATCGACGATCTGAGTTTAGGGGAGATCGGGCTGATTCTCGGGAAATCCCCCAATGCGGTCGCGCAGCTTCTTCACCGGGCGCGTCAGGCCGTTCGTACCCAGGGAGCGGCATACTTCGGATCGATTCCCGGTTTTGACAACAATGAGGAGGCAGATCGATGACCCTTCCCAAGGAGAGCCGCGACCGTCAGTGGAAAGAGGCGTTGCAGCCACTTCGCCCCGACTCCACACCAAGCCCGGCGCTGGCAGAGCGGATAACCAGGCTCGCGGTGGAGACGGATAGTGCTAGAGATGCCCGCTTACGGCAGCAGAAGAGCAGCATATTTCCTCTTCGTCTGGCAGCGGCGGCGACAATCAGTGCGGCTATTATTGCCGGAGCGGCGACTTTTGGCCCAAAGGTGGCACTCGCAAATACGCTCCGTGCGGTCGCCTCCAATTTAAGACAGGCGCAGGGGGTTCATTACCGTCTCACGTTCTTCCGGCGAGGTAAACCCGCGCTGTCACAGGAGATCTGGCAGCGGCAAAACCAGTGGCGTAATGAGGGCATAATAAATGGCGTCCGCTCAGTTCAAATCAAGGCGGACGGCAAGTTCTGGAATTATGACCCGGCGAGGAAGGTCGCCTGGTATCAAAAAGACACAAGTACGTCGTTATTTCCCAGTGCAAACGTCGAAGAGCAGTTCCGGGCGCGGACAATTCAAGCGCTCGGCAGCGGTAACGGGGAAGATTTAGGCATGGTGACCTACCAGGGCCGTCGTCTGCAGAGGGTTGCCGTGCCGTCAAGGGTTCAGAAATTGCCTTTTCTGACCCCGGTTCCCGGACGCACTGTGTTAACGATTGACCGCGACCGGATGCTGCCCGCCCTTACGGAGCAACAGGTGCGTGAGGGAAACGCGTGGGTCACGGTAAGCCAGGTCGAACTGGACCTTCATGACTCGGTCTCAACGGATGTGTTTACGATTCAAGATAAGAATGTTCGCATCTACGACATCAACGCTTACGGAGCGCAGGCAGGGAGCCGGTTCAGACAGCCCCTTGCCAGCAAAAAATTTGCCACCCGGACTATTGCGGTACGGGATGTCCAGGTAAATAGAGAGGGAGATCTCTTCATTCTGTACACCGACGGATCGACCCCGAAACAAAACAGGCTAGTTTTCCCCGGCGATATTCGGGACGACCGGGGGACGAAGTACACCGGGACGGCAGGCGGCATAGACCCGTACATGTATCATGAGAATCCGCAAAACTCGCGAGGAATGACTGTTGATGGCCAGGTGATTCAGGGATTCTGCCTCGTCCCCCTGGTTCCCGTTACTCCACTGCCTACCTCTGCCCTGCCCCAGAAGGTGACGATTACCTTTGGCTTCACAGAGAGGCAAGGGAAAAAGACGTTCTCGGGGCGGACGCGCTTCACGGTTCCGGTGCAACGAACGAATACCCTTCTGCCAGGATATGCCGCCGATCTGGCGATACTTGATCTTTCGGGCGGTGCGCAGCAGTTCAAGCAAACGCGGGAGGATGGACGGCGCGTTTATTACCTCAATTCTCGGGACTGGAGCGGTGTGATCGGGTCCACCGACCGCTCCATCGCACAGGGCATTGCGGATGTCAATACGTACCTTGACCGAGCCGATGCTTTTCTTGAGATAGGCAAGCAGGAGGAGGCACGAACAGCTCTGTCAGCCGCTCGGGCAGCCGATGAAAACGGGTTCTATGCGGATAGAATCACCCAGGCCGAAGCGAGGCTGGCAAAGCCTCGCTAAAGCCGTGGGTCTACCGGTTCGCTTTCCAGAGCAAGAACGCCGATGGCGCATTCGTGCACCCGGCGCAACGGCTCCCGTGCGACAAAGCGCTCCAGACCCTCTACGCCGAGCATAAACTCCTTCAAGGCAAGCGCTCGCTTTGCCCCCAGCCCACGGGAACGCAGACGCGCCAGGTTCTCCGGCTCGGTGTACTCCGGGCCGTAGATGATGCGCAGGTACTCGCGACCTCGCACCTTGACCGCGGGCTGGCAGCGCTTTTCGGGAAGGAATGCAAGGGGCTTGACTACCATTCCCTCGCCGCCTGCTGCCGTTTTGCGCTCCCACCAGGCAATCCCCTCCGCTATAGAGGCCGTATCCCCCAGTTCCACCCGCAGGTCATCCGTCGCATGAAAGAGCGGTGACACAGCGGCGAGCCGCGCCAGTACGGCAAGGTGCCACTCGTGGTCCTTGTCAAGAAGTGTCCTACCTTCCACCGCCAGTAAGTGAAACGGCGCGATCTTCAGGTCGGCAGGCGCAGTCACGGTCCAGCAATAGTGCCCATAGGCGGCACGATAAGCCTCAATATCCCGCAGACGAGTACGAAGCCGTTCCGTGAGTATGTCCGCTCCGGCAAGTCCGCGCGCACCTGCCGTTTCAGCGACGGCTAGCTCGGCGGACAGGGCGGCGCGACCCGCCGCCGCGACCGGTGCGTACTGCTCCCGCAGCAGTCCCTGCGCCTTGGCGTTCCAGGGCATAATTTCGGCATCCAGGCAGCACCAGTCTGTGGCGAGTTCCTCCCACAATCCCGTCGCTTCCATGGCCCGTGCCGCCTCTTCGAGAACAGCCGCCCCGGTCCCACTGTCCTCGGTGAAAAACGGGCGTCCGGTACGGGTCAGCACCGCCCCGCGCTCACCCGGCGATGCGCCGAACCGCTCACGGGCCGTCTCCGGCGTCCGGCAGACGACCAGGACGGCGCGAGACCCCATATGCTTCTCCTGACAGACAACAGTGCCCACGCCACGACCGGCGAAATAGGTAAACGCCTCCTCCGGTCGCTCCAGATACCCCTCCGCTTTAGATGTCTCCACAGGACTCATGGTCGGTGGAAGGTACAGCAGCCAGCGCGGATGCGCGGCGTAGCGGCTCATGACTT
Source organism: Armatimonadota bacterium (assembly GCA_040387315.1). GTDB lineage: Bacteria > Armatimonadota > Armatimonadia > Armatimonadales > Armatimonadaceae > JACMJB01. The sequence goes on along the minus strand of JAZKEA010000419.1, from coordinate 137 downwards.
CCAGCGCCGCCGCGCTGTTCCCCTCGGCGATAACGACATTGCCGCCAAGGCGCGTACCTACCACGCGTCGCCCGGTATAATCCGCAATATCCAGCAGATCGTCATGCTTCCACTGAAGGGAGATACCCCTCCCCCCC
>JAZKEA010000418.1:5382-13027 GCA_040387315.1 Armatimonadota bacterium | reverse complement strand
ATCGTGCTGGGCTACCAGATGGCCGATAAGGGGCAAATGACCGGGGCGAACGTCAAGCAGACCGATTACCAGAAGCGGGAGAAATCCAAGACATCCGAGGGTGCCGTTTATGCGGGCGGCATGTGGCATGATGTCGGCTTTCTGGCTCCCGTGGGGACGCTGCTGGTGCTGGGGGCGACGATCCGCGAGCAGGAGGCGCGCGGCGTGGGTATTCCTCTGGCGCTCGCCGGCGGCGTGGGGCAGCAGATCGGCGAGTCTCCGATGCTCTCCGGTACCGACCAGTTCAAGGACATCGGCGATTCCGGCAAGCTGAAGCGGATGATTGGGGGTATGGCGGGAAGTTTTGTCCCTGCCGCCGTGGCAGCCACCGCTCAGCAGATGGACACCCGGAAGCGCAAACCTGTCGAGATTGTCGATCAGGTAAAGGCGCGGATCCCCGGCTTGCGGGAGGAGGTGCCTGTCGACAAAAAGGCAAAGCCCGGCGCGCGGACGTCGCCCTTCAATCCGTTCCGTTCAAAAGCGGGCCCCACCGCGAAACCCAATCTGTTCAAGCCGGCGCCGAAGAAGTCGGGGGGCGGAGACATCGACAAGATGGTGGACGAGATCATCCAGGGCAAGCCGAAGTCGTCCACCGATGACCTGGACGTGGACAAGATGGTCGATGACATCATCGGCATCAAATGAACGAAAACAAGCCCGGTTTTGCATTATGAATCAAATTAGGAGATCACACAATGGCGCAAAGAGCGCTTCAGTTGAATCTGCCCGGCAGTTGCCGGGTGGACAAGAAGGCGCGGCCTCCCAAGCGTTCGGAGGCCGCGCTCCAGCAGCAGGCACGGGCGACTATGGGGTTGCTGGGATACGCGAGCATGGAGACCGGTCAGGGTCGCCCTAAGGTCAAATGTCCTTGTGGCTGCAACCACTCCTTCACACCAGGCGGTTACATGGGCAATAGTTTAGGCTTGCCGGACGTACTTTTTTACCGCATGAATCCGGCCTTTCCGCCGGTCTTTGTGCCCGTGGAGATGAAGACGGAGACGGGCATCGTATCCCCCGCTCAGAAGCTGCTTGCGGACCAGGGCCGCAGCCAGGTGGCACGATCCATCCTGGAGACGGTCCAGGCGGTCAAGAAAGCCGAGGAATTCATGGATCAGTATCGGTTCAGTCCCGAAAAGCGGGCGCAGATCGAGCGATTGATCCGGGAGTCTGGAGACAAGCTCTGGTAAGCCAGTGGCACCCGTCGGCGCTGCAGACGCTACGCGGTAGGGTGTCGGACAGCCTGTTTAATTAAGTCAGTACTTATCTCGGGGTAGCTTTATTAATCTTGATCAAATTCCACTACACCCGTTCAATTAAAACCGTAAAAGTGGATAGTAGATATCGGCAACAAAAGGATCACAACGCAGGCGAGCGAGCGCCTCTGGTGAGAGTTCTGCCTGAAATGAGGGAGAGGAGGAAAGGATAAATTGCGGGGTAAAGCCATATTTTGCACCCAGGAGCGGTGCTTGTTCTGTGGCATCGGTGCCCGGTATGAGGGTCACCTGAAGGCGTGAACCCCGTGGATCATAAGTGCCTCTGAGCGGAACAGGATCACTACAGGCGGGAGCAAGCACTAAAGGCGTCGCGATCGGTGTCGGGTTCGGAACTGTGGTGGTGCTGGTGCCTCCCCCACAGCCCGTATTAAGGGTTACTGATCCGAGAGCCGTCAACCCGAGAATCCCTATTCGTACTGCCGAAGCATATTGAGAGAATTGCATGCCTGTCTCCTTTTACTGTCGCCGTGTTATTCACCAGGAACGACGGCTTTACCTCTGCGAGGAACATATAGCCTGACATCTCTTCGGGAGTCCAGAGATCGGCTCTGGTAGTTTTGTAGTTTTGTTTGCGTCTGCTGAAAGAAAGCAGGCTTTTTGTCCTATAATTAAAGCCGACCCCTGCCACGGCCATCACACCATGCACGCTCGCGTGCATCTGGACGCCCTGGGAGGGCTTTTTTATGTCGGTAGTAAGTAAAGGTAGATCAACACAAGCCGCTCAGGCGGTCCCCGTCGTTTCCGATACGCCCATTATCACGCAGAAGCAGGTCGAGCTGGCCGGCAAGATCCTTCCGATCATTGTCGTCGTTCTCACCCTCATTCTGCTGCCCCTGACCACCTGGTACGCCACCAGCAAGAGCCGGGACACCTATATCGACACCTTGATTGCCGAGAGAGGCAGCAGGAGCATAGAGACGCGTGAAAAGCTGTCCAGTCTGGAGAAGACGGTCGACAGCGAGAAAACCCTGCAGGCCGAGTTCCGGGGCGAAACGCGGGCCTCGCTGCGTGCCATCGAGAAGGCGCTGGATGTCGAGCGCCAGAGCCTGCCTCGCCGTTAATCTCAAATTGAGATTTGCCTATTAACCCCCAATTCCCCTGCCACCGGCGGCGCAGCGGCTCTGCTCCCCTTCTTAATCCAAAGGTTAAATAATGGATCTCCATCTCCGTGTTCCGTCCATTCCTATGGGCGAGCTTGACTCTGGCTCTATCCAGGTCCTGATCTCGTTCGCTCTGGGCATCGTGGCAATCTTCCTCTCCGCCCTGGCCAACCGCTTTCACTGGTCCGCAAAAACCAAATCGATTGTTGTCATCCTAGTGTGCATCTTCTGCGGCGTGATGCAGCTCGCCCTGCAGGGGCTCCTTGACGGCGTTCATGCGCTGAAAGCGGCTGCTCTCATCCTGCTGTCCTCGCAGGCGTTCTACCAGAGCAAACCGATCTTCAACTTCGCCGCCAAGCTGGAGAAGGTCACCACGCCCGGCGAATCGATCCGGGACTTCCTTCGCAAGCCCGAACTCACTTTCGAGATCCCGACTCGGGAGATGGGAGATCACTTCGCCTCCGACCTGAACGACAGACTTTTCGCCACACCGCCGCCGGTGCCAGATCCACCTGTGAGTGAGGTGCCGCTATGAAACAAACTGCTGAGGCAGTCCAAATTACATCCGCGGCAATCGAGCTGTTCCTGCATGTGGCCCGCACGCAGCTTAAAGTCGTCGAAATCCCCAAAGGCTCCAACGCCGGGCCGGAGATCAATAGATTCCTCAAGCTCTGTGGACTCGGCCCCGGCTATTACTGGTGCTCTGCCTTTGGCATGTGGGTGGGCGTTCAGGCAGCCGATGCCACAGCCGGCGATTACTTCGAGTCCTGGCCCCTGCCGCGCAGTGCCGACTGTGACACCGTTCTGTTCAAGGCCAGGAAGCTGGATATCATCCACTCGACCCCGCAGAAAGGTGACATCTTCTTTGTGATGGCGTCCCCCACCGATGCCACACACCTGGGCATCGTCGAGGCGGTCAACAAAGACGGCACGATCCGGACAATCGAGGGCAATTCAAACGACGGGGGCAGCCGCAACGGCTATAAGGTCGCGAACCGACCCTCACGCAGCGTCAAGCACCTTCAGTTCGCGCGCTGGATCGACACGGTTCAGATCCCCACGCTGCCCTGGCGCATTCTACTCGTGCCAAGTGACGGTTCTCCAGAGCGTCCTATCTGCACCGCCTTTATGCAGGACGGACAGGCGTACGCGCCGACCCGGCACTTCCTGAAGATGGTAGGCATGGACGATTCCACCCTCAAATGGAACGATGACACGCAAAGCACGGACCTCTTCGGAAAGCCGATGCCGGTGCAGAGTGTCCGGCTTGGCCCTGGGGATTCGTGGGGGTGGATTCGGCAGCTTGTGACCTTTGCGAATCTCGCGATGGTCGTGGATGGTTCTACTCGCCTGATCCGCGTGTTTCGGCCTAAATGACTGCGTTGTCCGGAATTCGGATTGTCCGGTATTCGGATATCCGATAACCGGATATCGAACATCTCGATACAGAAGGCGAACATACCAGGCAAACTTACCGTAAAATGAAAACAATTATGAAATCAAAAAGTGCGGCTCCTTCTACGACGGCGTTGGTGGCATCGGCGCTTGAGAGGGCATTCTATGAGGTTCTGAAGGGTCCGTCGCGCAACTATGTGCTGCAGCGCGATGAGGACGCCACTGGGGTCTCAGGAACCGGCATAGTGGCGGATGTGGTGGAGACTGCCGGAGGCACGGCGGTAATGCGGTGGCGAACGAATCCAGCCGGTGATGGACCGGGATGCACCGGGATCTACCCCAACATTGCAGCGATTGAAAAGATCCACGGGCATGAAGGACGGACCAGGCTGGTGCCTGTTTTGGCCTGAATAAAAACCGAATAAAATAAATCCTTTTTGCCAGGCTCTTTTTCAGTCTGGAATGCAACAAGGTAATATAGCGGCGTGTGATCTCCTTTTCTCTCCACAGATGTGGAAAGCCCCGGACCGCCTATCGCATGGGCTTAGTCCGGGGCTTTTTTTACGTCGGGAACAAATCGGCGCAGGGTCGAGGCTCCGTGCTCTTTTGTTTCGCCAGTCTCCCAGTACACTTGAACGGCCCGACCGTCAACACTTTTGACGATGCCGAGGATGTCAGACTCATAACTGTCAGATCCACGAATGCGCGTCACTTGCAGCAGCACCCGGTCCCCCTCTTTGTATGTCATTTACGCTCCTTTAATAAAAAGCCCCGGTTCAATCTGAACCGGGGCTTTTTTCTTTTTTGTCACTGGTCTTCTGCCGCGTTTGCGCGGCACTGGTCACTGTCAGCTCTTTTAGCCGCCATCCGGTGTTGTCCCAGACCTGGCGCGTCGCCCAGTGGATGCGCTCCGGGGCGGGCCGATCGCGGAGCTTTGCCGTGGCGGTGCCGCTGAGTGTCCAGTACAGGCCGTCTCGGTCCGTGCTGTCGCACTGGAGAGTCCGGACGCCGCCGCCGCGCTGCTCTACCATCCGCCGCACGAATCCATCGGCTGCCCACCGTGCCGACTCCGGCGTCGCTCTGCTTGGATCCGGCACATCCGAGCGCGGCCCGAGTCGGACGCCAAACCAGACAGCGGCGCTGAGCACGAGTGCGGCGACGACAAAGCCGCTGCGTCGCATCCGGTTAGTAATCATCGGCGTCGGCACCATTGTCAACGCGCCTTTCATGTTCGTAATCTGCTCTGTCTTCGTCCCAAGCGAGAAAGCATCGTTTATGCAGAAGATCGTAAATGCCGCTGCTGTCTCTGTACACAAGCTGCGCGGAAGATGCGGCGGCAGTCAGCGGCTCTTTGCACCAAACGCAGTACGTGCCTGGCTTGCGGACTGGCGGAACCGGCTCCGGCTCCGGCTCGAACTCGGCCGTCGCGTGTGGCGTGATTCGTATAGGTTTCCGGCTCATCCTCATTCCCCCTTTGCCGGTCGTGGTGTGAGTACGATTTCCTGGTGGTCGAATGTCGCTCCAGCCGCTGCCACTATCAGGTCGCGAATTTTGCTCATCAGATTATCGTGCTCCAGCAACAGCGTTGCCAGTGCGAGGCCACGCCGCCGGGCTGTCTCGTCCGCCGCGCCCGAAAGCTCCTGCGCCAAAACAGCCAGGTCCTCCCGCTGCTGTTTCGTCGTGCTGTGAATCGTGGTGATTTTGATGTGGCTCATTTTGCTCCCTCGATCTGTCCGCCGCGCCGGATGTTAGGCCGCAGTTCCTTGTCCCGAAACGCGTCCAGGTCCGACTGCTTCACTGCCGTCTTCCCCATGAACCGAGACGCCGCGAGCCGCTGCGCCTTAATGGCGTCGTAGATCGTCTTGCGCTCCACCCCTAAATACTGCGCCGCTTGCGTCACACTCAGCATCTCTTCTAGCCTCTCCAAAACGGTTTATCTCCTCTACTCATTCACCCTTATCTATACCGGAAAACTATACACAAAGTATATTTTATCTGCTCTTTTTGTTTCCGTTTTCTATCCATTTTGTATAGTTTATAAGCATGAATACACAAGATTTAGCCACTGCGAACCCCGCCGATGTGGCCTCCAGTGACCTTTTTGTCGATGACCTTCCCCCGACCGCAATCACCCTGCCGCCGGTCTCTCTTGAGGACCGGGCCGACGACGACGAGTTCTTGTTTCATTTCACGTTCAAGGAGAATTGACCAATGCCAGTACTGACGTTTCCCCGCTTCGACCTGGGCCGCACGGTTGCCACTCCCGGCGCGTACTACCTGTTTTTTGATATGTATGGCGAGGAACAGGCAGAGCTCAAGATGTGCGACCTGATGCGACGCCACCACACCGGCGACTGGGGAGAGATGGACCCCGACGACCTGCAGGCCAATGAGCAGGCACTGATCGACGGGACACGCGTCTTCAGCGCCTACAATCTGCCGAAGGGCGAGCGGGTCTGGATCATCACTGAGGCGGACCGGTCGAGCACCACGGTTCTGCTTCCGGAGGAATACTAGTTCTCGAAAAGTGACCGTCTTTTTCCGAGGCGCTGGAGGGGAGTATCTATCTCCTCCAGCAGCGCCCGTGATCCGGACACGGAGGCCACCAGGCGTGCGACGTTTTGAGCCGAGGGCTGGTATCCATGCCTGCGACCGCGGCGAAGCAGCTCTCGGCAACGCTGGGAAGTCACGAGGCCGAACTGCCGGGCCGCCTCTAGCTGAAGCAGTGCTGCCGCCGTATCCACGACATCCCGCCACTGTTCCGGCGTTTCAGGTTCCTGCATGTCTCTATTATCCCCTATTGACGAAGCAGCGTGATCGCGTCTGTGAGCTGGGCAAACATTTCCGCGTCCCCCGTTTCCGCATTGTCCGGATGAAACCGGCTGGCAGCCACACGGTAGGCAGCATTAGCGGCGTCGACATCGCTGAGAATAGCTTCTACAGATGTTTTGTGCAGTATGCTCGCCTGGCGACTCCTGCTGGCCAGCAGCTCGGCGGCCATCATACGGCTGTCTTTGCCTGATGGCAGTGCTTTCCTGAAACCGGCGTACTGCTGCTGGTTTCTCGTCGCACCATGTCGCTTTATGTCACGCAGCGCTTCCAGCGTCAGCGAGATCCCGCGCAGGTTCGCCTGCCAGCCGTCGTACTCATCACAGGCGAACTCCAGCACGGTCGGGCCGGTTTTCGTGTCGATGGTAAACGACAGGCGCACTCCAGGATGGGAGATGGTCCGGGCGTCGGAGCCGGGCCAGCCGCTCCGCAGTATCCCCCGAGGTACGATGTCTGCCTCAATGAGAACATTATAACCGCCGATCTTGTCGATTTCGCCCTCCAGGTCAGACTTGATCGTGGGGTAAGTTGCTTTGAACCGGTGGCGGCTTGTCCGGGGGTAGGTCTCCTCGGTCGGCCACTTCGGAAGCGCCTCAAACGTTACGGTCATCTTTCTATCCTTCTCCGCGCTCTTTCGCGGTGGTCAGCATGGCATTCAGCACGGTTCGACGATCCATCTTGCCCCGGAAAAGGTCTGGGCGTGGCAGGGGAAGGGCGGCGTGCTGTCGGACAGCGACGGCAACCAGGTGGTCCTCGCCGCGCAGCCGCTCGACGGTCTCGTCCAGCAGCTCCCGGTACTGCTCGGGAGTGCAGAGAGCCGCTATCGCCTCCGGGTCCGAGAGACGACCCTGGGGAAGCTCAGATGCACGCTCGCGTGCATGCGCTGGGGGCGGCTCCGGGCGCTGGTAGGCGTCGTAGGCACCGGCAGCGGGGGGAGCAGGCGGATCCGGCGGTTCGGGCTTGTCGGCACGATCCACAGGCGCGCCGCCGCGCCGCTTGCTTACCCTC
>JAZKEA010000418.1:0-5372 GCA_040387315.1 Armatimonadota bacterium | reverse complement strand
GTCGTGCGTGACCGCTCCTGGCTAGACCGCCTGTCGCTGCCGACCGCCGCGCCGCTTGCTTACCCTCTCGCCACCCTCCCGCTGCCTGTCACGCCGCGCCGCGGGCCGTCTCTCACTCCTGGGTTCAGACCAGGGTCCGGCGGGGTCGAAGAGGGCCTTGTAGAGCATCCCGGCAAAATCCCGTGGCTTTCGTGATTCCAGCCAGGCTACCTGCTGGCGAACCGTCTCCGCAGAGAGATTCCGGATCGCCCGCCTAGCTTGCTCGGGTCGAAGCGTCGTGCCGTCGCGCCAGGTCTGCGTGAGCAAGCGATATAACTCATCTCCGTCAGGAGATACCTTTGCATCCCCACTCTCAGACTCAGGAGAGGCAGGAGTATAGGTACCAGCGCTATGTTGTTCTACAGACATAAAGTCTGTAGTTCCCGATGTACCGGCGCAATCTGTCCGGTTGGGTTCGTTTGCCTGCGTTCGCGGATTCGGGTTGTTTTGAGAGGGGACAGGGGGCAAATCGGACTCGATGAGCAGTTCATTCGCCACGGCCACCGTGCTCTCCCTAGCGGACAGTTTTTGCACGACGCGCTCGTACACGCCCATCGATTTCAGAGTCGAGACCGGCAGCATGGCGAGGATCAGCGACAGGTCGTACAGGGTGAACTCCGGCTGCCCGTGTTTGCCCCGCTGGATGCGTCGGGGGATAAGGACGCGCATGTGGGGCTTGTTCAGGTATCGGCGCATCGAGCGCTCACTCTGGCCGGCGGTCTCGGCCACGGTGGCCTGGCGCAGGTAGACGACGACCTCGAACCGGTTGCGGTGCTTCATCAGGTGCCGGATCCATTCCTTCTCGCCGATAGAAAGGCGCTTCTCGCGGCCATCCCGCTCGTCGGTGTAGCGGAACTCGTCCAGGGCGTTGGGAAGGGCCACATAGCCCCGTGTGGGAGCAGCCAATGGTTTCTGATGTCTGGGGTGCGGATCTTGTTTTGTGTCTGTCTTCATTCTGTTCAAATGCACACTCGCGTGCATGGGCTACGATAATGAAAAAGGCAAACGGTCCCTAAGGTTCAAGAACGAGCGTTTTGAACCGTTGCCTGGGAGCGCCTGCCGCCGCAGCATCAGCGAAACAGGGTTTCGTCTGGGACGACAGGGAGTGTAGCCGCTCGAAAGTCGTTTTTTTCGTGCGGTGGTGGGCGCTTTAGATTATGTGGCGCAGGACGTCTGGGGAGTGCGCGCTCCGTGGGAACAGGAGCGCTGGGGGCGGGCCTCTAGCCTGGTTGCTAGACACTACGGCTGCCCTCCTCTATTGTCGTCAGGAGGAGCTGAAACATTCAGGGGATCAGCCGGCACATTTTGCAGCGGGACCAGCTGCAGCGTGCAGCCGAGTTTTGCGGCAGCCAGATAGAGGCGCGTGATGTCCTTTACGGCGATCACCATACGCGTCTTGTCGAACTTAGGACCATCCCCGGCGCAGGATTTCACCGGGGGACGATCCTTCAGGGCCTCCGCATACGCGCGGGTAAGCTCGCCACGAGTGAGACGGCGCATCGCCGGTTCCGTGTCATCGAACAGAGACAAGGCTGTCCTCCTTAGAGGCGCCGCTGTCGAGCGGAGCATCCGGATACAGGAATGCCTCCAGACGCTCGTAGACGGCGATCACACGAGGCGTAAAGGGCCTGGGCAGGCGCTGCTGCCGGGCCTCCGCATAACGGAAGATGGCAGCCAGATGCATCCGAACATCGTGGTCCGTCGTTCCCGGTGAGGCGAGAAGGCGCTTTGCCTGCTCATAGAGGGCGACGCCGCGCTTATCGCGAGAACAGCCTAGATCCAGGATCTCCTGTAGCAGGCAGCGCATATACAACGCCTGCACATATCCGGGCTCCTGGTTTCTACCGCTAAGCATCGTCGCTTCCTTCCCCAGCGCTCTGATAGGGATCGTCGTTCACGTACTCCTGCGCTTCCTCGATCATCTCTCGGATTTCCTCGACCTCGATATGCTGGGCGGCAGCCGCGCGGCGCAGGTCCGGATTGTCTTCGAGCTTCTCGACCAGGGCGCAGGCATTGGCGAGGCGCTGAGACGGGTAGCTCCCCGCCCGAAGATGGGCAAGGAACCACGGGTTGATCTGCTGCTGGGGAAAGTCTGCGGGCGCTTTCACAGGCACGAAGACCTGGCCCGACTTGATGATCTTTCCCATCCGTTCGGCGCGGTCGCGGTTGTACGATGTCACCAGAAGGTTCACTGGGGACCACCCTCCCTTCCGACCATCTGAGCGAATAGGCAGGCGGCTGCCATCCCGGCGAGCCCCGCCGCGACGATGCCGGCAATGCCGACCGGCTCATCCGGTCGACACATCAGAATCAGGAGAAGGCAGGGACACTGACAGAGCAGCGCTGTGCCGACGCGGATCGAGAGCATTTCCCAGGGGGGCTTCATCAGGGCATCCTTTCCACTTCATCAGGAGTCAGCTTGTCGAGTGCGGCGTTGTACCGGGAGTTTTGTTCGGCATTCCGCAGAAAGTCTTCCGGCTTATCCGTTTGGCACAGCACGCCGCCAAGGGAATCCGCAGGCAGGGGACGCTTGGCCATGCTTTGAGCGCGCTCCATAAACGAGTCGAGCGGCGCCGTCGGCGTGCTGCTGTTCAGGCGCATGATCTCGGCGATGCGGAGAATATCGGCTTCGGTGTGGCCGGGTGTTCTCCCAACGTGGGAGGGATCATGTGTCCACCAGCACGACATCGCACCGTAGTAGATCACCTCTGGCTTAGCGGCACGGACATCGGCCAATGTGATGCGCTTCACGACTTTCATTCAGGGAATCCTTTCGATGAGGGCGCTCGCCAGTCCAAAGCCGATCAGAGCGACACCAATCACGAGGTAGTAGCACCCGCCGACGATCAGGCCATCGATCAGCCGGCGGCGAGACTCGGCCCGCTGCGCCTGGTACGCGCGTCGCAGGCGCTGGACGTTGGTAGAGTTGACAGGGTAAGGAGGTTTTCCCGTCACGTAGGGAAGAAAGTACGGCGTGGCGGCGCCTGTTTTCCCCGGAGCGCTTAGCGTTACGGGAAGGCACACTTTAGACTCTTTGGGCAAAGATAGCACCAGCGTGGCGATGACCCTTGAGGCCATCGGAGAACAGGACGGGACACTCTGCCCAAAGACATCCGGAGTATCGAGGTTCCCGGCGACTGTATGCTGCCGTTCTACGAGAACGGAGACGTGCTGCTGGTCCGGGAAACGGACGCGGCGGAACCGGGTGATAAAGTCATTGCCCTGGTGGATGGTAGCGGTATCACCTGCAAGATCTATGGTCGGAACGGTAACCCCTGGCTGGAGCCGACAAACGGAGAAAGCAGGATCGAGTATAACCGCTTCCGGATCATCGGCATAGTAGATGCATTGATCCGTCCCGAGAGAAAAAGAGTTCGTCAATGATGTGTTCGCCCTCCCAAAGCAAACAGATATTTGCTTGCATTTGACTGAACTATAGCATATCTACCGGGCGATACTCAAACATTTGTTTTATATCCTGCCGCTTTTTGTTTTCGTGTCGTAGTGGAAAGGGTTTGCCTAAAATGAATCGCACAACTGCTCGTCTTACCGGAATCACGGTAGTTGGACTGCTGTCCTTCTTGCCTGCGAATGCTCAGGCAATACCAGATCCGGGCCCTGGTCATGGTGAATTAAGCGATGTCATTCTTCTAACTAATAAAAGCAGCAAACTCAGCCAGAAGGTGCGGCCGTTGGCAGATACTCCTTATTTTTCAATCAGCATAGAAGGAACATTGGCAGGCACAGGCTTTACCGCGTCTGATGTTCAGATGTGGGCTGAAGCTGAGTTGGCTCGGTCGGCCCCTGCTGCTAAAGTAGTTACTAAAAAAGTGCAGGAGAATCTAGCAGATAAAGACTATCCGTCGCGAGCTAAATCTGCGCTTGGGATGTTGCGAAGCTTAGATGCAAAGAATCGTTCTCTTGTTGTCAGTGTTCTCGTTGCAGGATCTGAGAGCTCAGAATTTTACGGCGTGGGTGTGAGTGTAAAGTTCCTCCGGCCAGCGATTCAACCTTACGGTTTCGCTTCAGATATTTGCTTCACGGAAACGGGATTTTCTTCATCCTCACCTGGCAGTGACAATCAAGATAAGTTAAGAGAAGCTGTTCAATCAGCAGTACGAAAATTCGCGGATAATTGGGTTGTCGCCAATAGAGCTGCCCTCCGGCCATTGCGCCTGCCTAGCCCTGACTCATGAGGCCGCGCCGTCGCCCCTACGAGTACAAGCAGCGGGAGCCGTACCGCTGGGTATGGGATCGGTTGACTGTTTTACCCTGCCGCTTGTTGTTTCACAGCTGAATTGTGAGAAGTGGAAAGGGTTTGCCTGGAATGAAACTCAACTCTGTCTATGCTCTCGGAGTGATCTTAACGCAGCTATTCGTAGTCCTGCCTGCGAACGCTCAGGCACCAGTTACCTCACAATTCACTCAGACCAATAAGACCAGTCAAACTAATCAAACTAGCACGTTGGGGTCGGATCGGGACGCATACTATAGGAGCATGCAGGAGGCAGCACGCCGCAACGAAAAAGCGGGAATGCGAGGAGTCATTCAGGGACGTGTCCTGTTCGATGATGGGAAACCTGCGGCTGGTTTTCCCGTTGAGGCGTCTTTCACCCACCATCAGTCCGGCGCAATTGGTGAAGGGCTTACCCGCACGGACGGCAAGGGGTACTACCGCCTGCGAGGACTCAAAACGGACCACTGGGATGGTCCGCAAGAGTTTCGCGTGGAGGTATTCAACAATGAAAAGCCTGTCATTCCGGACCCAATGCGGATCGTGCCGCTGGGCAAGACGCGGCATCACACCGCGATCAACGTCAACTTCACGCTGCACCGGTCGCCCCTGATTACTGTGCGCATCCGAGACATGAGCACCGGCGCTCCCATTCCCGGTGTTTCTGTCGCTGCCGCACCCGGCTTCAGCGGGTATTTGTGGATGAAGTCCGAAGGGGTGACTGATGCCAAGGGGGAGTTCCAGTATGCGGTGCGGAAGTTATGGTCGACCATTACCGTGACAAATCTCAACAACGAGTCCCTGCGGCTTGCGCCGTCGTCCCTCTACTTTCACGAGATCCTGTTCGCGAGCGTCGCGGAGCTGCGGGACGTGACCATTGAGGTAGGGACCTATTCCGTGGCGTCCGACATTCCAGCGAAACCGGGCACAGCGAAAAACTGACCAACGTCTCTCTTATTAGGCGTTGGGCAGGTACGGGTATTCTGGGAAATTAATGCCGTGACAAAAAACAGGACTCGCACTGCCTGGCTCATTCTTGCCCTGGTCCTGGCGGCGGCTTTCGGCACAATAGTGATCGCATTATGGAAAGTAATGAACT
>JAZKEA010000417.1:297-7740 GCA_040387315.1 Armatimonadota bacterium | reverse complement strand
AAGGGAGAATGGTCACCGACAAACCAGATATGCCCGAAGGGGTCGATGAACCCACCCTGCCGATGTGTTCCCCAGGGCATCTCGTGATTTCTCACGGGATCGAAGTTGCCATCGGCACCGGCTTCGACGGCGCGGGCCACGAATGCGTCCGGATCAGCGCAGAATACCTGGACGCGTGTAGAGGTAATTCCAAGCCTGGCAGGGGCTTCCCATCCGTTCTTGTCGGGTTCCCCGAGAAAGAACGGCGCACCCTCAATCTCAAGTCCTGCCACGCTCCCCAGGTCCCAGAGGACTCTGGCGCCTAGGGCAGGAGCAAAGCCGCAGCCGTCAACGCCCTCAGACTCCCCTCGCCCATACTTGGGAGAGGGGCGGGGGTGAGGGCACCCCCCTCTACCGCGCATCCTACCTTATGTCAAAGCCGCTCTGCGGATCGAAGGAAATCAAGCGAAATACCGTAAATTAGCAGGGTTCTGTGTTATCGTGTACGCGTACGGGTGCTCTGATACTTTTCCGTAACCACGCTCCTGCCGCGACCGTCGCCGCCCGGCAGAGTCTTTTGACCGAGCACACTGATGACGACAGAAAGCATCGATTTTAATCATGCGCCTGATTCGACAGATCCGCTGGGGCAGACTCCTGCTCTTGACCCTCCTCCTGGGCACCCTTCTTTGTGCTGTCCAAACCTTCACCGAGCCGCAGCGCTATACCGGTGTGGCATCGCTACGTGTCGTGGGTGACAGCATGCTTCTGAAGCTGCTTGAGGAACACCCGACCGGAGTAGAAGAAAAGACGGAGGCTCCTGCCCCAGCTGAAGTTAATAGGCAGCGGTTCGAGGACCTACTGCAGAATACATCTGAGGGTGGTTTTGTCCACAGCGCCCTCCGTGGGGCGGATTTGAAGCACCCCTTGCCTCTCGTCATCGCGGACCCCTCGCCGAGAGCAACCGGGAAAGGCACGAAGCTGAACCCGCGTGTCAAAAAGCTCTTAGGCAGCATATTTGTTCGCACGGAATCATCCGAGGTGTTCAGCATCCATCTCACCTGGGAGGACAAGAACGAGTGTGAATCTCTGCTCGAGGCCTTCCGGGACAACTTCATCAATGAGTGCGGCAGACGGCAACAGGTGGAAGCGGTTGCAATTCGGTCGTACCAGATCTCGGAGATCGAGCAGGTACGACGCCAATTGCAGGTCAGTGAGGACCGTGAAGCCAGTGCCTCTGGTTCCGGCGGTGCGAAGACAGGCGACGCGGTACTGCAGGTGGAGCGGGAGGCGCTGCGGGAGCAGATGCATTGGACGAGGTATGCCAGTGCTCTCTCAGTAACAGCACATGGTATGCTCGCTCCCCAGAACAATATTTATGCCGAACCGGTGGTAACGCCGTGTCGGATACTGTCCGAGGCACCGGGGCGTCTTTGGCGCTGCACCCTGCTGTCTTTCGTGCTGGTACTGGCAGGAACGGCACTGCGACAAGCCCTTCTGCGGCGACGGCAACGGTATCAGGAGGCAGCCTAACTCAGATCGGTTTCAAAAAGCCTGCGGATCGAATTGATTCGCAGGCTTTTTCGTTCCGGCGCCGAGGGTGCCGGAAAAGCATTTAGAATTGGTTCCCGTTTGGCTACGATTGAGTGGACACAGCCTTGCTGATATCGTCGGTGGCCTTGCAGGTGCGCAGCGACGGCCCGCCTTCGGGTTCGGCATACCCCTTCCAGGCGTAGGGATCGACGCCCGCGGCGTGCAGCACGGTACGGCGGTCCGCCTTGGCGACCGTGGGGCCGTCCTTGAACGACCATGGAAGCAGCGAGCTTGAGCTCATGTAGTGGTTGACCAGCACGCGCCGGTACACATCGCTGCGGTTTTTGTAGGACATGTGGAGCAGGTAGCCGTTAAAGAAGACGACCGTTCCCGCCTTGACCTCGACCGGTACCTTGGTCGATTCGTCGAAGCCGTAGGCCTCATCGGCATGGTCGAACTCGTCCGGATCGGTTTCCGGGCGTTCCGGATACAGATAGCCCGCCCGGTGCGATCCGGGAATCACCCACAGGCCACCGTTCTCCGAGGTCGCATCATCGAGCGCGATCCAGGCTCCCGTCAAGGTGCGGTCCCGCGTCGGGATATACGTCTCATCCTGGTGCCACGCTCGCCCCTGGAACTGCGGCGGCTTGATGAACAGCATGGAGTGCATACACTTGATATTGCCGTCCCAGTGCGCAAGGTGTGCCCCCACGATCTGGCTGAGCGCGCCGCAGATGCGCGGGTGCAGCGCGTAGCGCTTCATTACCGGACTGACATAGTACGGATGATGGATGCACAGGATTTGCCGCAGTACTTCATCATCGGTGAGGTCTGAGGGGAGCGGGACCAGCGTTTCGCTCGGGTACCCCCCGCGTGCGATGAACGCGGCATCGCGCTTCAGCTCCTCGATTTCCTCGGGCGTTACGAGTCCCTCGGCTGCGAGAAACCCATTGTCCACAAAGAAGCGCACCTGCTCCTGCGAGAGCGCCGTCGGCACCTCGATCCGTTCGCCTTGTGTCATGCAGACACTTCCTCCCTTTTGCCCGCGGTATTGCCTGCGGGGCCGACTTATGGTATCGGAAAAATCGGAATTCAGGTAAAGCGCGGCGGCGGAAGCTTACCGCCTATCTGAGGCACTACGCTTCCCCATCAGGAGATAACCGGCCATACCGTGAGACGATCCGTTAAGGCGGCGAGGTACTTTCCGTCCGGGGAGAAGGCGATGGAGCGAATCGTCTTCTTCACGTCGTAAAAGCCCGCATCCTTGCCGTTTTCGGCGTTGTACAGGCTGAGGGAAACACCGTGCTGCTCCTCCTCCGGGAAGTCGTACAAGCTAACCCCAACAGCGATCCGGTTCCCGGAGGGTGAATAAACGAGTTTTGTTACTCCTCCCATAAACTCCAGACTGCCGATATTCGTATCCCACTTGTCTTTGAGTGTCTTCGCCTCATTGACTGCAAGGAGGGTGTAGTCAGGGCGGGATATATTGACGCTTCCTGCGATCCATTTTCCATCCGGAGAGCAGTCGATGGCAGTGAAGGTGGGATGCGTCATGGAATCACCTAGTTTTCGCAGTGATCTAGGCTGCCAGGTCTTGACATCCCAGGCCTCAAAACGTCGTGCGCCGCCCAGAAAAAGGGTTTTGCCATCCGGTGAAAACACGGCAGCATGTAAGAAATGAAAGGCTTTTTGGATTCGACCACTAATCAGGTCGCAGACACGAACAACGCCGGACCCGCAGACCGCCAGGTATCTTCCATTCGGCGAGATCGCGACGTCATACTCCGCTCTGGTGTCAGCATTACCGTCCCGCAGTTTGAAAAAGCGGAGCCGTCTACCTGTGGCGGTATCCCAGAGAAAAACCGTCCCATCATCGGCGAGCGCCGCGAGACGTTGAGACGCAGAGGCGAGGGCAAACGACCGGGACTTTCCCCGCCGTAAATGTACGCCCCCTTTTGCCGGTGGCAGCATTCGCCTCTACGACCTGATTTTTCGTCGCAAAAAGCAGCAAGCCGGAGGGCGTGAAAGCGGTGGAGTTTCCGATCTGATCGTCGGGCAGCTTCTCAAAAATACGAAGGGGTGAAACCGGCATCGTGTCTCCTACAATCATCACAAGCAAGACGGAGCGGCAGAATTAGCTGAGGAAAGGGGAGGAAGGATTCGCGGCGAGGCTATTTCCCCTGCGAAGCAGGCGAGGGGTAGCACGGCGGGGCGCTTTGTGCTAAACTTGGCATGTCTGTTGCTGATGCTGTGACCGCACACCAGATGGTGTGCGATGCACCAGCAGCCGGCTCTCTCTCTCGGTGCTGACCGGCCCAGGCTGGCAGCATCTCTCTCCACGTTTTTGTGGACGGCCCGGGCATTTTCTTGCTCGGGCTTCTTTTTTACGGGGTACTACAAAACTCTTCCTTGAATATACACGAATGCAGACTGATATTCCGGTCTCTCGCCTGTGTTGACTCTAAAGATTCACTAAAGTTTCACCGATCTGGGCCGCTAAATGGGTGAAACCAGAGGACAAATGTTCGCACCATGACGCCACTGTATTCCCCAATCCCCACCCCGGAGCGACGGCTGAGCCGGGACAGGCGGCTCGTGATCGGCTCGATTCTGCTGGTGCTGACCGTTTCAGCGACATATCTGTTTATGGTCATCTCGGGGACCGACTCGATACGGACCCGAAACGCTCTGGAGCGCAACAGTGATACCGCACGGCTTTCCGCCCGTCTTCTCGATGAGCAGTGCGAAAACGCCATCGACGTTCTTCAGGCGCTCGGCGAGCGGCCCGGCTTCGAGGATCAGCTTCGTCAGCAAAGCCTTGTCCCGCTGCAGGATTACCTGAACGACGCGGTGGCAATGATACCGAACCTTCAGGCAGCGGCAATTTATGGCCCAACCGGACAGCGTATTCTGGCGTATCCCCCTGAGACCATTCCGCCGGGCAGCGCCGCCCCGGCAGCCTGGTTTCAGGAAGTCTCCCGCAATCAACGACCGTTCATCGGAAATGTGTTCCGGCTGCGAAAACAGGACGCGCCGATGCAGGATGGCCTCAGGATCGCGATTCCGATCGGGGGCCGAACCCCGGCCGGCCCGGCGGGCTACCTGCTTGCGTATTACCGTCTTCGCGATATCAAAGACTCACTGCGGGATGTACGAATCGCGGGGGGCAGTGTCCTGATCCTGGATCGGACGGGGAAAGTGATCGCGACGGGCGGCGCGATTTCGGAGATGAACAAGGCGCGTGTGCCGCGCCAGACGAACAGTATTCCCCTCCAGCGGGCTTTTCGTGGGCAGACCGGAGCGCTGCTTACCGACGATCCTCTCGGGGGCGAGCAGAAATCTATCGTCGGATACGCGCTTGCCGTGCGTCCGGAATGGGCGCTTATCGTGACCCAGCCCGTGGAGCATGCATTCGCGTCGTCGGAGTATCTTCTGCGCCGCCTGACCCTCATCCTGGTTCCGCTGCTGGGCTTGCTGGTCTGGATTGCCTGGCTGCTGCTGAAGCTGTACCACCGCCAGCAGACTCTGACACGGCAGCTTGCGGAGCGGAACGAAGCGCTGTACCGGCAGGACCGCGCGAAGACCGATCTTCTCGCCAATGTCTCCCATGGGCTGAAGACACCGATTGCCAGCATGCAGCTTTCCGTCTCCGGCGTCCTTGACCGCGGGTCGGGGTCGAATCCGGGACAAATCGACGAATGCCTCACTCTGGTCAGTCAGGAGCTGGATGAGCTGGAGGGCAGAGTGCGCAACCTGCTGGACATGAGCCGTCTCGATGCCGGTTCCGTTCCGATCCGGCGGGAGCCCTGTGATCTGACCGATATCGCCGCATCGGCCTTGGAGCGTCTCCGTCCCCTGCTTCAAAATCGCGGCGTACAGGCCAATTTCCCCCCTGACCCGTTGATGGTGGAGGTGGATCTGGCACAGATAGAGACCGTCCTGATCAACCTTCTCGAAAACGCCGTCAAATACTCGCCGCCGCGAACGACCCTTTACCTTTCCGGCAGTTCCGAGCGCGGGTTCGCGACGATCACAGTCCGCGACGAAGGGGCGGGGGTCGCCGAGGTCGAGCAGGAGCGTATCTTCGAGAAGTTCTACCGGACAGCAACCCATTCCCGCGCGGGCGGAACCGGACTGGGTCTGGCGATCTGCCGCGCGGTCGTGGAGGCGCACGGCGGGACGATTTCGGTCCGCAATAGCGAGCGCGGAGGCGCCGAGTTCACGGTACGGCTTCCGGGCATCGCGGAGCAGACACTGTCGGATTCATCGTCAATCGGCGAGAGGTCCGGCCTTCGCGGGGCGTGATGTCCGTGATTTTTCCGAGGGGCGCTTCCCGGGGAGCGCTACCACGATCAGCAGCAGCAGGGGTGGATCGTTCGGCCCCAGGGGTTCGGCGGGCGCATACTGGTGCGGCTCAATCGCCTGGAAAGTAAGCGCTCCCCCCTCTTCGAGAATGAACTCCTCGTCCCGGACGCGCATTCGAGCCCGGCCTTTGAGGCAGTAGATAAACTCCTCGCCCGGATGCGAATCGACCCATGTTTCCCGGTAGATCTCCATCAGCCCCTGATTCAGGATGCCCCCCGGCAGCTCGGCATTCAGCAGGCACGTAAAAAACGGCTGAAACCCCAGGCGTCCCAGTCGAAGGCGCTCATTGGGATCATCTTCATGGGTCGGGTCCGCAATGACGCCGTTTTTCTGATAGGTGGTCTTCTGACGGGAAACGGTCCAGTGGGCAGCCTCCGGGTGGTGCTGTACACAGAAGTCCCGCTCCTGCTCCTCGCGCAGCAGAAAATCCGTGAAGATGCGCAGGGAGCTTCGAACCTTGTGAAACGTTTCCAAAGTGCAGGGTTTGCCGCTTTCAAGCCGCACGATTGTCTGACGTGTGACACCCGCACGCTCCGCCACCTCCGCCGTGGTCAGGGAAAGGCGCAAACGACGCTCACGAACGCGCCGTCCGATCCGGGCAAAGTCGAAGTCGTCCATATCAAGCTCGGACTGAACAAAGTTAGGGTCGGATCGCGGATTTTTCATTCTTATAGTTCCTCGCATCAGGCTAAACGATTCGCAGCAATGTGTCCAGTTCCCTTTTTACGGGGCCACTTTGTTTTACATTCCCTGACGCAGGAGTTGCCCTGCGCCCTGCCGAATGCTGACCCAGCAGCGGGTAGGTATTGCCACCAGCGCCCCGATCCCCTATCCCTCCCGACTGCCGCGAAAAGGAGACTCTCACATGCGATTCACTTCCCTTGCACAGACCACGGTGCTTTACTTAGCAGCCTTCGGCGTCCTTTCCGGCTGTGGCGGCGGTTCCAGCACTACCCTCAGCAACCCGAATTCTAATCCTCCCCAGGTGACACGGGGTCAGTCCGGCCCGCTTCAGTTCACGCTCAGCACACCGAAAACGATCTACGCGGTGGGCGAGGACGTCAACATCGAGTACACCCTCACCAACACCGGCTCCGAACCGTTCGATGTCTTCCAATGTATAGGTCTGGGGGATGCCCACGCCCTGCAAGGTGAAACCCATATCTGGACCGATGTGAGGTCGGGCGGGGCGGGCTGCGGCGCGCGGCCTTTAGCTCCAGGGGAAACGCAGCGTGATAGTATCAGCACTTGGGACCAGAGGAGTAACATTCCGTTCGGTGAAACCATGCCGTCTCAGGTGCCTCCGGGAACCTACCGTATCGTATTTACTCCCGATGCGGGATCTGCGCTCAGGCCGCCTCCTCTCGTAATCACGATCCGCTAACGGTGGCGAAGGTGGCAGGCGGTTAAGCCAATTCAACCGCCCGCCGCAAACGCCCGCCGTTGCTGGGCTCGCCAGCATCAGAAGGAGAAGCCTTGTGAGCTGCTGAATTCTGACATGGCAGCGGGCAGGCATTGCTCTTATTGTTCTGACTGCCGCGAAATGAGACCATAGATGAAGCGATT
>JAZKEA010000417.1:0-287 GCA_040387315.1 Armatimonadota bacterium | reverse complement strand
ACGGGAATTTAGTTTGTTCGTGGGTGCTGGGTTGCTCCTCGCTGCCATTCCGGGGCTACAAGGATGTGGTGGCGGCTCCGAGTCCAACGAATCGCGATTCACCGGTATCTATAACGGCTCCCTTACGACCGTGGGAGGCCCCCAGGATGGGGAGGTCGGCAGTACCTACTTCAACGTTGGCAAAACGGGCAACGTTGTCGGAATGATCTTGAGAACCCCGACTCTTCCGCTTCAGGATCTAACGGGCACCATGGACGAAACCGGAAAGGTTGACATAGTGTTTACCG
>JAZKEA010000416.1:0-1946 GCA_040387315.1 Armatimonadota bacterium | reverse complement strand
TCTCTTCAAAATTTTTCCAGTTGGTATGCGCCGGGCCGCCCGATAAAAATCCGACTAGATCCACAAGAAACGGCAAATCGCGTCCAGAATGAGCATGGGGAATGTATACATCAACACGGCGGCGTGTCGGATCATTTAGAGAATTGCCCTTTAATACGCCACTGTCGAGCCAATGCGAGCTGACACTTCCTCTGGGATATGCGGCGTCGATTTTCATTGTCCGGTCGCCGGCGCGTCGTCACTATTGTCGTCACCGTTCAACAAGTCTTTGAGTCCTTCGCGGATGTTTGAGCCTGCTTCCCGTATATTTTCACCGGCTGCTTCAAGACCCGCATCTACACGGTCGAGAACGTCATCACGCAAGTCGCCTGCCCTGGTACTGAGCAGGGCGCGTGCAGCGGTACCGGATAGCTGGGCCAGGACCGGCTGCATAACCTGATTCGCGATTTCTTCCGGTGTCCCGTGCAGATCACGCAGCGCAATGTCACCGAGACTGACTTCCACAGGAGCCGCGAGCAGCGGGGAAACCAATGTTGCGCCTATTCCGCCTATGTCGACTCGTGCGATATCAAGATATATGTCCGATCCCTGGCTCGCTGGCCCTGGCGACGTGGAACTCTGCTCCGCGAGTTTCTCACGCATTACATCCAGGTTACTGATATCACCCTTCATCTCGTAAAGGATGTGTGGGTCGGTTGTGAGAATAGACATTATGCCAATGCGGTCGCGGCTGAGATTGTTCAGGTCGAGCACGACATTCAGTTCGGAGAAACTCATCATGTTGGCGGAACTGAAACCCTCGGGATTCGCCACGCGGAAGCCGCGGATACTTGCAGTGCCGGACGACAGATCAATAACAACTTCGTCAACATTTACCGCAGTGCCGGTTGCTTCAGAACCCGCAGTTTCAATTTGCTGTTTTACGTAATACTCGAGATTGCTATACAGATAAAACAGGCCGGCAGCCATAACCAGCAACAGAAGCAATGTGCCCCCGAAAATTTTTCGCATACCGATGTCCTCGTGTATTTCTCAAGCGGAATCCTGCAGATATTACCATGCGTCCGTCTTATCAAGCCGGGAGTGCTGGGGTATGATCCAGCGATAACAATAACTCTCGGGCCTCACCATGCAGCTTTATCCCCCCGCCTATTTTGATGACAAAGCCAACGGTTATGAACTGATACAGACAATACCGCTGGCGAGCGCGATGGGAGCGGAAATCCGTGGCGTCGATATAGGCAAAATTACCGATGCGCAATTTGCGGAGGTGAAGTCTGCGCTGTTCCGCTACAAGATGATTTATTTCCGCGACCAGGACATCACGATTGAACACCAGGAAGCGCTCACGCAGCGCTTCGGACCGTTTGGCACAGATGCCTATACGAAGGGTATTCCCGGCCATCCGAATGTACAGCGCCTGCTGAAGGAAGCCAGTACTGTCGTCGATCGTGTATTCGGCGATGGCTGGCACACCGACTCGCCGTTTTTGCCACGTCCGCCCGCCGTCAGTACTTTGTATGGGAGAGTCATTCCACCTTACGGCGGCGATACCTGGTGGTGTAACACCGAAGTGGCCTACGACTTTCTCAGTCCGCTGATGAAAGATCTGATACGCGACCTGCGTGTCCATTTCTCCGCGCGCGAAGTGTTACGCGTCAACGTACGTACCAACGCAGACGGTACGCAGCAGGTCGGCGAAATCAAACTCACCATGGATCAGCAGCGCATATCGGATGGCTCCTTTCATCCACTGGTCAGGACCCACCCCGACACCGGCAAAAAAAGTTTATACGTGGATCAGGTGTACAGCCTGGGCATCCAGGGCCTCGAGCCCGAAGAAGCAAAACCACTGCTGGAGTTTCTGGGCAAACACGTCACTCGCGAAGAATTCAGTTGCCGCTTGCGATGGGCGCCCGGTACTTTCGTGATCTGGGACAACCGCC
>JAZKEA010000415.1:3718-6660 GCA_040387315.1 Armatimonadota bacterium | reverse complement strand
TTCTCTGTCTCTGCTTCTGTAGCGTGACTTGCAATAATAGCGCGTGACCCGGCGTGACCCTGCGTGACAGAGTTATGGGGAGGCGGGGTTTGCTTCGCGTCACGCTCCCTGTCACGCTGATTTTGCTTGCGGATTCGGGTTTCTTCGGGGGTATCGCTGGGCTTCTCGTACTGCCGCGCCGACCAGTTGGATATGTGAACGTCGCCGCTTTCCGTGCGATCGATCATGCCGCGCTGCTGGAACTTCGCCGCGAGCGTCAGCCACTCGTCATCTTCCATTTCCAGCGCGTAGGCTATTTCGTCGTCACTGTGCGAGACGACGCCGCGAACCTTGCCTTTGTTCGCCATGCAGAGAAGCGCGATCCACACATACCGCTCCTCTTTGGAGAAGTAGCGGCGCATCTTCGGATCGTTGATAAAGTCGTCGTGTAATCTCAGCCAGTTCATGATTTGTTTGTCTCTGCCTCTGCTCTGCTAAAACGCCAACGCCAGGACTCCCCGCGCGGTCATACTTGCCTCTCGTTTGCGCGATCTGGTCGCCGCCGCGTTCGCCTGACGCATCGCGCCGTCTCTCCGGTTGTGACAGCGTTGACATTCTAAAATCAGGTTGCTGTCCCGGCAGTCCATCGTGTCAGGAAGGATGTGCGCGACCGTGCAGACGATTCGGATAACCTTCCTCTCGTCAACGCACGACGCGACTTCCACTTCCATCCCGGCGCTTTCGATATCTTCCGCGAGTTGCACGAACGAGCCGTCAGCCTTCCGGTAGCCGATGGCCCCGTTCAGCACTCCGCACGTTTCGCAGCGATTGCCGGCGCGTGCCAGGATGCGCGGGCGAATCTCGGTTTTCCAGTTGGCGGGGTATTTCTTCGGGTCGAACATGGTATTGCCTCTCGTTTGCGCGGGCTATGCCTCTGCCCGCTTGAATCCGACTACCCAGACGAACGGGTTTTCGTCCCATGACTTCGGGCCGAGCGCGCCGTTGATGCTCTCCCATAATGAGCGGTAAGAATCAACGGGGTCGAAGAATCCCATTCCGTCACCTGTGTAGTCCTTCCACCCACAGGCGCGCATAATGCCGACGCTAGGAATCAGCTCTACGCCTTCTGCTACCGCGTCAATGTCGCTGATCGCGTTCAGCCGCTCCACTCGCACGGAGACGACTTCAAGCAGGATGCGGCATAGGTTGCGCGGCATGAAGATGGATGGCTTCCACCCGTCCACAAGCCCGAACCCGTCGTAATCGTCGGGGAAGTCGGCGCGGTAAACGTTCCGGTAAGTGATGCCGTCAACGTCGAGTTTGGCAAAGCCCATATCACCGAACGTTTCGCGCACCCAGAGGCGATCCCCCGGCTTACCGTAGGGGCAATCCAGCGCGGTGCCTTGGAAGCCGTCCCAGTTTCCGAGTTCGTCCAGCTTGTGACACCAAACGGCGTGATCGTTGATCTTCTGGGACGGCCATTCACGTACAGCGGGGTTGCCGGATGCGTCGCGGCAAAGGATATGGCTGATTCCGGTTCTGCCCGTCCCCGCCGCCTTCTCTGCGATCCGGTAGCCCTTGCGCGGCTTCACGATGCGGCGCGTCTGTGTCTTTTGCCCGTCCAGAATCGCGCGGACCATTTCGCCGCTGAAAAGTATTGGCCGCTCTTTGATTGTGTCGCTCATCGAATCTCCACCGCCCCTTTCACGTCGAACCCCGCAGGGAACAGCGTCACTTTGCCCGCCGTCACGCGGGTACTCCTGCAACCAAACGTTCCGCTATCCGGTCACGCAGACTGCGGAAAATCTCGGAAAGCATCGCCTCCGCGAGTTCGCCCAACTCCGGGCTACGATTCCCTGCGAAGTTAATAACCTTCGCGCCAGAAAAGGCATAGAATCCCATCGTGTAGGCTATGACCTGCGACGCGGCGACCACGGCATCTTTGTGCTCCGTCATCACCTTGTCTAAGTCCAGCATCTTCGGGTCAACCCCGACACAGACGCATTGCTTTTTGTAGTCATCCGCCGCCCTCTGCGTTGCTATGCTCCCCCGCGATGCGAGGTCGGTCGCAATCAGGATGGTGAGGTCGGACGCCTTCACGTTAGCGCGGGTGCGGTCTACGTATGCGGCAGACGGCGATTTCATGACGGGCCGCGCAACCATCCCGTATTCGTGTTCGTATTCGGGCCGCTTGCCCCCGCTCGTCGCGAAGTCGGATGTCATGTATCCGCCCGTCTGAAACCCTGCCCGTTTAGCGGCACGAAGCGCGGCAAGATCAACGCCCTCCTGACCACCCGAAATGATTTTTAGCATCCTATAAACCTCCTGTTTTCGCATTGTCTGCGTACACATACATTGTCTTTTAGCCGAAGTAGGCAGCGGTAACGATGCCGTTTACAACGTCGATATTTGGCCGCCACGTTAGGTTCATGGCGATAGTGCGCGGCAATTGGATGCCGTCGCGGAAGCGGACGCGGCACCTGGCTGTGTTCGCTACGACTTCCTGCTCCGTCTTTCCGACCGCCCAATTCATCCAGTCAACGCGCGGTTGATTGCGGACCTCTTTGGCCTTGCGCCGTTCCTCTTTTGCCTTGCGCCGTTCCTCTTTTGCCGCCGCCGCCGCGATACGCTCCGACTTGACTTGCTCCCATTCCGCGACAGTCTTGTTACCCTTGCCTGAATTGCACTCACGGCACGCCGTAACAAGGTTGGAATCATCGTGCAGACCACCCCGCGATATCGGGACGATGTGATCTACGGAAAGGTTGTCCGTGGCACCGCAGTAAGTACATTTGTGGCCGTCTCGCTCCAAAATGCGTGACACCACACTCTTGCTTTTCGATGACCACGCCATGCGCTGATTGCGCCGGAACCTCTTGAAATCCACGATGGCATAGGCGCCGTTTCTGTGCGACCACAACCCCGCCGTTACCAGCTTTTCGGCGATCTTGTAAATGTCCTCA
>JAZKEA010000415.1:1717-3696 GCA_040387315.1 Armatimonadota bacterium | reverse complement strand
TTTACATATATTATACCATATTCCATAGTCTGCAACCTTTTATGGTTACGCGGTACAATACATACATGGAACGCCGACTTGTCATAGAGGTTAGCGCCGACGCGCGCACCGATTTCAAAGTCCTTGCCGCCGAATCGCGGATGACCATGCGGGACTACATCGCCTGGCTCGCGTCCGAAGCCCGCCGCAAAGGATTGAAGCCCGCCGCCAGCGCGAGCGACCCGGCCACGACCACAAGCAGCGGCGGCGAGGACGGCGGCGCTAGTGCTAACGGCGGCGGCGAAAACGGGTGATGCTGGCGCAAGCGATGTGGGGGTGGGGGCTGTGGTCATTTCGTCTCGCCTTCGGTTTCGACCGGGATTGAGAACGAACCGGACGGCTTTGTCATCCGCGCCCATTTCGTCAGGCATTCGGTAACAGCTTCGTCTTGCGTGCCGCCGAATCCCTCAGTACCGGGAATCGTCTTGCCTGTCCGGTCTTTCACGTCGGCCATGTATTCGCCACCTTTGAACACAGGGTCATCTATGTAGACGCGCACCCGCCATGACCCGACTTGGTAAAGGTTCATGCATCCCCATGTCTGGGGCATCGAGTCAATCAGTGTAACAACGAGAGCCTTTAGCGGTACTGTTTCGGTTTCGGCCATCACGCCTTCCCCTTTCGCCCGTGCATCGGAATCGGATCGCCGTCGATGCGCCGCGCGTCGTTATCCGTCACGTCGAGTTCCTTTGCGGCGGCGTCCCGCGTCGGGAAACGCGCGTCGAGTTGTGCGTCGGTCCAGTGTGCGTAGCCCATGCGGTTGCGTAGGGCCATGCGCTGAAACGGCGTCATCGGGTCTGTTTGATTGGTCGCTGTCATCCGGTGGGGAGTCCCTTCGTGTTCACCTTCAGGTAATCGTCGAGTCGCGGGTCTTTGATGCCGAGATAGCCGACGATGGCCCGCGCCGCCTCTATCCAGTCCCGCGCCACGACGAAGGTGTATTGCCCCTGGAGCGCCGCACGGGTCGCCTCCTGCTCCGGCGTGAGTTTTCCGCGTCCCGCTTTCATTTCAACGAACAGAGCGCCGCTTGTGAGCGGGCCGAACTGCCGCACGGCAGGTACCATGATGTCCCAATCACCCCGGCGCATACCGGCCATCTTCGCCCGCGCCGCTTGCGGGGGCGTCTTGAAGATGCCGTTACCGCTCGCGCCGATCAGTCCGAAAACCGGGTGTACGTGCTCGTATGTCCGAAGGAACATGAAAAGATTGCACTGCTCCGTGAACTCCCGATCTTCGCGGCGGGCGGCGGGCGGCAGTCCGTTTTGCCGGGACTTGCGCGGCTCCATCTTGCCCAGCGTCGGGAGTGTTTTCTGTATGCCTCTACTCATCGCGTTGCCTCCAGTCTCCGTCGTTCCCGCGTTGCAGCCGCAGCAGCCATAGCCTCTGCCGCCCGTTCGCGCTTCGTATGGTTCCGCGCCGCCCGCCGCATACTCCGGTATGCGTTGCGACACTTGTACGAGCAGTGTTTCCGGTTGCGCCCCTTCCACGTCGGATGAACGACCTTGCGCCCGCACACGGGGCAGATGTCGGCGTACTCCCCGACTGCTTCGGGAACGTCGGCGGCGATGGCGCTTTCGGTCCCGTCCGGCGCGGGGATGCGTATGCTCCGAACAATGCCCGAAATCTTATAGGCGGCGATCTTGCCCGCGCTTATCCGTGCGTAGACAGTGCAAGTACTCACCCCGACACGCTCGGCATACTGTGGCACGGTGAGCAGATCGGGGGCGGTGAGCAGTCCTGTCATTTCAAGCCCCTCCAGGGAAGTCGCACCCGTCGCCGAAGCGGGAATCGTCAGAGCGCGAGTCATCGCACCGCGACCCGGCGACCATATCCGCCAAGTCGCCCGCGTCGAAAGGCTGAGACAGCCCCGCGTCTTTGAAAACCGGCGCGTCGCAGCAGGCCGACAGCACGCCGCCGTCGATGGTCTGGTACGTGTCGGC
>JAZKEA010000415.1:0-1684 GCA_040387315.1 Armatimonadota bacterium | reverse complement strand
AGGTACTTGCATCCGATTCCGTCAGGTCGGTATTTCTGGTTGTACTGAGTCGCCTTGTAGCGGCTACGGGTGCGATCGGTGCGTTGGGCGGCGCGGCGCTCTGCTCGGTTCTTCGGCCCGTAATAGGCATCGGCTACCGCTTGCTTCTGTTCAGGCGTCGGGGTTGTATCAGTGTTCATAATTTCATCCTTCCAATCAGTGAAAATGAGTGCGGGGTTATTGCCCCTTCAGCCACGCAGAAGCACCCGGCGCGGCGTTCCCTAGAATCTCCCCTGCCCCGGCGAGCAACACGACAACGAGCATGGTGAGCATGATCGCCCCGGCAAGCACCAGGACCGCAAGCATGGCCCAGAACAGCACCGTGCAGCACGCGGCGAAGAAGCCCCGCACCCCCGGCAGCGACACGGGCAGCGAAGGCAGCGGCTCGTTCACGCCGTCCTCGATCCGCAGGACAAGGCCGAAAAGCCCCGCGCGGCTTCGGAGGTCGGACGCGCTTTCGCGAAGGTCGGATGCGTTCTGCTTCTGCTCTACGGCGCGGCGTCGCTCGATCTGGCTCCAGTTGTCGCGGTTGCGCTCGTAGGCGAACGTGCCGAGCGGGAAGCGGGCCGGGTCGTAGTGAGACGGAACGTATCGGTGGCCGTCACTGTCCGGCGTGCATGGTTCGGTGAATGGGTCAAGTTCGGAATCGTCGGTCATGTCAATTGTGCGGGGGATTGGTTGTGTCCAGGTGGTCATTGTCGGGGAGTCCTTTCGGCGGTGTCGGGGTTATTCGCACATCCCAAAGCGATCCGCACAGGCGGCGGGTTCGTCGAATAAATCTAAGTCCATCTGCTCAACGTCGTATTCTTCGCGCGCCCAACGGATAACATCGTCGATCATCGCTAGGTTGATCTGCTGCCCTGTCTTGGGGTGTGTCCACGGCTGGGAGCGGTAGCGCAGGGGTACGCGCGTCGGCGTCGCGAAGGTAGAAAGAAAGCCTCGGCTTTCTTTGCCCTTGTGTTCCGCCTCCCGTATCCGGTCGATGCGTTCGGGAAACACCCGCGCGATGTTCGCCAGTTCCTCTTTGCGGCTCATCACGCACGGCAGACACCCGACGCGCTTCATGCCGAGACTGTAGAGCGGGTTCGGCATGACCTTGTATTTGCGGTGGATCGCCCAAACATCGGAGAGTGACCACGTAAGGAGCGGACGCCACATATCGCAGTCGTAGACCGTGTTGTATTCTCGCTCCGTGAGTTTCCCCCGCTCGTGCGACTCCCCGGCGCGGACGCCCGAAACTAGCACCACGTCGAAGCCCTGATCCTGCCACGCCTTGACCCGCTTCATGGTCGGGACGATCTTCAATTGCTCCGTGCAGAACCGGGCCTTAGCGGACGGGAACCGCCCCTTGTGTTCCGCGAGGTCGTAGAAGTCACGTTCCGGTTTCAGCCATTCGATAGGCGCGATGCCGTTCGAGACACAGACCGTTTCAGAAAGGGTGCGGACGTGCGTGTATGTCTCCTCGCACTCGTTGCCAGTGTCACAGAAGTTCGGAAAGATTGACCCCTTCGGTAGTCCCGACTCGTAAACCATGTAGAGCAGCGCGGCGTCGCTGTCTTTGCTGCCGCTAATGCCGACGCTGTAAATCGTTCCGGTTCGGGTGTCTGTCATTAGAAGTCTGCCCCGACTTTCATAAGCCGCGCCG
>JAZKEA010000414.1:15561-20497 GCA_040387315.1 Armatimonadota bacterium | reverse complement strand
TGCGCCCGCTGCGATGCTCCGCAAAGATGATCTTGTCGTGTGTGAGGTGGGAGACATTATCCCTGGTGATGGCGTCGTCGTCGAGGGCATCGCTTCCGTGGACGAGTCCGCAATCACAGGCGAGAGTGCGCCTGTGATCCGTGAATCGGGGGGCGACCGCGACGCCGTGACGGGTGGTACGAAGGTGCTGTCCGACCGCATCGTCATCCGCATCACCGCGAACCCTGGCGAGAGCTTCCTTGACCGCATGATCGACTTGGTGGAGGGGGCGCAGCGTCAGAAGACCCCGAACGAGATCGCACTGTCGATTCTACTGTCGGGCCTGACCATCGTCTTCCTGCTCGCCGTGGTGACGCTTCTCCCCTACGCCATCTACTCGGTGCGGGCGGCGGGCGCGGGTGCGCCCCCGACCATTCCTGTTCTGGTCGCGCTGCTCGTGTGCCTGATCCCGACCACTATCGGTGGGCTGCTGTCGGCTATAGGGATCGCGGGCATGGACCGTGTGATGCAGCACAATGTCTTGGCGATGTCTGGTAAGGCGGTCGAGGCGGCGGGGGACGTGAACACGCTGCTCCTCGACAAGACGGGCACGATCACGCTGGGCAACCGTCAGGCGTCCGAGTTTCTTCCGCTCCCTGGCGTCTCCGTCGAGGAACTCGCCGACGCTGCCCAGCTCTCCAGCCTGGCGGACGAAACGCCCGAAGGCCGCTCGATCGTCGTGCTGGCGAAGGAGAAGTATGGCCTGCGAGGGCGGGAACTGGCCGAACACGAAGCCACCTTCATTCCATTTACCGCGCAAACACGCATGAGCGGCGTGGACCTCGATGGAATGAAAGTCCGCAAAGGCGCTGCCAAATCGGTAGAGGCGTGGATTGCCGAGCAGGGTGGGCGCGTCCCGTCTGAGCTGCAGGCCATCGCCGATGACATTGCCCGCAAGGGCGGGACACCGCTGGCGGTTTCCCTGAACGACAAGGCGCTCGGAGTCATCTACCTCAAGGACGTGGTGAAGGGGGGGATGCGTGAGCGGTTCGCTGAACTGCGCGCGATGGGGATCAAGACGGTCATGATAACGGGCGATAATCCGCTGACCGCCAAGGCCATCGCGGACGAGGCGGGCGTGGATGACTTCCTCGCGCAGGCCACGCCCGAGGACAAGATGCGGCTCATCAAGGACGAGCAGGCGGGCGGGAAGCTGGTCGCGATGACGGGCGACGGAACGAATGACGCTCCCGCACTGGCGCAGGCCGATGTGGGTGTCGCGATGAACTCGGGGACACAGGCGGCGAAGGAAGCGGGGAACATGGTGGACCTCGACTCCAACCCGACCAAGCTCATCGAGGTCGTGGAGATCGGCAAGCAGCTTCTCATGACACGCGGAGCGCTGACGACCTTCTCCATCGCCAACGATGTGGCAAAATATTTCGCTATCATCCCTGCGATGTTCGTGGCAACCTATCCCGCTCTCTCTGCCCTGAATTTGCTGCGTCTATCCAACCCGCAGTCGGCCATCCTGGCGTCCGTGATCTTCAACGCACTTATCATCGTCGCCCTGATTCCGCTCGCCCTGCGTGGGATCGCCTACAAGCCTATGAGCGCCGCCCATACGCTGCGGCGCAACCTTATGATCTACGGGGTTGGCGGGCTGATCGCCCCTTTCCCCGCTATCTGGGTTATTGACCGCCTGCTGGTATTGCTGCATCTCGCGTAAAGGAAAACACCATGTTGAAACAACTTCGCCCTGCGCTCGTAAGCGTCCTGGCATTTACCGTCCTGACGGGCTTCCTGTTCCCCGCTGTCATCTGGGCACTCGGGAACGCGGTCTTCCCCCGTCAGGCCCTAGGGAGTCTGATCGAAAGCGACGGCAAGGTGATCGGGTCCGAAATTATCGGGCAAAACTTCGCCCACCCCGAGTACTTCCACCCACGTCCGTCCGCGGCGGGGAGTGGCTACGATGCAGCAGCGTCCAGCGGCACTAACCTTGGCCCGACGAGCAGAAAGCTAATAGAGGGCGCCGCGGACGATGCTGCGACGAAAGACACCGATGAATCCTACGCGGGCGTGAAACAGCTCGTGGCAGCGTATCGAGCGGAAAACGGCCTGCCTGCGAACATGCCTGTTCCCGCTGATGCCGTGACCCGCTCTGCATCAGGGCTGGACCCGCACATCAGCGCTGAAAACGCTGCCCTTCAGGCTGGGCGCGTAGCGCGGGCGCGTGGTATCACCGAGGGCGATGTTCGGCGGCTTGTCGCCGCGCACACCGAAGGGCGCACCTTCGGTATCCTCGGCGAGCGGCGGGTCAATGTAGTACTGCTGAACCGCGACCTCGATAATGCAGCGGAACGGCAACGGTAGAATAGGCCATGCGGAGAAGCCTGCGAACGCAACTGCTCCTTTCCCACCTGCTGCTGGTGGGACTGCTGCTCGGCGTCTGTCTGATTGCCGTCGCGGGATTCTTCCGCTTGAGCCGCTCCGTGGATCGTATCCTCGAAGACAACTACAAGAGTGTGGTCGCCGCCCAGAACATGAAGGAGTCACTAGAGCGGCTAGATAGTGCCGCATCCTTCTTCCTCGCGGGCCAGCAGGAGCAGGCGCGGCGACAGTACCAGGAGAACCTGCCGTTGTTCGAGGCGGCATACCGCGTTGAGGCGACTAATATCACCGAAGTCGGTGAGCAGGCAATTTCCGACGACCTTGGAGCGCAGTTCGCCGCCTACCGTGCCGACCTGAACGGCCTCATGAACGCCAAGTCGCCGCTGGCGTCAAAACCAGCCCGGACCCTTTACTTTGACACTCTCCAGCCCCGATTCGCCCAGGTGAAACGGCGGGTACAGGATGTGCTGGATCTTAACCAGGGGGCGATACTTCGTGCGGACGAGCAGGCGAAGACAGAAGCGGAGAGCGCCGCGATTGCCAGTATCGGCATTACCATCCTTGCCGTGGTGCTGGGGGTGGGTTTCGCATGGCGCAATATCGGCGCCATGATGATGCCGCTGGTTTCCCTGACGCGGCAGGCCGAGCAGGTCGGCGCGGGGCACCTGAACCAGCGGATCGAGGTGCAGCGAGACGACGAAATTGGACTCCTCGGCCGCACTTTTAACGAGATGGCAGTGCGGCTTCGCGCGTCGAAACTCCAGGAGGAGGAGCGGCTCCAACGCGCGGAGCGGATGAGCGCTGCGGCGCTTGCAGACCTGTATGATCCCGTCGTTGTCACCGACGCCGACGGGCGGGTCGTCCATCTGAACCGCGCGGCCGAAGGGCTGTTCGGCCCCGCGCAGAGGGTGCGCGGGCAAGGGGTTCGCTCCGCCGTGCGGGATACACGGTTCGTGGACGCTATCGAAAGAGCAGCACGGGAAGCGCATGTTTCGGCGGAGGAGGGTGAAGCGGCTTTCGTTACGCTGGCGGAGCGCACGTACCGTCTGCGGGCCACCCCGATGCGCGATGAGGCGGGTGGCCCGCTGGGAGCGGTGGCGGTACTGGAGGATGTAACCTACCAGCGTGAGGTAGAC
This sequence comes from Armatimonadota bacterium, assembly GCA_040387315.1. Taxonomy (GTDB): domain Bacteria; phylum Armatimonadota; class Armatimonadia; order Armatimonadales; family Armatimonadaceae; genus JACMJB01. The sequence goes on along the minus strand of JAZKEA010000414.1, from coordinate 16,991 downwards.
CGTCTCAAAACGGAGTTCATCGGGGTCGCATCGCATGAGTTACGGACGCCCGTGACATCTTTGCTCCTCGGCGTTGGTCTCCTCGGAGAAGGGGCGGTTGGAGAGCTGACACCCCAGCAACAAGAGGTGGTCGGGGCGCTCCACGACGACCTCCTTCGTTTGGAGCGGATGATGCGTGAACTGCTGGACCTGACACGGCTGGAGGCGGGAGCTGCCCCACCTCGTTTTGAGATCGCAGATCCCGCTGAACTGGTCAAATCTGCCGCCGACACTGTGGCTGCGCAAGCAAGGTCCGGCGGTGTCCAGCTCGAAACAGAATCCTCGCCTGATCTGCACGCCGTCCGTGCCGATCGTGGTCAGATCGGGCGAGTTCTGGTCAACTTGCTGGGCAACGCTGTCAGGCACACACCGAGCGGCGGTTCGGTCATGATCGCAGCGGCTATAGAGGACACCACGAGGGTGCGTTTCACGGTTACGGATACGGGGGCGGGTATCCCGCCCGCCTACGTCGGGCGCATCTTCGAGCGGTTCGTACAGGTGCCAGGGGCGACGCGCGGCGGCGCAGGGCTTGGCCTTTCCATAGCGCAGACCATTGTTCGCGCTCATGGCGGTGAGATACGGGTCGAGAGCAAAATCGGGAAAGGGAGCGCATTCTCCTTCACGCTCCCAACAGCTGAAAGTTGAGGATAGAACGGATCATGTCACGCATTCTGGTTATCGACGACGAGAGCAATATCCGCATGATGGTCAAACTTGCGCTGACCCACGTAGGCTACGACGTTGAGACGGCGGCGGACGGCTACGAGGGGCTGGAACGGTTCGGAGACGGCGCGGGGTGGAACCTCGTGTTGCTGGACCAGCGAATGCCAGGGATGGAAGGGCTGGATGTGCTGCGGGAGATGCGCAGGCGCACCCCTGACGCCCGCATCCTGATGATAACCGCGTTCGGAACGATTGATCTTGCCACCGAGGCGATGACGGCGGGGGCAGCGGATTTCCTCAGAAAACCGTTCACCGTGGAGACGTTACGATCTGCAGTCTCCGCCGCGCTCGCGGGTCAGCCTGACGGCAACGCCGCTGGCGCAGATGTCACACCGATTCCGTACTCGTTCGACGCGACCACGGTGAACGGCTTTCGCCTGCGATCCACTCCTGGCGTCACGGCGGTCGCGGACGGTGGGATCAGCGACACCTTCACCGTAGTTGCTACGAACGGCGTGGAACAGGATTGCCGCGTCGACCTGCCATGCTATGTGATCGAGCTGGTCAAGGCCCACGCGGATTTGGAGGGGCTGCCTGGCGGGGAGCGGTTCTGGCAGGCTCTTTGTGGCGAGGCGCTGGCAAACTACCTGTGGCAGAACGCAGCCTTCCCCGAAAACGGCATCCTTATCGTGGATGACCTGACCAGCGGCCTGCGCCACTGGATAGAC
>JAZKEA010000414.1:0-15551 GCA_040387315.1 Armatimonadota bacterium | reverse complement strand
ACGCCGTACTTTCGTCCATCACGGCAAAGTAGGGTTTACCCATGCCGAACACGACACCAGCCGCTGACGCGAACCGCTCTACCCCAGAAGAGATACTGGCGCGGGTAACGGAAGAGGAGCGTCGCACGGGTCGAGGCCGCTTGAAGATATTCGTGGGGTTTGCGGCGGGAGTTGGCAAAACCTTCGAGATGCTGACCGAAGCGCAACGACGGCGTGAACGTGGGCAGAACGTGGTCATCGGCTATGTGGAGACGCACGGGCGCAAGGGAACCGAGGAGCAGGTAGGCGACCTCCCTATCGTGCCCCGCAAAAAGGTCGAGTATCGCAGGGCGACCTTCGAGGAGATGGATACCGATGCCATTCTCGCCCTGCATCCCCATACCGCACTTGTGGACGAGTTGGCTCACACCAACGTTCCTGGCTCAGGGCGCGAAAAACGGTGGCAGGATGTGGATGTCCTGCTGTCCGCGGGCATCAACGTCATGTCTACGCTGAACGTCCAGCACCTCGAAAGCCTGAACGATGCCGTATACGATGTGACGGGAGTTCGGGTGCGGGAGACGGTCCCCGATCATGTCCTGCGCGACGCCGACGAAGTTGTTATGGTGGACATCACCCCCCGGGCCCTGGTCAACCGTTTGGAGCGCGGTGACATTTACAAGGCCGAAAAGATCGAGCAGGCGAAGGCGAACTGGTTTCGTGAGGGGAACTTGGCCGCTCTGCGAGAGATTGCGCTTCGGGAGATCGCACATGAAGTTGACGACGATTTAGCTGCGTACCGCCGCGAGCACCACGTCGGCGGTCCTATCTCTACGCATGACCGCATCATGGTCTGCCTGTCGCCAACGCAATCCTCTTTGCGCCTTTTGCGCCGTGGCTGGCGCACCGCCCAGCGGCTGAAAGGTGAGATTGTCGCTGTCTATGTAGAAAGCCGTGCCCCGAATGCCAAGGAACAGGAAACGCTGCGCAACGACTTCGCACTGGCCGACCGCCTGAAGATATCTGTGGTCACCCTCAACGGCCGCGATATTGCCGCCGAACTGATCCGCTACGCCCACGATCATGGCACAACACAGATGGTCTTGGGTCACTCCGACCGATCCCGCTGGAAGGAGTTCCTGCGCGGCTCCATCATAAATCGCATCACCCGTGAATTGCGTTCCGTGGACATCCTGATAGTTGCGTGCCAATAATGCCGAATAGGCACTGTCGGTGCAGGAAAGAACGAAGGGAGTAAGGTAACCCTAACTCCCTTCGTCCGATTTCGTCGCGCTGCGAGGCGAATCCGTTACTTATCCACTTAAGATCAGCTTCTGGAGGAGCTTCGCTTCCATAAAGCTGACCTTTCCATCGTAAGCGTGAAACAGCGACGACGACATCGCACGCATGTCGGCATCCGCCTCAGGGCCGAAAACAAGGGTCGCGAATGCTTTCCGCCGCGCCCGTTCGTCAGCGAAGGTCCCTGCTGTCTCCGCCTCGAATGCGGCGAGAAACGCCAGGGCTTTCGCCTTGATCTGCTCCATCTCTGCTCGCCGCTCCAGGTAGGTCTGGAAGTAGCCCCGTGCTACAGTGGCTGTTTCGTAGTCCCAGCCGATCTCGGTCAGCTTCTGCATAAACATCGGCTCGTCTGTGATGCCGCCATCGATGCAAAATCGAGCGATGCTGCTCAGCTTGACGTGCCACCGTAACGCGTGCTGAGCGAAATACCAGGCGGACTTGATTTTGAGCAGCTTCTGCCCGTCCCGAGACCGCACGACCACGCCTTCCGCGGTATCCCAGTCCCGCACCAGATCGAGAATGGCTGAGATAGCACCGGTCGACCAATCATAGATCTCCACCAGGCGCAGGCCGTTTGCAGACGCGACGGTGTAAAGCTCCGCGTACGTGAGATAGATGACATCGGTTTCGCCATGTGCCGCCGCCCCTAAAAGGACCAGATCGTCATCCCCGGCGTAGCGCACGACGATCTGGTTCCCCGTCCCCACATACTCGAAGAGCAGGGAACCGTGGGGCCAGAAAGCCGGGTCCAGAAGCGCGGGATATTTCGCCTGCGCGACAGCCTCCGCAAGCGGGGCGAACTTGCCGCCGTCGAAAGTGTCGCGGGTACGAAAGAGGATGCGCCCATCCGGCAGGACTGAGCGAATGATCAGGGAACCGTCGTGCTTGTGCGTGATTACAGCCTGACCTGTTTCCAGTTCGGCGGCAATAGCGCTGTCATGATCCGGCCATTCGCCCTGGTTAAAGAATTTTGGCCAGCCGCTCGACAGCACCTGTCCGGTCTTTCCATCCAGTACAATGGAGCGAAAGCGAAGCTCATCCGCTTCCCAGTCGTACTTTCCTCGTGAGGGATGAACCAGCAGGTAAGCGCCTTCTTCCTGCTCCTTGACCATAAACCCTTTGTTCTTTAGCTTTGCCGTCAACGGGCCAACGTTTACCACCGTGTGCTCCTTTCCACAGTCCGCAGTCATATTTTAGGAAGCGGCAACAAAATGCCTGCCTCTTCCTGAGTTTTTTTGTATTTCTGCCCCAGTCAGTATCTCCTGAAAGGGCATTTTCGGTAAAACCCGTCGTACAATAGCGACGAAGAAACTTTTAAATCGGTCCGCACGACATAGGATAAAACGAGAAGCAATGGCAGTACAGGATAACGCAAGAATCGCCGAGATTTGGGTTCAGGCAGTCGACCGTATCAAACACACCATCATCGCCCCCGCCCTCTGGCGCGCGGTCGAGAAGACAGTGCCGGTTATTTGGGAAGACAACACGTTTGTCATCGGTATTGCCTCCGTCGATGGACAGCTGTCGGGAACTCTGAACACCCGGGACAATCTTCTGGCTATAGAACGGGTGCTGCGAGAGATTACCAAAAGCGAGGAACTTCGGGTCCGCCTGGTAGACGGTACCCATGTCGAAGACTGGGAAGCCGCTAAGCTCCGAGACGCCGCGACACTGGCGAATCGTCAGCAGGCAACCCAGAAACGAACCACGGAATCGGCGTCTTTTTCCTCCTGGGAGGCCATCTACGATCAGGTTTCGCGGCTCTGGGCAAATTCAGAGTACCGTTCGCTGGCCTCCGGACGTGGCCGCTATATTGATGCGGCGCTGCAGCTGGTGGTGACCGCGATGGATAGCGGGCTGTATCCCGCCGAAGGCAAAGCGGATGAACCGACCGAGCGCGGTCTGAACCGCCTGCTGGACCGCATCGGGTCTATGGCAAATGCGGACCCGACACTCATCGCCTATCTGCTCTTCCAGCGGCGACAGAAGTAGCCGCTCTCGGTCATGCCCTCTCCCGATTTCCGAGCTTTACCGTATTTGATCGGAAGATAGTATACACTGATAGAGGGCTTTTGAAGGATCGGGGGAGGAAATATGAGACGCAAGGGGGTATCCCAGGGCGATGTCGCCCGCCTCGCGGGGGTAAGCCCGACCGCTGTGTCGATAGTGCTGAACGGCAAACAGGGCCTGCACCGCATCGCGCCGGAAACGGTGGAGCGCATCCATCAGGCGATGGCGGAACTACGTTACCGTCCCCATGCGGTTGCACAGGCGCTGGCACACGGTCGGACAAATACCATTGGTATTGTTCTGGGCAGTGCTGACATCTCGTACCTCACCCATCCCTACTTCGGCCCGGTTCTTCAGGGGGCGGTGCGTACTGCTTTCGATAAACGGCGTTTCGTTTTGCTTTACCATGGCAACGAACTCGGTGCGAAAGACCTGGATGCGACCTCGTTCGCCGATGGGCGATGCGATGGCCTGATTCTGACAGCGCCTTTCTCCTCGGAGGGCCATTCTGCGCCACTCCTGGATCTGGGTTTTCCTTTTGTGACCGTGGGAGATTCGGTACAGGACCCGCGATTCGCCAGCGTTGACATCGATAACGAGGACGCAGCAAGGCAGCTTACACAGTATCTGATGGGGCTTGGACATCAGCATATCCTGGGTCTTGGCTGGCGAGACTATACCCACTCCGCTCTGCAGCGCCTGACAAGCTGTCGCCGTGAGGTGGAAAGAGCCGGAGGAATCTATGATGAGGAGATTTTGCCGCGTGGTGACGAACCAGGAACGCGCGAGGTTCTCTGTCGCTATCTGGGTACGCACGACCAGCCGGAGAAAAACCGACCCACCGCGCTCTTTTGCCTGACGGATGATGTCGCGGCAGAGGTGACACCCGTGGTGCGGAAACTCGGGTTTGACGTGCCACAAGACCTGTCTATTGTCGGTTTTGACGACGCCCCGATAGCCGCCGAACTCAGCCTGACGACAGTCCGACAGGATCCGGCCCGCGTCGGCGAAGAGGCGGTTCGCCTGCTGCTGCGGCTTATCGACGCGGGCCGGACAAACGGTATGTCGGAAGAAAAAACAAAAGTAACTCTTCCCACCCAGCTGATAGAGCGTGGGTCCGCAGCCAAGCCGCATCAACAGTCATAAGGCTCAGCCGCGCACCACCAGAGATGGGGTGACGATCCGCTGCCGTGCGGCAGACGTATCGCCGGAAAGCCGCTGGCGGATTACGGCGGCGGCATCGGAGATCAGCTCATCCCAGGGAATGGCGATTGTCGTCAGGTTCAGCGTCTCCGAAACAGGGGCGTTGTCAAAACCAATAAGTGGCGGGCAGGGGAGCCGGTACGCGCCGCACCACGAGAGGACCGCTTCGGCGAGCCGGTCATTGCAGCAAAACAAACCGGACTCTCCCCAATGAATAGCCTCGCCCGCCACACGCAGGCCGTCCTCACGAAACCATCCCCCCGCACAGACCAATGCCGCACTGGGGATAACCGAACGAAACCCTGCCTCACGGTCGCGGCTCCGAGGATCATCGGCGGGACCCGTCAGGACCGCGAAACCATTCCCTTTGCTGCGCTGACGCAGATACTGGGCCGCACAGACGCCCCCGAAGTAATCGTCCATGGAAACGCTGTCCAGAAACGTCGCGGAAAGGCCCGGCGCGGGCCGCTCATTCAGCAGCAAGGCGGGCCTTCCTTTCTCCTGGCAATCGGCGAGGGTACGGGCGTCCTGCCAGATCGCCGGGAAACAATCCGGCGCCGCCTCTTTGGAGTCGTCTGTCCAGACGACTTCCCAGGAAAGATGGCTCCGGCGAAGATGCTGCCCCAGCTCCTGAAGAAGCCGCGCCCCAAAGCTTCCCGGACGTCGCGCCCGAACATCAAAGAAAAGCTGAACTGCCTCGTACCCGGATCTGGCATCCACCGTATCGCCGCTGCCGGGAATAAATGTTCCGGCTGCCAGCCGCCGCTCCACCAGCCCCTTTTCACAAAGCGCGCTCAGCAGACGGTGGGCCGTCTGGTAGCTGATGCCGTATTCCGCCGCGGCCTCGCGAGCAGAGAGAAATCGGTCGCCCGGTCGGTAACGGCTGCCACTCAGATGTTTCTCCATCTGCTCCTGGACCTCGCTGATCCGCTTGCTCTGTTTCCGTGGCATCGTGGTTATATCATATCAGTTTATTGCATCAGATTGTTTTTTTTTGTACTGTTGAGCCATGAAGAGCAAAGCTGCTGACAGAAAATGGAAAGTCGCCGGGGTCAATTTCGACCATATGCATATGGGGGATCTGCTTCGCCAGGTTCAGGAGCACCCGCAGGCCGAGATCGTCGGTATCGCCGATATGACCCCGGCTCGTATGGAAACAACCGCAAAAAAACTCGGCATTGGCGAAGGGATAATCTTTACCGATTTTCGGCGCTGCATCGAGGAGACTAAGCCGGATATCGTGGTGCTCTGCCCAAAAACGGGAGAGCATGGGGATTACGTCGAAATGGTGGCCCCATACGGGGTTTCTGTTCTGGTCGAGAAGCCGATGGCCGCATCGCTCGCGGATGCCGACCGGATGATCGCGGCGATGGTGGCGACCGGCAAAACGCTTGCCATCAACTGGCCTCTTGCCTGGTATCCGCCCCATGTTACGACGCGGCATTTGATAACGGAGAACCTGATCGGCGAGGTGCGTGAAGTGCACTACTACGACGGCAATCGCGGACCGCTGCGCCATATCGCGGATAAGGTCGAGATCAGCGCCGAGGAGGCCGCACGGCAGAAGTCGGAAAGCTGGTGGTATCAGAAGGACGCTGGTGGCGGGGCTCTGCTGGACTACCTGGGCTACGGCGTCACGCTCGGCACCTGGTTCCTGGACGGACGCGCCCCGCTTGAGGTAACCACAACTGTCGATGTGTCACCGGGCCTTGAGGTGGAAGAACACAGTATCACGGTCGCCCGGTATGAGAGTGGCTTGTCCAAGTATGAGACACGCTGGGGGACCTTTACCGACCCATGGACCCATCAGCCGCAGCCCAAGTGCGGTTTTGTGGTCGTTGGCTCGCAGGGAACCATCAGCAGCTACGATTACGAGTCCGTGGTGCGTGTGCAGACCCGCGAACGACCGGAAGCCTACGAGATACCCGTGGATACGCTCGATGCCCCTTATAAAAACCCTATTGAATATTTGATTCACTGCCTCGAAACCGGCGAACCGGTCACGGGCCCGCTGTCTCCGGCACTTTGCCGTGTCGGACAGCAGATCGTCGATACCGCTGTGCTGAGCGCACGGGAAAAGCGAACCGTAACCCTGCTGGGTTAGGAAAATAGAGTAAATCAATGAGCAAAGAAGCCGATGCTGCGTCCCAGGACGATTACGAGCTGAAGAAAAAGTCGCCGGACGCGCCCATCGCGGCCCCGGAACTGCCATATCTGCCACGGGACCCGCAAACCTACCGACCGAACATTGGCTTGATCGCCTGTGGCGGAATTACTGCCTCCCATCTTAAAGCGTATCGTGCCGCCGGCTATAACGTCGTCGCGCTTTGCGACCTCATTGAGGATCGAGCGCACAAGCGCCGGGAGGAGTTCTTCCCCGATGCCGCTATTACAACGGATTTCCGGGATATTCTGTCCCGCGACGATATCGAGGTGGTCGATATCGCGACGCATCCGCCGGAGCGTCTGCCGCTGATCGAAGCCGCACTGCGGGCGGGAAAGCACGTGCTCAGTCAGAAGCCGTTTGTGCTTGATCTGGACGAGGGAGAGAGACTTATAGCGCTCGCCGATGCGCAAGGGGTACGGTTCGCCGTCAATCAGAATGGACGCTGGGCGCCGTACTTTTCGTACATCCGTGAGGCGGTCCGGAAGGGGATGATAGGGAATGTCCTGGGTCTGCATCTTGGGGTCCACTGGGATCATACCTGGACCGCGGGAACCCCCTTCGAAAACATCTACGACCTGGTCTTCTACGACTTCGGAATCCACTGGTTCGATTTCATCAGCACGGTCCTCGGCCCGGAGCAGTCCGTAAAGCGCGTTCAGGCCACGCGCGATACTGCCTGGGGGCAGCAGATAAAAGTCCCGATGCTGGCTCAGGCGATCATGGAGTTCGAGGGCGGTCAGGCATCTCTCGTCTTCGATGCCCATATCAAACACGGCCCGCAGAACCGGTCTTATGTCGGCGGGACAAAAGGGACTATCACCAGCCATGGTCCGAACCTGGACAAGCAGCAGGTGACTCTATTCACGAACGAGGGCGTGGCCACGCCCACGCTTTCCGGCACCTGGTTCGAGAACGGCTTTCACGGAACGATGGCCGAACTCCTGTGTGCGATCGAGGAGAATCGTGAGCCGATGAACAGTGCGCGGGATAACCTGCGGAGCCTCGGGCTCTGCTTTGCCACCATCGCCGCCGCGACAGACGGCTGCGCGAAGGTTCCGGGAGAGGTGCGCCGCCTGCCGGAAGGCTCAGCACCCTATGCAACGATAGGAGTAAGAAAGTAAGACCATGAGTACATTGAGTACATTTCTGACCAATCAATCTACCGCGGACTATGCGCGGGACGGCTATGTTCTGGTGCCGGATCTTTTCAGCAGTAAGGAGATACAGGCGCTGCTGCGGGACGTTGAGCAGGGAGACCGGGTCGCGGCGGCGACGCGCGGCAACGAAGATGCCTCGGGCAAAAAGGCGAAGCTCGCCATCTGGCATGAGCTTGGCGATGATGTCTGGGCAGCGGCATCGACCAACCCACGCGTGGTGAACAATACACGCATCCTGATGGCAGAGGAAATCGCCTTCTTCCATGGCAAGGTGATGCTGAAAGAAGCGGGTCAGGGCGGAGCGTGGGAGTGGCACCAGGACTACGGCTACTGGTATAAGCAGGGATTTGTTTTCCCGCGCATGATCAGTGTTTTTGTTGCTCTGGATGCGGCGACCAAAGAGAACGGCTGCCTCCAGGTCCTGAAGGGCTCACACCTTTTGGGCCGTTTGGAGCACGTTATAGTGGGGAGCCAGACTGGAGCGGACCCGTCGAAAATAGATGAGCTCACCGGTCTGTTCGAAAAGGTGTATGTCGAGATGGAACCGGGAACCGCGTTGTTTTTCCACTCAAACCTGCTGCACGCCTCCGATCTGAATACGTCCACCCGACATCGGCGTTCGTTCATCATGTGCTACAACGCACTCGGCAATCCGCAGCTGGGGGAAAAGAAGACAAGCGAGCAGCGTCCCTGCCCGGTCAGCGCCGAGGATGCGATCCTGAAAGCGGCTGGGCGACAGTCTTAGCCGCCCCTGCCTATTTATGGCTGACGGTTGCAGTGACGCCGAGTTTTCGGGCGATTTCGGGGGCGTTTCGTTCGAGAGCTGTTTTTGCGGCAGCGTCGCCTTTCAGGGTCATGTCCCAGAACGCCAGTGTGGTCTGCTCGGCATAGGAGAATATAGCCTTCTGATCTTCTCCATTTTCCTGTCGGCTCTTGGATGCGAACTGTTTGCTCCCTCGTCTGAGGCTGGCGAAACGGCCCCCGAAAGATCCCTGGTGTGCCCCCGTAATATACACGTGATACCGGTTGCCGGTGGCAGGGCTGTACGTGAATGATTCCCGCTTCCATTCCGGACCGCGTCCACGCGACCAGTCGCTGGAACCGGTAACACTCATCATGGGTATTTTGATTGTCTTCCAGCTGTTTTGGGTCAGGCCCCGCGAACCGGTGCCATGGCCCGAAAACTGAAGGATAGCCCGCGCCCGAGGATCACGGAAGGAAAGAGGTTTGTCGGACGAGGAGATAGAGACTGCCGCGCCTCCGATCAGCTGCGCGGCATAAGCGCCCAGCGAGTTTCCGGCGACACCGATATGCGCCGTGTCCAATTTCCCGGCCAGAGTAGGAACTTGCTTCTCCAGAGTTTCCAGCGAATCCAGAACAAACGAGAGATCGCGAGCGCGCTGTACACCTGCCTGCGGATCACGGGTGGTGAGGCGAACGATACTCTGCAGGCCGAGATTTCCCTCTCCGACATCGTCGCCCTCTGGATCGCATAGATCCGCGCGGCGCTGCTGCCACTTGAGCGAGTCAGAGTGTGTCGGCGAAAGAACGACGTAACCGTGGCTCGCCCACCATCGCAAAAGTGCCTCGTTCTGCGTACCATCCTCGCCCACGTTGTGCGAAAAAAGGATCACAGGGAAAGGGCCCGACTCGTTCGGAGCGGTAACCGTGACGGGAACCTCTTTGCTGCGGCTTGTGTCCGTCAGCAGCACATCGGGGGTTCGTGTGACGGTGAAGGACCCAAAAGGCAGTCCTCTGGGAACAGCCTCCATAGCGGCGAACTTCTGGGTCATGTCACGGCGTGCGGCCTCCGCGACTATTGTCTTTTTGCCCCCGCTGAGGACGGCGACGCCGAGCAAAAAAAACGGCAGCAGCGGCAAAACAACACTGGCATTGAATGCGGGGAACGTCGGTAAGGCAGGCTTCATTGCACAGGGCGATCCTTTCGATTGCCTATGCTATCGATAGACGGCAGGATGCCTGCAAAAGTTTAGTATTATTTTTTGACTTTTATCAACTTCCATCCGCCCGGCAGCAGTGTGGCGGCAAGAGCGGTCTTGACAATGTCACCGGGCAGGAAAGGAAGACACCCCTGCAGAATAGCTGACCGCAAGTCGCCTGTGAGGCAGCCGAGCCACAGTGTTCCCATAGATAGAATTACTATTCCGCCGAGGAGCATGGCGGCAGCCGCTCGCAGGGGAGTACGATCCCAGCCTCGCTCAACGAGAAGTCCCATCAGAAAAGCCGCGAAAGGATACGACCAGAGATACCCTGCCGTCGGTCCCAGGAGCCGAATGATGCCCCCGTTGCCTCCCTGATAGACCGGCAAGTTCAGAGCGCCTTCCAGCAGATACAGCAGCAGCGAAAGCGCGCCGCGCCGCGCACCTAGCAGCATGCCAACGAGCAGTACGCCGAATGTCTGACCGGTGATCGGTACCGGGGTGAAGGGCAGCGGTATCACGACCCGCGCAGAGGCAGCAACAACCAGCGTTCCTGTAATAATGAGTGCGGAATCTGCCATCAACCCGGAGAGACGTCCGCTGGGTCGGGGAAGCAGCACATCGATCATGGGACGGAAGACAGGAAGGGTGAGGCTGGGCGAAGTGGCAATGGACACGAAGTAAAACTCCCTTAAATGAGCCCACATCGGCGGGCGGTTCAGCCGAAATATACCATGTTTCCCCAAAAAGAAGTGCTGCACGGATGCCCTGCACTTGTCTCTCTGACGGAAAAAACTATGACGCTGCAAAAGCCCTCTCTCTCAGCCCCTTTCGGAATTCAGATGATTGATGACAAAACGGGGCGCGGGGTACCGTTAGTCGAACTCGAAACCACACACCACCGCCTGTTTGTCACTGACAGCCAGGGGTGGGCTGCGATCCCTGACCCGGAGCTGATGAACACGGAAGTCTACTTCCATGTTCGCAGTCACGGCTGCGAGTATCCCAAGGATGGATTTGGTTATGCCGGGGTGCGATTAATGGTGAAGCCCGGCGGACTTGCACAGGTAAAGATACGGCACAGCAATATTGCCGAGCGCCTGTGCCGTCTGACCGGGGCGGGAATCTATGCGGACAGCCTGCTGCTGAACCAGCGTGTGCCACTGCGCGAACCGGTTCTCAGCGGCAAGGTTGCCGGGCAGGATTCCGCCCTGGCTGTCGTTTACCGCGGGAGAATGCTGTGGTTCTGGGGCGATACCGGTCGGCTTGCCTACCCTCTGGGGAACTTCCGCACAACCGGGGCAGTCGCCACGTTCCCTTCCGGAAAGAACACAGCCGAGTCGGGCCTGGATTTCCGCTACTTTAACAATGCCGAAGGCTTTACGCGCGAAATGTGCCCTTCGAAAAAGCCGGGACCGATCTGGATCGGCGGTCTGGCGGTTATCGGCGATACGGGAAAGGAAGAACTGATCGCACATTACTCGCGAATGGAGAGCCTTGCCAAGAAAGTAGAGCAGGGCTACGTTCTGTGGGACGATGATCGGCAGGTATTCCGTTTCCACAAAGAGCTGCCCCTGAGCGAGTCGTGGCGATTTCTGGATGGTCACCCCATTCGTGTTACGGAGAACGGCACGACGTACCTTGCGGGGTCCTTTTGCTTTCCGGTTGTCCGCGTTCCGGCAGACCGAAATAGTGTGCTCGACCCTACTTCTTATGAGGCTTTTACCTGCCTGAATGCCGGTGGCGATGTCCGGCGTGATGCGCAGGGGAAGCCGATCTACCAGTGGCAGAAGGAGGAATCGCCGCTGCATTCACAGGATGAAGCAGACCTGGTGAAGCAGGGAAAACTGGCGCTTTCCGACGCCCACTTTCTTCCGCGTGACGCCGAGGGAAAGCCAATCATCCTGCACGGCGGCACGGTAACCTGGAATCCGTGGCGTAAAAAATGGCTGCTGATCGCGACCCACAAAGCCGCGAAAGAGTCGCTTCTGGGAAATCTTGTTTATTCCGAGGCGGACGCTCCGGCCGGTCCCTGGCGACGCGCGGTCACCATTGTGACGCATAACCAGTACACTTTTTACAATCCCGTCCACCACCCTTTTCTGGATGCTGCCGGGGGACGTATCATCCACTTTGAGGGTACCTACACTGCCGAGTTCAGCGGTAATCCGCGACCGACCCCGCGGTATGACTATAACCAGATACTGTACCGCCTGGATCTCGCCGACCCGCGACTTGAGCCCGCCCGCAGCCGCTGAAATTATTTTGCAGGGACTTCGCGGTGCCGGGTCTTCTTTGTGTTAAGATTCTGGTGACTACAGGAGACACCGAATGCAGATTGCCTACGAAAACACTGATGAGGATGCCGTCGCCTGGAACTACGTACGGCTCACAAAAACCGCCGCCGGACGAAAAGCCCAGAAGAACCTTCGCGTCGCACTGACTCTAAGTCAGATACTGATCGGGGTTATTGGCTATCTGCTCTTCTGCCTCCTTGTCGGACTGAGCGTAAATCTTTCTCTTCTGGTGCTATGTGCCGGCCTTGCCGGGGCTCTCGGTTATGGTGCGCAGACTCTGCAGTTCCGGCGCGTCATTCGACGTCAGGTCAAGCCCCTGAAAAAGAACGGCTACTTCACCCAGTTTTTAGGACCGAAGCAGGTAACTATATCTCCTGAGGGTATACAGACCTTCTGGCCGGAGGGTCACTTCCTTCGCCGCTGGAGTTCCTTGATCCGTGTGGAAGATGCCGAGGATCATCTGCTCTTTGTGTACGGGGATGTGGACTTCAGCATCATTCCCAAGCGCGCGTTTCGCGATGCGGTCCATCAGCAGGAGTTCCTTGTCTCAGTCGAGCGGTTTAGAGCGGGTGCAGGCGCAATCGACACAGGCGGCGCACTGCCCCTCAGCGGCTCCGTTTCTGCTCCCTGGTGGCGGAACCGATACACGACCGACACACAGGAAGAACCTTTAAATGTTCGGCGAGGGTATTCTCAGGAATGACGATTTCCTACGAAAATACGGCAGAAGACGCTTATGCCTGGAACTACTACCATTTGACGCAGACGCCCAAGGGACGCCGCTTGCTTCGAAACAATCGCTTCCTGCAAAGTTTCTATGGCACCTTGATGGTTCTTGCCGCAGCGAATTTGTACACGGTATTGCAGGGCGCGTTTGTGACCTCAGTCGTGTTTTACCTTATCGCTATACCACAGGTTTTCCTTGTATCGTACGGACTATTAACTGCCTGCTTTGAGGATGATCTGAAAAGGAATATACGCAACCATCTCAAAAAAACGCAAACCCACGCTTTTTTGGGGAGAAAAGAGGCTGATCTCCTGCCGGAGGGACTACGAATCGCCTGGGATGGCGGGTATGCTGTTCAAAATTGGTCTACTTTGCAGGATTTTTCGCAGACGGAGACACACTTTGTATTCTTCTTCGGTGATGCTAACTTCATTCTGATCCCCAAGCGCGCCTTTGATGCCGCGCATCAGCAGGAATTTTGGATGACCGTGGAGAGGCTTCGAGCAGGGGCGGGTGCCGTCACAGCAGGCACCGGCGGTATCTCATTGCCCGCGTCTTCCACAGGCGCTCCCTGGTGGCGAAATCGAAATGCGGTCGATACCACCGAGGAGAAGTCTCCGCTACAGCAGCGCCGTCTCTGACGAAAGAACCCGTCAGAACTGTGTGGCCGCATATTTCGGTTGCGCCCCACCGGGGGTAGAATAAGCGTATGAATACGCTGACTTTAGCGCGGACCCCGCGCAATCCCGCTTCGGAAAGCATGGGGCAGGAGTTCGACCTTTCCCGGCGCGCCGAAACGATAGACCCGACGCTTGATCTTGAGGCTGAAATTCGTCGCCTGAAGGTGGAGAAGAAAGCGGTATTGCTGGCTCACTACTACCAGGACAGCGAGATCCAGGACCTTGCTGACTTTGTGGGAGACAGTCTCGCGCTGTCCCAGGAGGCCGCGAAGACGGATGCCGAGATCATCGTCTTCTGTGGCGTCCACTTTATGGCGGAAACAGCCAAGATTTTGAACCCGGATAAGCCTGTGTTGCTGCCGGACCTGGATGCGGGCTGCTCGCTCGCGGACCGTTGCCCGGCTGACCTTTATGCGGAGTGGCTGAAGAAATACCCCGGTCACACCGTCATCAACTATATCAACTCATCGGCAGGGGTCAAGGCGCTCTCGGACATCATCGTGACATCGTCTAATGCTGTTGATATCGTGTCGCAGCTTCCCCCCGACGAGCCGATTGTCTTTGGACCCGACCGTCACCTGGGACGCTGGGTGGAGAAGCAGACCGGACGCGATATGGTGCTGTGGCCCGGTTTCTGTATCGTCCACGAGCAGTTCAACGCGCGTCGCCTGCAGAAGCTGATGGATGCCCACCCGGACGCGACCATCATCGCGCACCCGGAGTGCGAGGAATCCGTTCTGGAGCGGGCCGATTTTATCGGCTCGACGCTGGCCCTGCTGAAGTATGTGCAGACCCACCCGGAAGAGAAGAAATTCATTGTCGCCACCGAGGTCGGCATCCTGCACCAGATGCAGAAATCCCGCCCCGATGCCGAGTTTGTCTGCTCTCCACCAAACTCCGGCTGTGACTGCGCGATGTGCCCGTACATGCGACTGAATACGCTGGAGAAGCTGTATCTCTGCCTGCGTGACGGGTATCCGGAAATCACGATGGACGAGCCAACGCGCCTGCGTGCCTTGAAACCGGTTCAGCGTATGCTTGACATGAGCAAGCACCTGACCGCGGTTCAGCGCAAGGGAGACTAAGCCGGATTAAATCGTGGTGAGTGCTGCTGGAGCGCTCACCACGACTCTCTTTTAGCTGCCGTCCGGTTTGGCGGCGGCGCGGGGTGGGCTGGCGGGCCAATGCCAGGATGTCACAGGGTCCGGGTGGTACGGATCGAACTTTGTGAAGTCCGGGGTGATATAGCGCGCGAGAGCGGGCACATTGGCTCGAATACCCGAGACGATACACTTTGCCAGCTCATATGCCCCGTACGGGTTGAAGTGCGTATCGTCCTTCAATGCCTCGCTCTGGCCGGGGAAACTGCCCGCGGGATAGTGGACAAACGCCTTCAGGCTGCCGTCCGGCCCAAGCGCCTCGAACAGCGATCTGCTCATCACGTTTAGGTCGATCAGCGCTGCTTTTTCCTCTTTTGCTGTCTGCCGGACCGCTTCCGGATAATCCCCCAGGGTTTCCGTGATCTTGCCGCTGGCATCGAAGCGGCGTCGATGCATCGATGTCACCAGAACCGGAATTGCGCCTTTTTTGCGGACTTCGGCTATGTAACGCTTCAGTTCGGTCTTATAGGTGGTGAAGGCGCCAACGCCTTCGCCCTTCTCCTTCTGGTCGTTGTGACCGAACTGAAGAAAGACGTAATCGCCTGCCTTGAGTGTGCTGACCACCTTGTTCAGGCGGCCTGCCCCGGCAGAACTGCGGAGCGTCTCGCCGGATTCAGCGTGATTCGCGACAGCGACCCTGTCCGTGAAGAAGCGGGGGAGCATCTGCCCCCAGGCAGCCCAGGGTTCCCCCGGCTGATCGGTAACGGTCGAGTCGCCGAGCAGGTAGACGGTAACTGCATCGTCTACCGGGGTAATCTCGATCCCGGCGATGCAGGGACGTTGCCCGTTGAACTCCAGGGTAAGCCGGTCATCCCAGTTGCGAAACGCCGTGTTTCGTTCCCGCTCCTTGAGACGCACCTCACCGCCTCCGGCAATCGTCGGAGTTCGTATGTTGACCGTAAAGGAACGAGTGACGATCTGTTTGGGAGCGG
>JAZKEA010000413.1:0-17895 GCA_040387315.1 Armatimonadota bacterium | reverse complement strand
GGCTCTGCACCCGGGCGGAATAGGTATCCCTTATCGACTGAAGGATTCCGTCTCCCTTTTGCTGTTCTGCCGTCAGTTCGTTGAATCGCTTCTTGTCCGCATCCGTCGGCGATCCGACCTGCTGCAGGCGCGACAACTCGGCGCTGCCCGCGTCCCCTTTCGCTTCCAGGGTCTGGATACGCTTTTTATCCGCCTCGGATGCCGGCTCTTTTTCGTATAGAGCCGCCAGCTCCTTGATTTCCGCATCCCCTAGAAACCGTGACGAGCTTCCCGCAAGACGCTGCAAAGACCGATCCAGAGTCTGCACAAAGGTTCTCAACTCGTCTTCGCTCGCCTGGCGTCCTTTCGACTCCTGAGCGCATTTTTGCAGGTCCACACTGCCGAATACAGGAACCGCCGCCGGAGCATTCTTCTGAGCATGTGCCGCACCAACTCCTGCCGCCGTCACAAACAATACCGACGAAAGGACCGCCGCGAATCTGCTGTATTTTGAGAATGTCATTGTATACAAAAGTTTCTCCTAAATTAAAAAATGTTGTAGTAACTGTCGCAGGCAGCGTCCAAAAGCGAATTATGCCTCCAGAGATGCTGCCTGCTGCCATTGACACACGGGGAAATGTCCTGCTTAGAAAGATTGACCAATCGCGAAGTGAATACGACGGGTCTCTCCGAAGCCGAAGTCCAACCGAACCGGACCAACGGGAGTTTTGATCCGGATACCAGGACCAAAGCCAATATTCGGTTTGAAATTTACGTGCTGCTGAAAACTGGGAATATTTTCCCGGTTGACATCGGTTCCCCCCCAGGCATCTCCCACATCGGCAAACAGAACCAACGTCAAAGTTCCGTTCTTTTCAATTGGCATACGGTATTCAGCGGAAAAGAGAAAAAGGTTATTGCCCCAGAAACGGTCATCGGGGTAACCACGCAGATTATCTACACCACCCAAAAAATATTGTTCCGAGAAACCGATTGATCCGGTCGCTTTGCCCAAAAGTATGCGTGTGGCAACCACGCGTTTATTTTCCCGGATGTTGCCCAGGGTGCGAGGTCCATCCAGTGAAAAATAACGGTTAAACGCAAGGTTAGCCTTGGCGAACTGGCCACTGAGTGACTGCTGATCGACAATCACGCGCGGCTGAGTTGGATCCGTCGCATAATCCGGGTTCAGACGCGGCTTCTGATAGTTAAAACGTGCGTTTCCAATCTCAAGTGACGGCGAGAAGAAAAATCCGGTCGCGGGGTCCTGTTCGTTATCTTTCGTGTTAGTTGCGGCGCGCAGCGAGAGTGAGGAGACATCACCGTCCTGCACGATGGAGCCACGAATCGAGGCTAACTGCTCGTCTTCCAGCAGTTCGTAGTTATAATCGAGGTTGTTCGCACGAATCGCTTCGGTCCGTAGCGTCGAATAGATTCGCCCCACGTCGCCCGTTGGTCGTGAAAGTGTTATCGATCCACCACGACGCTGTTCATAGTACGGATCGCTGTTCTGCCCATCGGTCGCATTATTGGTCAGGACGCGGTTAAACCGGTACAGGAATCGATCGTAGATATTGATGCCGAAGGAGGTATTGTTCTTGTCGATCCATGGCTCCTGAAAACCCAATTCGAAGGAGTTTCGCGCCGCCACGCCGCCAACGGTCCACGAGGCGCTCACGGCCTGGCCACGTCCCCGGAAGTTGGTCTCCGTCAGTTCCAATGTTCCCGTCAGTCGCTGCTGCTGGGAGTACCCGAAGGAAACGCCGACCTGACCGGTGCGTGCTTCCTGAACGGGAATAATCAGCCTGGTACGGCCCTCCTCGGAGCCTTCTTCCGTCCGAACATTACTCACGTCGGAAAAGAGGCCGGTCGCGAAAATACGGGAGATATCGCGCTGAAGGGTAATGCTGTTGAGGGGTTTACCGATCTTCGAGCGCATTTCGCGTGTCACAACACGCTCCTTGGTCTTCCTCAGTCCCTCGACCTGAATCTCTTCTATAATCGTCTCGATGATCGGAATTCGTAAGATGTTGGTCGCCGGATCGACCTCGACGATCTCGGAGACGAACGCGCGGTACCCTTTTGAAGTGTAAAGGCTCTGGATTCGCTGAGCATCTTTCTCAAGATCATTGCGGTTCAGAACATACCCGGCACGGGTCACCAGACGGGCCTTTTCGACCAGTTCCGTAGTTGGGATCGAGTTATTTCCGGTGAAAACGACCTGCGAAATAACGGGATTCTCGAATACCTCGAAGATAACCCGTAATCGCCGGTCGGCTGTCGTTTCGGTGCGGGCGAAAACCGAGGAGTAAAGACCAACGCCTTCAACGCCCGTTTTGGCTTTGTTGAAAGCATCCGTTCTAAACGGCGAGCCTTCTTTGATGCCGGCTAACGAGGCGGCGGAGCGTACCGCATCCGGGTTGGTATTTTTGGTCCCAACCACGGACACTTCCGCAACAATTTGCCCCTCCTGGGCCTGAGCGCAAGGGGCTGCGGTTACAACCGCGGCGGCAGCAATGGCTAAACCCAGGACACTCGGACGATAAAGAATCGAACCATAAAGAAATCCGGCGGCGGCACTTTTCTGACGAAAACTCATAACATTTCTCTAAACTGCTCGCTTCATGAACTATGCCATGGTGCAATACCTGGCGTTTGGACGGGCACGGCATTACCAATGCCAAAAATTCTGGAAATCTGACCAGCGGAAAACACAGCCCAGAACCTATTGTACGAGCGACTTGTGCGGAAAGGCCCACACGACGTCTACTCAGTTACTAGTACTAGCTGCGATAATACGGTTCCAGGCGACGACGCATCATATTTCGCGCCCGATTCAGACGAGTTTTTACTGCCGGAACGGAAAGCCCGGTGACCTGCGCTATCTCGTCGTACGACATGTCGTCCATCTGAGCTAAAACCAATACCGTGCGGTAGGCCGGCGCAAGCGCCTCGACCGCATTTTGAATCTGCCTTGCCAGCTCCTGGTCCATCAGGCGATTCTCCGGCACGTTGCGCCAGTCCGCGACATCCCGGCTTAGCTCTCCTCCATCCGTCTCGATGGAATCATCAAGCGAAACCGGCTCGCGTTCACGGCGACGATCTTTCTGCTTGAAGTAGTTTTTACAATTGTTAACGGCGATCTGATGGAGCCAGGTAGAGACACGGGCATCCCCCCGAAATCGTCCCCACGCTCGGTAAGCATTAACGAACGTCTCGACCGTCAGGTCATCCGCATCATCCCGATTTCCCACCATTCGCACGATCAGGTTGAGTATTTTGCCTTCGTATTTGCGATGGATCTCCTCAAAAGAAGAATTTCGGTCTTCATCAAAGGCGCGGACGGTTGCCTCGGAAGCCGCAGATGCACCCCGAAGTGGCAACTGCGTTCCCAGAAGCGAAATATCCGATGCCAGATCCAATGCTGATGAAGCTCCTTTAGAGTTGGTTCCCGCCGTATCGAAATTACCTGCTTCGTTAAGGTAGACAGCAGCAGTTCCGGAAAGTTTCTCCCTATTCGGGATATCCGTTGTGGCACTACCATCCGGAGGTTTTTCCCGTCGGCGCTCGTTTTCGTTCACGTTGACCAGGCTTGTTTTTACCGAAATGAATGCGGCGGCGCATGATAATTATCTGTCGCAGACGATCATAGGTCTGCGAGTTGACGTTCTGAACGGCAGACCGCTGTTCCTGCAAAGTGTACCAAATGTTGGGGAAACTGCCACAGCAAGTACACCACTAATAGTTTATGGTTCCCTGCAGAAAGGTTGTGAAGGATCTCTGGTCGTTGAGCTGGACTCCAATCTGCAGACGGGGAAGCACGCCTCGTGTCTGCCGAAGCTGATACAGCTCATAGCTGAAGCGGAAGGTGTAGGGTTGGATCGCCGTCGTCTGGGAGCGCGTTTGAAGCGAGCGCGTATATTCCACCAAAAAGCGGTCAAGTGGGTCCGGAAGTCTCTTAACGAATCGTACGGTAAGAGGCGCATTCGGATTATACTCCAGGCCAAACTCCTCGAGTCCGAAGGCGGTCGCGACCTGCCCCTCCAAAGGCGCAAGAAGGCGTGGAACAAAAGTGGACTGAAGTAACCGGCTCACGCCGAGGCTGACCGCGCCCTGAACATTCCCCCGGGCGGCCAGCTCTATCTGCTCCCGTGTTCCGATCAGCGCTAGGATCTCCTCGCGCGACAGGTACGGGTCAGAGGTAAACGTCAGGGTCGGCCCCCCCTGCCCAGGTGTGCCGGAGGTCTGATCGCCGAGCAGCAATGGCCCATCGACACGCACGGTAATCGTATATCCGTTGGAACGGGTCGCCGTAGGCGGCTGCGTCGATCCGAAGACCGATGTCGGATCACTGGCGCGGGCAGCCAGTGTCGGCGCGTTGCTGTTTCGGTTGTAAAACTTCTGGCGGGCAGTCAAATCCCGGACGGTGATACCAAGGCCGGTGGAGGCGCTGAAACGAAGGTTGATATCTCCGCCACGCTGAACGTTGAACTGCTCACCTAGCCCGTATCTGAGATAGCCGCCCGTTGTCGCGATATCGCTCTGCACCTGCAGGGCATTTTGAGAGGTTCCAAACAGCTGTCCCGTCGCCGTCACATCCCCTGCGGCCTGCAAACTGAATGTTCCCGCAGATGCTATCGTGGCTCCCTTGCTGAAATCTACGGCAATATCGAGCGTGGGATTGACAGTTGGTATATCCCCCGCTTTTGACTCGGGAGCGGGGTTCGTCGGAAGCTGAGCGAAAGCGTTTGTGAGGAGGAGAGGTTTGTTCGGGGGCGTCGAAACGGTGAATGTCGTCAGCGGCCCTTTGACCAGCAGGGTGCCGTCAATTTGACCGCGGACAATTTCGCCAAGCCCCTTCGCCGAATCGCCAAGGAAACCCGAAATATTTTCCAGTACGGGTCGCAGCTTGTTAAATTCGACACGCAGGTCTGTTGTGCCCTGAATTCCTCCGCGTCGCGCTCGCGCCCCGCCTGCTGCCGGTCTTCCCTGACCGCCCTGAGGAGCAGGTGTCCTCTGGAGGTTGGTCAGTGTAACGGTTCCCTGCGTTGAAACTGATCCGAACTCGCCTCGCTGCCCGTTAGGGGAGCCAAGAGCGACACGAAGCTGTCTCACGTCAATTGTCTGGCCCGACAGCCGAACATCCATATCCAGCGAGGAGATAGGGTTCACACGGTCCCGGTTGGTTCCCGGAGCCTTGGGCAAGCGAAGTTTACCGCCCGCGAGTTGGATTCCTCCGCTCAAGGCAGGATTGGCAAGAGTGCCGCCAAAGGCCACGGAGCCTGTCAGGTTCCCCTCTGCATCAAGACCCTCAACACCCAGCGACCGCGCCAGTGATGCAAGGTCAAGCTGACCGATTGTTGCGCGGACAATAAGCGGCTTGTCAGGCAGAATAAGTCCGTCCACCGACTCGCTGGCGCTGCTTCCAAAATTTAGCGGAAGGCTTACCTCCCCGCGAATCTCATTGTCACCGCTGCGAACGATAATATCAGGCAAAGCGAGATAGGTTCCGTTCGCCTCATCCTGCCGCAGCTCGCCCTCCGCTCGCAGCAGCGAAATAACGAACGCCGATCCTGGGGCGGCGGCAGATTGCGTGGCGCTGTCGGGCGCAGGGACACCGGGTACTGCAGCAAGCGCCTTTTGCCCTTCCCGGACTGGTGTCGGAGCAGGAGGTGGAGGTCCAACAATGAGATCGCGCCCCTCAAGCGACGCGGTAATAGTCGGCTGCCGTGTCAATCCCCGGGCGATCACCGCCACATCGACCTGCCCTCGGACCGGAAAGCCGCTCTGACCGGGAAAGGCGCGGACTAGATCGAGCGATGCCTGATTGGATTCGACAAGCACATTGATGCGTCCGTCTCTCGCGAGATCAATCGTGCCAGAGCCGCGTATCGTCGTGTTTTGATTGACAATCTCCGCAGTGACGACCCGAATCAGATCCCCTTGAAGCGATGCTTTCGCATTCAGGGTGTTTGCCGCGTAGTCCCCGACTCGTATATCCTTGGCCTGAAGATCGGCGACAATGTTCCTTTCGGAAAACACCCCGTTTGCCAGTCGCCCGCTCACCGAAAGCTGATTGAAAACAAATGTTCCACCTATGGGATATGGGAGTGCATTTAGGCGTCGAACAATACCGGCGCCTGTCGGTGTGTCCGCCAAGCCCGAGCGCCGTACCGTGTCCAGGAGAACACCTATATCACCGGTTTCGACCTGCAGACTCGCCCCAAAACGACCGTTTGCAACGTTGTAGCGAAGTCCCGTTGCCGCAATCTTGGTCCCATCCTGCGATAGGGAAAGGCGCGGGATGCTCAGATCGACAGCCTTTGTATCCGCGGAGTAACGGACCCGAATCAGATCCGCAGTGACGTCAGACAGCGGAGTTCCCGCCACGGTGATCGTCGAGGGAAATACCTGAGCGGAAAGCACCGGGTTTTTGACATTCCCTGAGATCGTACCGGCAACCGATAGATCGCCGGAAACACCCACAACCTGCCGAACCAGAAAGGACAAGGGCGCAAGCTGAAGATTGGGAGCCCTGAATGTTCCGCGGAGTTCACCCGCTTTATCCATGGAAGCGCTGGCAGTTACGACGCCCACACTGGCACGCAGACGCACCTCCGGCACCGACGCGCCTTCCGGACCATAGGCAAAACGTATATAGCCTCCGTCCACTGGGTACGGTCCGATCAGGAGGCGTCCCAGTTGGGCGGCTCCGGACACGCTGGGGGAGGTTATCGGTCCTGAGATACGGAGGGTGCTGTCGGTGATAAACCCGCCGAACGCCGCTCCTGCCTTGCTCACCGCATCGGCCGCAGCAGTCACTATTCGCCGTGTGGGGCTGTTCGCCCGGCGCTGCCGTTCCGCATCGCTGTTGGGAGTAGGCAGGACTAAAGGGGGGGCGGATATATTCCCTACCGCCGCAATCGGGATGGGAGGTTCGATTCCCAGCTGACGAAGAACCTCAGCGTAATCAAGATTTCGAACGTTCGCTGTCAGCGCCAGCTGTGGCTTCGTAGATGATGTGCCGCCACGCGGAATGAGGTTGTTAATGCGACCGTAGATGCTCACGACCGCGGGATAACGCCGGACCAAAATCGGCTCGTTGATTATCAGATCCGATCTTGTTGCAACTACGTTCTTTGCAGTCACCGTATCAATCGAAAAGGTTCGCGATGGGGAGTCCGGCTTCCCGCCGACTCCTTTCACGGCCGGAGTTTCGTACTGGAGATTTAAGGCAACGGCTCGTTCCAAGGTGACGCGCGGCGCGGCAACGGTTCCCGAAACGGTTCCGGAGGCAGTCAGTGTTCCCCCGATACCCTGCAGTCCAAGTGCGCCTGACAAGCGATTGAGATCAAGGCTTGACAGCGCGAAACGAAGAGACAGAGAGCCGGACTCCCCCACGCCGCCGCGAACGGTTGCCGCACCCGCAGGGGAAAGGATGCGCGCCCAGGGCAATGATATGACGCCGTTGTTGTAGATAACACGAGCGCTTGCGACCGGGAAACCGATGTCTCCCAGAGTTAACCCCGTTGTGCGAAGATTCGCGGCGGCGGACAGAGCCCCGGAAACACGCTTCCCGGTTATATCGGCGCTTCCCAAGCCCGTAAGACGAAGGGGCCGCTTTACGTTTTTACCCGCCAGCAATCCCTGGAGCTGGGAGAGATTTTGGAGGGCAACATTTTCTACTCTGGCGGCGAAAACAGCATTCCCGCGTGTGGTTGCACTGCCGGACGGACCGGGAGCGACCTGCATGCCGAGTCTGCCCCTCAGGGAACCGCCGCCGACTACCTGAGCGGAGGCATTGGTAAGCCCGAGTAAACCCTGTGTGTACGTGATATTCGCGGCGAGGTTTGTCAGCCGGGGCAGATCACGGAATGCGACCTGACCGGTCGGAAGAGCCGCGACAGCGGTGATGATCGGCTGGTTTACAGGGCCGTTCGCGGCAGCCGTCACGGTTGCGATACCGGAGACCTGAAGGCCCTCCGGCAGGCGGGCAGTTTTCGGCAGAAACGCTGCCAGGGCACGCTGGACGGAGATGCGCGGCGCCTTCACAGTGACGGCAAGCTGCGGTTTCGGAAGCGGACCGGAAGCGACAGCCGCATCTTCGGGTGCGGTCAGGTTCCATAAGGTGCCCGAGGATGCCACCGGTTCCCCGATGATCCGAGCCGTCGTGTCATAGTTCAGCGTTCCGTCACTGAAATCGAGCTTTCCCGCCGCATCGGTCAAGGGTACGGCGAACTCTTTAGCGGTGACGCGTCCATTTCGGAACGTTGCCCCGAGCGCGATACCTAAACGGGGGTTGGATTCACCAAGTGTCGGTGGGCGCGGCGCTGCCAGTGTCACGTCTACATCCGCGACCCCATCGGTCACGGTGAATGATGGTACGGCAATAAAATACGGCAGCCAGTATGCAGCCGAGGCCCCCGCGACATTCAGACTGATCAGGTAGCGCGCTGATTCTGCCGCCGGAGCACCAGGGCGAACCAGAGGCAGCCCGCGCCCCAGAACTCCCGAAACGTCGATGGCGCCCGCGAGACGTTTCTTCGTGACAGTTCCCGCTTGAGCCTGTGCCGCGGCAGCGAAACGAAACTCACGGGAACCACTCAGGTCCACAAATCCGTTCCCGACCTGGATGAAATTGACCGCGGGGGAGGACGCCGTTGCAACCCGCGTCTGAAAATCACGGAACGTTACCCGGCTGTTTTCGAGAGCCACGTACGTCCGGAAGGGGTCGGAAGGCGGTTGGTTGGGTTCCTTCGGCGGGAGAAGCTTGGTGACGTTGAACGTGCCGTCTTTATAGCGCTCCAGCAGCAAAAACGAGTCTTTCAGGGTGATTCTCGGCACCCCACCCGTCGCTGCCTGCCCACCGAGAAGCGAGGGGATGTGCAGATCAATGGTCACCTGTCGCGCGGAGGCAATCAAACCACTTCCGGCGATTGTTGTCCCATTGGCGACGGCTATGTCATACGCATTGACCGGAACCGTTCCAAACTCGGCTCGCCTCCGAATCAGCCCAACGATACCACCCGCAGTCAGGTCTGACTCTAGGCGACCGATGCGGACCTCGCGTTTCAGGGATCGGGAGACTTCAGCAGAAACAAGGGGAGCGGACTGAGCGAGTACGCCGTCAATCTGACGGATGACGGCATCCACCCCCAGGAACCCGAGTGCGACCGGCGGCCCAAGGACCAGACCGACGCAGAAAAGCCTTTGCGGGATCGACAGATGGGTTCTGGGAGGTGTGCGGCGGGCGAAAAACATCAGGACGCCACCCGCCACACTCCGGAAACCCTACTGAACGGCGAGAGGAAGCTCGAGGCGACGCAGACCGGGCGTCGCCGGAACAACGGAAGGTGACTGCCCCTCCGATGCATTGCCGGGACGGAGAAATTTATTGGAAAAGTCGATGGCATTGTATGAGGAACGAACAAACGGAGCCGAAGCGACATACAAAAATCCCATCTCTTCAGCAATCTGTTTATACTGCTCAAAGCGCGTTGGGTGGATGTATTCCACCACGTCCAGATACCCTTTACCGGGCTTGAGATACTGCCCCATCGTGACGGCATCGACTCCCGCATCTTTCCAGTCGGAAAGCAGTGCAATGACCTCGTCCTCTGTTTCACCGAGCCCCAGCATGATGCCGGATTTCGTGTAAATCGTCGGGTCGATCTCTTTAACCGTCCGCAGAAAATCGATGGATCGCGCGTACTTCGCCTGAGGCCGCACGGTTCGGTAGAGTCGTGGAACCGTTTCCGTGTTGTGGTTGAACACGTCCGGACGCGCACGGCAGACGGTCTCAATTGCGGAACGGCGTCCTCTAAAATCGGGTGTCAATACCTCAACGGTGGTTGTCGGATTTTCGTGACGCAGCTGCGTGATTACTTCAGCAAAATGTCCCGACCCGCCGTCAAAAAGCTCATCGCGGTTGACCGATGTAACAACAACATGCTTCAAGCCAAGCTCGCGCGTTGCCAGGGCGACTCTTCGTGGCTCATCAGGATCGAGCGGCAGACCGCGTCCGGTTTTCACGGCACAAAAACGGCAGGAACGGGTGCAGGTATCTCCCATGACCATAAAGGTCGCGGTGCCTTTACTCCAGCACTCTCCCAAGTTTGGACAACGTGCTTCCTCGCACACCGTCACCAGGCGCTCCCCGCGCATAAGTCCTTCGACACGGCCGATATCCTTCGACCGCGGCGCTTTAACCGTCAGCCATTCAGGAATGCGTCGGTGAATGGGCCGGACTGACGCCGGAGACTGAGGAACAGAGCCGCTATCGCCGATATTAGAGACGGTGGGGAGGGTGGTGATGTTCACAAACTACAGTATATCCCCGGTAAAAAACAGCGTCAATAGCCGCCACTCACCGCTCGAGTCCGCGCAGCAGGGATTGCAAACGACACTCTGCCTGCTTGCGATACAGCATTTTAATTTGATATATTTACCCTAATTACTTCGGCGTTAAACCGACGCATAGACCCGGTTTACGCTTTTTTACACAGAAAGAGATCTCAGAAGTATGTCCGTTTTCCGAGCACTTGCCGCCATCCACTTTGCGCTGTACCTGACCGCTCTCTCCCTTGCTGGGGCCACTATAGTCCTGCATATTCTGATGGAATATGACTGGATGAAGTCGGCGGGGTACGGCACACTGATGGTCGGCGGCTTCTGGCTCAGCCAGGGCCTGGCAGTGCTTATCAACCGGGCGATGGGATATACCGGTAAAAGCCGAAGCGGCTCGTTCGACTGAACCGGAGATAGGCGTGTCAGCTTTCGCCCCGTGGCGTGAGCAGCGCTTTGTCCACGGCGGCACGAAGTGTGTCCACCGCTACCAGTGCCGACCCTAACCCCTTAGAGTCTCTTCCAATGTTCTTCTGGGGAAGCATCGCGACATCGAATCCGAGACGCGATGCTTCCTTGATCCGCTTTTCGATCTGAGAGCAGCCACGCACTTCCCCGGAAAGCCCAACTTCCCCGAGGAAAATAGCCTTCGGGTCTACGGGCATCTCCTTGAAGTTCGACGCGATTGCCAGCGCGATTGCCAGGTCCGCCGCAGGCTCCTTGATATCGATACCTCCCGCGACATTGACATAGACATCCTGGTTCGCAAGGCTGAGTCCGACGCGCTTCTCAAGCACGGCGAGTATTAGGGCCACCCGGTCACGTGAGACGCCATTGGTGGTGCGTCGCGGACTGCCCAAATAGGAAGGGGCCACAAGGGCCTGGATCTCCACGAGCAGCGGACGAGTCCCTTCAATGGTTGCCGTTACCGTTGACCCCGGACTGTGCTCGGGCCGCTCGGCGAGAAACACCTCAGACGGGTTTTCCACACCCACCAGTCCCTCTTCGCGCATCTCAAAAATGCCAAGCTCGTCGGTGGACCCAAAACGGTTCTTGACGGCGCGAAGAATACGATAGGTCAGATGGCGGTCACCCTCGAAATAAAGGACGGTGTCTACCATATGCTCCAGAACGCGCGGACCGGCAATAGCTCCCTCTTTGGTGACATGCCCCACAAGAAATACAGGGATACCCATCCCCTTTGCAATCGCGGCGAGGGCGGCAGTGGAGGCTCGTACCTGAGAGACGGTGCCTGGAGCGCTATCGACATCGGGTGAGTGCATCGTTTGGATGGAATCGATAATAAGATATTTGGGCTGGAGCTGCCGCGCATAGGCGGCGACCTGGGCGACATCCGTCTCCGAAGCCAGAAGCAAATCCTCATGGTCCGCCCCAAGACGCGATGCGCGAAGTTTGATCTGCTCCGCACTCTCTTCTCCGGAGACATAAAGGGTCGTTCCGTGCGCCCGTGCCATATTACCGGCGACCTGTGTCAGCAGGGTCGATTTGCCAATACCGGGATCGCCGCCGATCAGGATAAGGGAGCCGGGAACGACGCCGCCGCCCAGGACGCGATCAAACTCGCCGATCAGGGTGGTCGCTCGCGCGCGTGTTATGGCTTGGATTTCCGTGATCGGACGGGGGCCCGACTGGGCGGCTCCCATGTAGGAGCGATACGCCGCTGACTCCCCGGCACCGGGACCGGGACCCTCATTAACGGGACTGCTGAATGTACCACGGCTGATCTGAGCGGCAAGGCTTGAAGGGGCGGAACGAACTGCCTCCTCCACCAAGGAATTCCACTCACTGCATTCCGGACATCGTCCCATCCACTTTGGAAAACTGCTTCCACATGCCTGGCAAACAAATCGGGTCGTCGGCTTCGCCACAGGGTCTCTCCCCTTCCAGGAACAGATAAACAGGAAAATTTGCTCGTTTATTGTACCAGTATCGGCCCTCGCAGGCAAACATCTATTTGCTTTGCGGCAGCCGCTGGAAGAACCGGGCATTGATTTCACTATAATGTTTCCAGACATCCGGAAGCTCATCTGCCGGGTAGATAGCGTCGACGGGGCACTCCGTGGCACACAATCCGCAGTAGATACATTCCTCGGGGTCAATATAGAGCTGCGGCTCGCCCTCGTCGCTATGAATACAGTCAACCGGACACGCCGCGACACAGGAAAGGTCCTTTACGCCGATACAGGGTTCCGCAATTACATAGGGAATGCCACTCATCTTGTTTTCCTCCTTCTCTACGGTAGCAGGTCTGTACTCTGCGGACGATGACTAAAGTCACGGAATTCCGCTTTAGCGGGCGTACAATTAAGCTATGAATCGGATAGAGGCTTTGCAGCGCGTTCTCTTTCTGAAAGCGCTGCCGCAGGACACGCTGGCAGAAATCGGCAGCCTGGGACGCGACCGCGTTCTGTCGGCAGGTGAGGTGCTTTTTTTAGAGAAGGATCCCTGCTTGGGGCTTCTTGTCGTACTTCGCGGAGCGGTCAAAGTCTGCCGGATCGACAGCCGCGGTATGGAGTTTATCTTCGGTATCGAGAAGCCGGGGGCGAGCATCGGGGATCTGGCTCTTTTCGATGGCGGCAACTATCCGGCAAGCGCGTTTGCGGCGCTGGACGAAACCTGTGTATTGATCGTACCGCCACCGGCTTTCGCGCGTCTGACGCAAAAGTATCCGGCTATCGCCACAGGGGCGATACGTTCCCTGGCAGTCGAGCAGCGACGGATGATCGAGATGCTGAAAGCCAGCACACTTCAGAGTGTCCGTGCTCGGATCGCGGCATATCTTCTGCAGCGAGCGGAGAAAGACAGTATCTTTGCGCTCACAGAGACCAACACGACCATTGGCAGCCATATTGGAACCGTTCGTGAGGTCGTTTCGCGAACCCTGCACCTGCTCGAAGACGAAGGTATGGTGCGGCTGGAGGGACGGACCGTGATTATCTGCGACCGCGTCGCGCTTCAATCCGTCGCCGATGGTCGGTAGATTACGGCCTACTGGTCGCGGTCGATATCCCATCCGCGCAGATCGCGCAGAAAGGCATGAGCGGTCAGGTCCAGCTGAATGGGCGTCACCGATATGTAGCCGTCACCGACCGCGCGGGTGTCCGAACCCTCGGGAGACTCCTTATCGTGCAGTTTGCCCTTCAGCCAGTAGTACGGGCGGCCTACGGGATCGATGCGCTTCTCGATGCGGTCAACGTACTGCCGGTCGCCCTGTGTAGTGACGCGAACCCCTTTGAGATCGGCTTCCGGCATATCCGGAGCGTTGACGTTCAGCAGTGTGGCGGGAGGCAGACCATTCGTTGCCGTCAGGGGAACCAGCGTTCGCGCAACAAAGTTGGCCGCTCCGTCCCAGTGGATGTTCTCTTCGTAACTGGCGACCGATACCGCGATAGCGGGAACACCGGTGATAACCGCCTCCATAGCCGCGGAGACCGTACCTGAGTAGGTCCCATCCCAGGTTAGGGCCATGGTTGATGCCGGAGACCACCATATCGACCGCATCGACGCCAACTATGTCGAGAAGCCCGAGAGCGACGCAGTCCGCCGGGGTACCGGATACCGCCCAGGCGAGGCTTCCGTCACTAAGCGGGACCTGTTTCGCCCGCAGGGGTTTGTGAAGGGTGATCGAGTGACCGGAGGCGGATCGGGGTCGGTCCGGGGCGCATACCGTTACGTGATGGCCTGCCGATTCCAGTGCCACTTTGAGGGCAAAAAGGCCAGGGGCGAGCACCCCATCGTCGTTGGAGAGCAGAAGGCGTAGAGGACGCGAAGAAGTCGAAGGCATAACGCGCCCAGTATATCGGGAGCGGGCGGCGTTATGCCAATGACGCCACGGGGCAAAACCGTTACTGGTTTGCGTTTTCCTGATAGCGAACGCTGTCCGGCGTTTCGTCGCCGATCAATTCTTCCATGATGTGCAGCTGTTTCTGCAGGACAGCGATGCCCTCGTCGCCGCCATACATATGGATGTGCTCTTTGATCTGGCTGATGGCGACCTTCATATCGTCCCGGTGACCGAGGTTTGTCGCCTCTACGGCGCGCTGAAGAATCACCTCGCGCTCCTCGGTAGTCGTATCGGTCTCCATCTGTCTGGTTTCATGCATTGGTTGTAGCCTCCAAAGGGCTTATACCCGCCGCTGACCGCCGAGACTTACGATTTTAGCGAGAATTTCCAGTACGCGTTCAAGCTCTGCCGCCGTCGAGTGTTTGCCCAGAGAGAAACGAACCGCGGAAGCCGCGAGTTCCGGCGGCAGGCCGAGCGCCAGAAGGACGTGCGACGGCTCGATGCTCCCGGACGCACAGGCAGACCCCGAGGAGACTGCCACCCCCTGCATATCCAGACTGAGCAGAAGCGTCTCCCCGTCTTGTTGTGGAAACGAGACATTAATGTTGCTGGGGAGTCGATGGGAGCCGGTGGGACCGTTTAGTCGTGCGCCTGGTATCGTCTTTTGGAGGTGCGCGATGAAACCATCGCGCAGTGCGGCGAGGCGGACCGCTTCGGAATCCCGCCACGACGGCAGCAGTTCGATTGCCTTCCCAAAACCGACAATTCCCGCGGCGTTTTCCGTTCCCGCGCGCTTCTCCCGCTCCTGCTGCCCGCCATGAAGCCAGGGCGTCCAGCGCACGCCCTGCCGGACATAAAGCGCCCCGGCTCCCTTGGGACCATAGATCTTATGGGCGGAAATCGTCATAAGGTCCGCGCCAAGATCGGTGACATTCAGGGGAAACTGTCCCAGGGTCTGGACAGCATCGGTATGAAAGTACGCGCCGCGCTCCCGCGCGTGCCGGGCGATATCGCGTATCGGCTGGATCGTCCCGATCTCGTTGTTGGCGTGCATAACGGAGACAAGCGCGGTTCGATCCGTGATCGCCGCCGCCACTGCGTCCGGATTGACGAACCCTTCCGGGTCAACGGGCAGATAGGTGACACGAAATCCCAGGGTCTTCTCGGCGAATCGGGCACAGTCAAGGACCGCGTGATGCTCGGTCAGAGCGGTAACCAGATGGTCTCGGCCCGACGCTTCCCGCGCGGCAAGGAGAACGCCGAGCAGGGCGCTGTTATCGGCCTCCGTCCCCCCGGACGTGAAGTAGATCTCGGAGGCGTCCGCGCCGATTTCCACTGCGATGGCGTCCCTGGCGCGGTCAATGACGCGCCGAACGCGCTGCCCGGTCTGATGCACCGACGACGGATTTCCGAAGTAACTGTCGCCGAGAAACGGCAGCATCACCTCGCGCACGATGGGATCAACGGGCGTCGTCGCGGCGTAATCCAGATAGATCTGTCCCCCCGCCGTCATCAGGAACGATTCGCCGGGGCTTGAAGAACCGGCAGCGCCGCCTCCAGGAGAGCTCGTGTTTCCTCAAGAGCAGCGGGCAGACAGAGACGGGTTCCCAGGGTTTCCAGAGGCTCATCGACGGTAAAACCCGGCGGATCCGTCGCGATCTCAAAGAGGACGCCGCCGGGCTCGGTAAAGTAGATCGAGTGAAAATAGTCCCTGTCCATAACAGGGCTGACGCTGCGCCCCTGTTCCAGAAGCTGTTTACGCCAGGCGAGCTCGGTTTCGTCGTTCGGCGTCCGCCACGCCACATGATGGACGACACCGATGCCCAGACTCGCTCGCGGCGCATCCGTATCGACGACGATATCGGCGACCGTTCCGCTTTGACCGGTCGATGCCGAGTAACGGATGCGCCGGGCTTCCTCGCCCACTCGCTGAAATCCGAGGTTAAGGAGCATCGCCTCCGTCGGCTCGCGTCGCGACAACGTCAGGGTAACGCCGTCCAGGCGACGTATCGCGTATTCCCTGGGTACCGCGCTGTCCGGCCAGAGCCCCTCCGTCGCCGAAGCGGCCTCCGCTCGCGTGACCAGTTCCAGGACGAGTCCGTCAGGGTCTTCAAAGCGAAGCGCTTTCCCACCGAAACGCGTTTCCGTCTCTCCTGCGACGACATTCACCGCCGCGAGCCGTGCCCGCCAGTAGTCGAGCGAGTTTTCCGGAACCGTCAGCGCTGTTGCCGTCACCTGCCCCTGACCGTGCCGTCCCCGATACGCGCCGGGCCAGGCAAAGAAGGTCAGCAGCGTTCCGGGGTTTCCCAGACCGTCGCCGTAGTAAAGGTGGTACGTGCCCGGATCGTCGAAATTCACCGTTTTCTTGACGAGACGAAGGCCCAGAACACCGACGTAAAAATCGATGTTCTGCTGGGGGTCGCCGCAAAGGGCCGTCATATGATGCAGGCCGGGAAGCAGATCAGACATAAATTTGAATTACTCCGTGGGCGGAAACGTCAGGACTCTGAGGCGGCAAACGCCGCCAGCAGCGTTTCCGTCAGGCCGTCGATAGTATACCTGTCAGCGGTATAGTCCGGAGCCCGTATCAGTTCGCGGCAGGTTTCCGCCGTGACGGGACCGATGGCGATCAATTTTGTCGATGCGGGGACCGTGACGTCGCTGCCCATTGCCTCGATAAAGTTCCGGACCGTCGAGGAGGATGTGAAAGTGATCGCATCCAGCTCGCCGCGTGTCAGCAGAAGGCGAACCGCATCCGCGCCCTCAGTCTCCAGCACCGTCCGGTAAGTTTCGACGATATCAACGGTCGCGCCCTGCTGACGCCAGCCGTCCGGAAGCGCCTCCCGTGCCTCCCTGGCACGGGGAAGAAGGATCCGCTTGCCTGCTACCGGCGGAAACAGTGTCAGGACATCCTCGGCAACAAACTTTTCGGGCACGAAGTCCGCACGGATGCCCTGGTCTATAAGAGCCTCCGCCGTCGCCGGGCCGACTGCCGCGACCTTCGCGCTTCCGAACGACCGGGCATCACCGCCCCTCTGCGCAAGCCGCGCGAAGGTTCGCGAGACTGCATTCGCGCTGGTGAATACGACCCAATCGTAGCAGCTAAGAGCGGTCAGCGCGTTATCCAGAGCCGCGTACTCGTCGGAGGGGTCGGTGATTCGGATGGTCGGGAACTCTACGGGCTCCGCTCCCAGGCTCCGAAGACGATCCGACAGCTCCGATGCCTGCTCGCGTGCCCGCGTGACGACGATCTTTCGCCCGAACAGAGGTCCGGAATCGAACCAGCGCAGGCGGTCCCGCCAGTTCACGACGTCACCGATGATCGTGACCGCCGGGGCCGTGATACCCGCCTCGCGCACAATCTCGCAGATCGTTGTCAGCGTTCCGGCCACCACCCGCTGCCGGGTCCACGTTCCCCACTGCACGAGGGCGACGGGCGTCTCGGGACTGCGTCCGTTCTCGATTAGCCGGGCGCTGATCTCCTCTAATGCCTCCACACCCATCAGAAATACCAGTGTGTCGGCGGCCCAGGCGATTCGGTCCCATCGCCGCCGCTGCTCCGCCGCCCCTCCGGCCCGCGTCCCGGACTCCGTCTTGTCGTCGCGCTCATGACCGGTGATCACGGCGAAAGACGAGGCCGCATCCCGATGGGTCACGGGGATTCCGGCATAAGCCGGCGCGGCGATAGCCGATGTCACACCCGGCACGATGACAAAGGGAACGCCGCGACCACGCAGGTACTCGGCCTCCTCGCCGCCGCGCCCGAA
>JAZKEA010000412.1:32746-37797 GCA_040387315.1 Armatimonadota bacterium | reverse complement strand
AAGGAAAACCATCAGAGTCTGCAGCGGACAACTGCGTTGATCTCGGAGTTGTAAACTCGCCCGACATCAAACCTGCAGAGACGCTATCAGTAACACCTTCCCCGTTTGCGGATGTCGGAGTAGCCCTCCAGTTTGCTTCCTGGTTTTCGGCGTTCGTTCAAGGCACTCTTATCGATTCTAGAGCCTCTTTTACTCCTCCTGCCGCGCTCGTCCTTCCGGCGGATCTGTACTTCGCCCGAAGCGTTATTCTTCTCGTTTGACCACCTTCACTAACCCTGCAATGCCGTGACAGTCCACGGTTTTGTTGGTGCGCACCTGTTTTCTGATTCACCGAATCAAAGGCAGGCGCGTACTGCGTTTAGTTTGTTTTTCTGAAGGTGCCTCTATGAAATTTCACCGCTACATAGCTCCCTCGGT
The DNA here is from genome assembly GCA_040387315.1 of Armatimonadota bacterium. Classification (GTDB taxonomy): domain Bacteria; phylum Armatimonadota; class Armatimonadia; order Armatimonadales; family Armatimonadaceae; genus JACMJB01. The sequence goes on along the minus strand of JAZKEA010000412.1, from coordinate 37,380 downwards.
CTTTTTTGCGCTCGTGTTTACCGTCTCGTTTGCTGCCGCTACCTTTGGAGAACCGAAACGTGCGGAGATAGTCTCGTTTGACTCGGTACTCACCCACGCACTCTCCACAAGTCCCCTTGTCAAAGAGGTGGACGCAGTCCTTGCGGCGCGCCTAGCCGAATCAATGGAGACAAGCCTTTATCTGAACCCTCAACTGGGTGCCGGTGTGGGACTTCCGGCAAGTCCCGCGGGGGATGCGGACCGCACTCAAATTTCCCTCACGCTTTCACAGCCCTTTCGGCCGTCGGACTTTGGCATACGCCAGGTGGTAGCGGAGCTTCTCTCTAAGTCGGCATCTGTGGAGCAAAGACTTTCGCTTCTTGAACTGTCTCAGTCCATTTATCTCTCGTACGCCAAGCTCTGGATCTTGCAGGAACAACGGAGGCTTTTGACCGAGCAGCGGGAACGAGCTCGCCGCATCAGCGAAAAGGTAACGGCGGCAACCTCCCGCGGAGCGCTCAGTAAAGGCGAAGGAGGGCTGTTTGCAGCAGAGTACAAAAAACTGTCGGCCCAGCTCCTTGGCGTCGATGCCGATGCCGCACGAGAACAATCGAATCTTCTTCGTCTTTCCGCCTTCCCGGTTACAGGGCGAAGGTTCGAGTCTCCGGACAAAGCACTCAAAATTTCAGCAGATGGTCTTATGCAAGGTCTTCAAGAAGGAGACCTGCCGATTCAGTCGCGCTACGCACTGCTTGCAAAGGTTGCTTCGGAGCGAGAAAAACTTTCCCGGCGCGATGCGTTTCCGGCCGTTGCTCCCCAGCTCACTTATCAGCGTACTGAGGACGGCGGAGATTTTGTTGGGCTAGGCGTTCAGTTTGAACTCCCTCTTTTTAATCGGAATCAGGCGGATATTTTGCGTCGTCAGGGCGAAGCTGCCGCAACGGCCGCAAAAGACGCTTATTCCCGAAGTGACCTTTTTCGCGAGGAAGTTACGCTTTTTCTGAGAAGCGTCGAGGCGCTTCAAAAACAAGCAGAGACCTATGAGACAGAGGTTGTCCCGTCTCTACTGGGCGCGCTTAAAAGCTATGACGAGCAGTTCTCCGCAGGAACGGGAACCGTCCTCTCCGTCTGGCAGGCGCAGCGAGAAATCTCCAATGCACAGCTCGCAATGCTCGAACTATGGACCAGATTCTTTGCATCGCGCAGTGACTTATCAATTTTAACCGGACAGCAGCTCTAAGGATGACCTTTACCATGACGATCACAAATTATATCAACACGCGAATATTGCTCTTGGCTTTGCTTGCGGCTTCTTTTTCGATTGCTCCGCATAAGGCATCGGCCGAAGACAACCATGCTCACGAAGAGACTGAAAAAGGTCACGCTCATGGCGATGATGAGGCGCATGGGAAAGAAGGCCACGAGGGGAAGGGGCACGGCGAAGAGGAGGGGCACGGCGAAGAGGGAGTGCTTGAGCTTTCGCCCGAAGTACTAAAGACAGCCGGAATCCAAATTGATGAAGCTCGTGCTCGTTCTCTAAGTGTCACCCTCTCACTCACCGGAAAATTACTTCCGAACGAAGATAAAGTCGCCCACGTGGTGCCGCGCTTTCCTGGAATTATTCGTGAGGTTAAAAAGCGTCTTGGAGATACGGTTAATAAGGGCGATGTACTTGCGATTGTGGAGAGCAATTCTACCATTCAGCAGTACGAGCTTCGATCGCTGCTTTCCGGAGTTATCACAAAACGCCACGCAACCCTGGGAGAGTTTGCTTCCGATAGTTCCGAGCTCTTTGTGGTGTCGGATTACAGCGAGTTATTTGCTGATTTTTTTGTCTATCCAACAGATGCTTCCAGAGTCTTCGTCGGTCAAAAAGCATTCGTCATTATTCCCGGACGGGACAGGTCGATTGAATCGACGGTTTCTTTTATTTCCCCGATTACCGATACCGACAATCAGTCGCGCTTTGTGCGCGTCGTAGTGCCAAACCAGCAGAACGAACTTCAGCCTGGCTCATTTGTCTCCGCCGGAATTGTTACGGAAGAGGCAGCCGTTTCTGTTTCTGTATTAAGTTCCGCAGTTCAGAACATCGAAGGAAAGCCACGGATATTTGTTCAGACAGAGGATCACCTGAAAGCAACACCTGTAATGCTGGGGCGAAGCGATCTCCAGTTCACCGAAATCCTCTCCGGGGTCAAGGCAGGGGAGAAGTATGCAGCGGGAAACACCTTTGTTCTCAAAGCAGAACTTGGAAAAAGTGAGGCTGAGCATGAACACTAACCGCTTCGCTCTAAACCGACTTTCTGGAACTGCTTCATGTTAGAAAAGATCCTTCACTCCTCGATTCGTCACCGCTACCTGGTTATCTTATTCACCCTCGCCGTTGCAGCCGTTGGAGTGAACGCACTTCTTCGGCTTCCCATCGATGCCGTACCTGACATCACCAATAATCAGGTGCAGATAAATACGGTATACGCTGCCTTCTCACCGCAGGAGATCGAAAAGCAAGTTACCTTTCCGGTAGAAACAGCGCTCGCAGGAATCCCTGGCCTTGAGTACACCCGGTCCCTTTCAAGAAACGGATTCTCTCAGGTAACCGCGGTTTTCAAAGATTCGGTTGATATTTATTTCGCCCGCCAGCAGGTAGGCGAGCGTCTATCCGATGCGCGGGATAATCTGCCAGGTGGTGCCGAACCAAAGATGGGGCCCATATCGACGGGTCTCGGCGAAGTCTACATGTGGGCTGTTGAGTACGAACACCCCTTAGGTAAAGGGGCTTCTCTAGACAAAAACGGGACTCCCGGCTGGCAACCCGACGGCTCCTATCTTACGCCGGAAGGAAAAACGCTTACCACCCCCCTTGAGAAAGCAGCCTACCTTCGAGAAATTCAAGACTGGGTCATCCGTCCACAGCTTAGAAATGTTTTCGGCGTTGCCGGAGTCGATGCAATTGGCGGCTACGTGAAACACTACGCCGTCCAACCGGACCCCCTGAAACTTATTTCGTTCGACATTACCTTCGATGACCTAATTCGCTCTCTGGAGCGAAACAGCCAGAGTACCGGAGCCGGGTACATCGAGCACCGGGGGGAGTCCTATATCGTTCGCTCTTCAAGCCTTCTTTCTACGATTGAAGAAATCTCCGAGATCATTATTGGCGAGCGCGAAGGCGCCACCATTAGGATCAAGGACATTGCAACCGTGTCGGTTGGCAAAGAGCTTCGAACAGGCTCGGCAAGTCAAAACGGACAAGAAATCGTGGTGGGTACTGCCTTGATGCTTATCGGTGAGAACAGCCGGACGGTTTCGCAGGCAGTTGATCAAAAAATACAGGAGATCAATCGCTCACTGCCCTCCGACATCCAGGCAAAGCCGGTTCTTAACCGGACAAAGCTCGTCGATGCAACCATTGAAACGGTTCAGAAAAATCTTCTGGAAGGCGCAGTTCTGGTCATCGTGGTCCTCTTTGTGCTTCTCGGAAACATACGGGCCGCGCTTATCACAGCGCTTGCCATACCGCTTTCGATCTTTCTTACCGCCATTGGAATGGTGCAGGGAAAGATCAGCGGAAATCTGATGAGCCTTGGCGCGGTTGATTTCGGACTCATTGTGGATGGGTCCGTCATTATCGTTGAGAACTGCATCCGGGTCCTCGTCGAAAAGCAGCACGAACTGGGAAGAAAGCTCACGCTGCAGGAGCGACTCGACACTGTGTTCGAGGCAACCAAACAGGTCCGAAGCGCAACCGCCTTCGGAGAAGCGATCATTATCACCGTCTATATCCCGATCCTGTTTCTCACAGGCGTCGAGGGCAAAATGTTTCAGCCGATGGCGCTCACCGTTATCTTCGCCTTAATTGCTGCATTCGTTCTGTCTCTCACCTTTGTTCCCGCCATGGTGGCAGTGGGTCTTACCGGCAAGATAAGCGAAAAAGAAAACTTTCTTATTCGCTGGGCAAAGCATTTATATGAGCCAGCCCTTGGCTGGGCACTGCGCGCACGAGTGCTCGTCATTTCAATTTCCGCAGCTGTTTTTTTGCTTTCGCTCCTGCTGGGAACTCGCCTGGGCCAGGAGTTCATTCCGACGCTTGATGAAAAAGATATAGCCATGCAGGCGATGCGTATTCCCAGCACCAGCCTTTCCCAGTCTCAGGAAATGCAGTTTCAGGTTGAGAAAGCGCTTAGCTCCATTCCGGAAGTCTCGCTTGCTTTTTCCAAAACCGGAACCGCCGAGGTCGCAGCCGATCCGATGCCGCCCAATATCAGCGACACGTTTGTTATTCTCAAATCCCAGGAGGACTGGCCCGATCCCGATCAGAGTAAGGAGCAGGTAACAAAGCGCATTCAAGAGGCGGTTACCAAACTTCCCGGCAATAATTACGAATTTACTCAGCCGATCCAAATGCGCTTTAACGAGCTTATTGCAGGTGTTCGAGGGGATGTCGCGGTTAAAATTTTCGGCGATGAATTCGATAAACTTCTGCCGACCGCACAGAGCATCGCCGGAATTCTTCGCTCCATCTCTGGTGCTGAAGATATTAAGGTGGAGCAGGTAAGCGGGCTTCCGGTTTTGGATATCGCCGTGAACCGACGCGTCGCTTCACAGCTGGGCCTCGACACTGCTGACATACAGGATGTCATCAAAACAGCCATTGG
>JAZKEA010000412.1:24577-32736 GCA_040387315.1 Armatimonadota bacterium | reverse complement strand
TTTTCAGGGTGATCGTCGCTTTGAATTAATTGTTCGGCTTCCAGAAGAACTCCGAAGTGACCTGGAAGCGCTCAAACGACTGCCGGTGCCGCTGCCAGTAAGGACAAAAGAGGAGGCAGCAAAAGAACACGTTGCGGAGGCAACAGAAGCCTCTGATTTCGTACCTCTTGGATATGTTGCCGACATTAAAGTGGTAGAGGGGCCAAATCAGATAAGCCGCGAGAATGGAAAGCGCCGGATCGTTGTACAGGCAAACGTCCGAGGACGGGACATTGGTTCGTTCGTTCAGGAGGCTCAGGGCCGGATCAATGCTGAGGTGAAACTGCCCGCAGGCTATTGGAGCGTCTGGGGAGGGCAGTTCGAAAACCTTGTTGCTGCCAAGAAGCGACTCAGTGTTGTTGTGCCACTTTGTTTTTTCCTTATATTCCTTTTGCTCTACGGGACCTTCGGCTCTGTAAAACAATCGTTGATGGTATTTTCCGGAGTGCCTTTGGCACTCACCGGAGGCATCATTGCTCTCTGGCTAAGAAGCATGCCGTTTTCGATTTCTGCTGCCGTGGGATTCATTGCCCTGTCCGGTGTCGCGGTGCTCAACGGGCTGGTTATGGTGTCCTTCATCAACCAGCTCCGAGAAAAAGGAGAATCCGTTCACCGCGCTATTAAGGACGGAGCGGTAACGCGCCTCAGGCCCGTTTTGATGACTGCGTTGGTTGCCTCCCTCGGGTTTGTTCCCATGGCGCTTGCTACGGGAACCGGTGCCGAAGTGCAGCGTCCCATCGCAACGGTTGTAATCGGCGGACTCGTTACGGCAACCCTTTTGACCCTGCTTGTACTCCCGGCGCTTTACAGTCTTTTCCACGCGGATGAATCTCAAGATCCGGCAAAAACACTTTGACCCGCGATTTAGCGGGTGACGTCAGTCCGCCGTCATCAGGCTGGCAGCGTAAGACTCCGGAATGCTACGCTCTCTCTGTCGAAAGCAATGAATTTTCAGGGGTAAGATGAAAAAGAATAGGAAGAAAAACTTAGTAGCTTTGCTTTCAACCTCGCTGGTATTTTTACAATCAGGCTGCGGCGGCGGTGGCAGCGATGGTGACGGCGGTTCATTAGATTCTGAATTGCTGATTGAAGGTACCTTGACCGAGGCGGGCGGCGGCGGTGCCGACCATAGTCGGGCTTTTGTATTCAAACACTCGGAAGGAAATCGGCTCGGAAACGTGCAGGTATGCGCTTTAGGGAAATGCTCGACGACGGACGACAAAGGCCAATGGAGCTTTGCTGTGGATGACAAAGACTTCGCGGGCGGCAATCTCCAGCTCTCATTGACCGGGCACGGGATTGACACGAGTACCAGTGTCAACGTTCCAAAGGGGTCCAATCAAGTTTTCCTCCAGCTCCACCATGTCGAAGGAGCGAGGATCATAGCCAACCACGTAACGATCGACGGTGAAACCTCCCATAGCAACGATAAAGAGCATACTCACGAAACATTATAATAAACGGAGTTGGCCGGGCTCAGATACGTTCGGTCAGCAGCACTTTCCATTCTGAAGAGATGATTTCGGTCCGATTACGTACCCAGGCCTGAAAGGTCGCGTCCTCGGTAATAGTCATGTTATCTTCGGGCCGTATGTATACGCGAATTTTTACGACCGTCGCTCTTTCATTTGCTGTTTCACTTTTCTTGTCGAGCTCCGCGTACGCGCACGGGGCACCAGTAGTCACTAGCGGAACTATAAGAGCGGTAAACGACACGTCCCTTTTAGTTGGCAACGTGCGGTGCTTTGTCGATAGCAACACAGTCTACAAAAAACAAGGAGGCCAACAAGTAATTGCTTCCTCTAAATTTAATATTGGGGATCGGGCTCGAATTTCGTGTTATCACGCGATAGCTCTTGAGGTAACTCTGACGACGGACCGATACGTCAATGACGGAGGACAACTTAAAAATGGGCAGATACGCAGACTAAAAGACAGGCTCTTACGTGCCAAATTTACCTCGTCGAACAATCTGTTAGGGCTTCAGTCAGCGACCACTCAATATCAAACTAAAAGGGTAGGAAATCGCCGCGATGATTTCTTTAAAATAGGGGTTCATTTACGTAGCGATAATTCATTTCCACTTGGAACTTCTCCAAAGGTCATACTGTCACGCAGTGAAGTTGAATACGCTCGTTGCGTCCTTCGACCGAAGAAAGACCGGGCATCAACCTTGAACTTTTACGGCCTGCTCATCTCCAGAACGGGCAGTAAAACTCTGGTCAATAATTTGGCGTATTGCGACGTCAGTCCTCAACTGCAGGGCTGGCAACGCGGTTTTCCGATCATTGAAAAAGGAGACCAGATTCGAATCCAATCGACCAACGGAACTTTGATATTGAGTACAACGTTTTGAGTCAGTCAATCCCAACCGTGAAGCTAATTTGTTTCGAAGGTGGCTCTGTTATTCCGGCACCTCCCATTTTTGAAGGCCACAATGCGGACACTAGCCCAAAGGTTATTGACGCTCATCGCACTGGGCTTGAAGAAATGCTTGCCGCACCGTGAACAGCGGAACAAACCCCAGGGGGCACCGGTGATATTTTGTGCCACGACCCACAAAAAGCCGCAGGCATAAAAATAAGGAAGGTGCGCCTCCAGGTTGAAAATATTGCTAATGACGATAAGCAGAAAAAGGCCCCCTCTGTCTCACTAATCGCCTCGTTGGAAGAACGTTACGATATTGTTGTCCGGGTCAAAGACATCGAACTCTTTGTCTCCCCAAGGCTGAACGGTAGTAACTGCATCTGGACGCAGTGCTCTGCGCGCTTTCACTTCGGTGTATAGTTCCTCTACGTCCGTAACGGCAACGCGGCAACTTGCTGTCCCTGCGATAAATGATTCAGCACCGGAAACCACCGGGCATACACCGTCTTTCTTAGAGGAGGTCCGCCAGCTCTCATCGATCGCGGCCCAGAGGTGAATTTGAACGCCATCGCGCTCTACGATTGCAAAATCACTTTCGTGGTGAACAACACTAAATCCCAGTTTGTCCCGGTAGAATCCAACACTTCTGTTCATATCGCTTGTCGGAAGTGCCGGGGTCGCATGCAGCACCCTCATTGGTATAATCCTTTTCTTGCTAGCCCGTGATTGATTACAGGTTGCGATTGTATTCTACGGTGATTGTCTCAAGCAGAGCCAAAGTAAAAACGTTCGCCGCTAATTGGTTTCTTTGTCCTCTTCAAGAAACTTACTATTTTGCTTTTTGGCTGAACTCTTCCGTCTAGTTCTTTCTCGGAGCTTCACGGGTCCAGGCAAATGCCCTTACTTCAGCAGTTTCCTTTGCCCACCAAAACTCTGTCCTGTACCGGCAGCATTTGCCGTGAATGAAAAGTAATGCCACGGAGCAAAAAGCAACTGCATTAGCATAAAGCTTGCTCGCTTGCTGTCATTTTTATCTTTATTTGACGTGCTTCAGAATTGCTTGACGTACGCTGAGGTGTACTGGAGGAGAAGCACAGGAAATTCTTGTATGCTTGATACCTCGTGTCGCACCGGATTGTTCAAAGAAGAGTGCCGGTTTATGTGTCGCTGGACCACGTCAAATAAAGATAAAACCACGCCAGATAATTATAAACGTGTCACCCACGTACACTCCGGACTGGAGTGACCTTGAAGTAAATTACTCGCTGACGAACCGCTACTCCGTGGGTGCAGCAAACATGTACCGACAAGGGAAAGATTCTTCCGCCGATTTTGCGGTCGGCGAATTTAACTACCTGGTGAGCCGCTGGAATGAACTTGATTCCCAGGCAAATATTTACGCTTCGGCAGGAGCGGGTGGTCGGCAGGACTCACGAGACGATGAGTCGCTTGCGGGTTACCTGAGACTAGAAGGGGATTACGAAACAAGGCGCGTATATACGCTCTTTGGCGCGGAATCACTCCAATCGCCGGGTTCCGTGGATTTCAATCGGCTCCGCTACCGGGCAGGAGTGGCACCGTATCTCGCGCCGTTTACCTCACTTCAGACCTGGGTCATCGCACAGGTGGACTATATGCCGGAGATGGAAGACGAAGTTGAGGTCACGCCGCTTCTTCGTTTTTTCTATAACAACTATGCCCTCGAACTTGGTGTCAGCCTCAATGGCAAGGCATTCCTTGGCGCGATGGCCCACTTTTAAATTAACAGAGAAAATTACATGAAAACTAAAACGATAATCTTAAGCTTCCTTGTTATCGCCTTTCCAATTTCTTCCTTTGCCGAAGAAATCACCATTACCGTCAAAGGCATGGTGTGTTCTTTTTGCGCCCAGGGGCTAAAGAAAACTTTCGGTAAGAAAGAGAACGTGGAAGGCATCGACGTTGACCTCGACAAGAAAATCGTCAAAGTTGAAACCAAGGAAGGAGCAACATTAAAAGACGACGAGATCACCAGCATCATTCATGATGCCGGTTTTGAAGTCCTCAGTATCCAGAGAGGAACCGGTGCTTAAAAGACTAGCTCCTTACCTAACACTTTTTACCTCGCTCAGTACCCTCGTGTGCTGCGCCCTGCCTGCACTTTTTGTGAGTCTCGGGATGGGCGCAACACTTGTTTCGGTGCTGGGTACATTTCCACAACTTATCTGGTTCTCGGAACACAAGGGGATCGTGTTTGGCTTAGCAGGCATAAGCCTTTTGCTCGCCGGAATCAGTCGGTGGAAAAGTAAGGCGCTTTCTTGTCCGATAGATCCAGAGCTCGCTGCCGCGTGCAGGCAATCACGAAGCGTGTCTGGCTTAATCTATTATCTGTCTTTGGGTCTTTATCTGACGGGGATTTTTTTCGCGTTCATTGCACCGCAATTTCTATAAACCAGGGGGATTCTGAAGGCTCGACCGGAACAACAATCAAGCGGGCTACTTCAATTTGTTTTTCCTCTGGAGGAGCCAGGCCAGGCATGCCGCGGCCGTTACGTCATAACTGAGGCAGAAGCTGGGCCACCATGAAGGAACGCCCCCATTCGAGATCATGTGCTGTGGAAGTAATCAAAGACGCCATGTGCCGCCAGCCCCGCGACTAGAAGCCACTGACTGCCTTTGAACCCGATAGCCGTGATGACGAGAAACGCGACGATAGCGATGCATTCCAGCAGGAGCGTCTGCGACGAACCACTCATCACGGCAAATAGCCCGTAGTAGGAAGCGACGACGGCGAGCACCGTTGCATAAAACGCGCGGTCGCGGTCGAGTCCGAGGAAACGGGCAAAGAGCGCGACCGCCAGAGCCAGGCAAACGCCAATGAGAAGTGGCATAGGGGTTATTATAGCTTTACAGAAGTAGGTCACCCCCGCCTAAGAGGGGGTGACCACCAGCTTGCCGCGCAGCATGTTCATGCCGCAGGTAAACACAAACTCCCCGGCCTTACTCGGCGTAAACTCCACCGCCGTTGTTTTAAAGGCGGGCAGGTCGCGCACCACGCCGAAATCGCCAAACACTACCTGCTCAGAACAGGCAGAAGTTTCGTCGCGGAAAAAGTTCAGGCGCACGGGCTGCCCCTGTTTCACCACGATGGTATCGGGCGCATACCCGCCTTTTACCGTGACATCGACTTCCTGAACGCCGGTCTCTCGCACCTTGGCTCGGACCTGTTCGCGCGTTCCGAAGAAGTACCAGAGGATAAGCCCTATAAGGGCGACACCACCGAGCAATACAACGATTTCACTGGTATCCATTTTCGATTTCCTCTTTACGCTTCAATCTTCGGCGCGTGAAATCCCCGAAGCCTGAGGCTATTTGTCACAACCGACACACTCGACAAACTCATCGCAACGCTCGCGAGAACGGGCGAGAGCAGCCAGCCGGTGAGAGGGTACAAAAGCCCGGCGGCGACCGGTATGCCAACAGCATTGTAGACGAATGCCCAGAACAGGTTCTGCTTGACCGTCCGGATCGTCGCCTTCGAGAGAGCGATAGCCGTAACAACTCCACGCAAGTCACCGCGAAGAAGCGTCACGTCCGAAGCCTCGATAGCAACGTCAGTTCCCGTACCGATGGCGATCCCGACATCCGCCTGGGCAAGAGCGGGCGCATCATTGATGCCGTCTCCCACCATACCGACGACCTTTCCTTCCGCCTGCAGCCGCTCGATTTCACGGGCTTTGTCCGAGGGAAGAACCTCGGCAAGCACGCGGTCCACGCCCACCTCACGAGCAACTGCATCGGCGGTACGCTGATTATCGCCGGTCATCATGACTACCTCGATGCCCAATTTCCGCAGGGCCGCGATGGCAGGCTTCGACTCCGGCTTGATCACATCGGCGACCGCAATGATCCCGGCGAACACGCCATCAAGCGAGACGAACATCGGCGTTTTACCCGCGCCAGCAAGACCGGCGGCACGCTCTTCCGCGTCGACAGGAACGGAAATGTTTCGCTCACGCAGCAGCCGCGCATTTCCCAGAAGAACCGTGCGGCCGTCTACCACTGCCTCAATACCGCCACCGGAGATGGCGTTAAAGGCGCTTGCGTTTGTAAGCGTAAGACCTCTTTCTTCCGCGACGCGCACAATAGCTTCCCCGAGCGGATGCTCGCTTCCACGTTCCGCAGAGGCGACAAGCCCGAGCAGCGTATTTTCGTCTTCGGCAGTGCCGTGAGGGATAACGTCGGTCAGCGCAGGCTTTCCCGCTGTAATGGTGCCGGTCTTATCGAGAACGACCGTTGTCAGCTGATGCGCTCGCTCCAGCGACGCGCCGCCCTTGATCAGGACGCCGTTTTCCGCGCCTTTTCCTGTTCCCACCAGGATCGCCGTTGGTGTCGCAAGACCCAGAGCGCAGGGGCAGGCAATGATCAGAACAGCGACAAAGTTAACGAGCGCGAGTGTAAAGCGCGTTTCTGTCGGCCCCATGATATACCAGGCAACAAAGGTTGCGACGGCAATCGACAGAACCACGGGTGTGAAGATGCCGCTGATGACATCGGCAAGCCGGGCAATCGGCGCTTTGCTTCCTTGCGCTTCCTGAACCATGCGAACGATGTGCGAGAGTGCCGTGTCTTTCCCGACTTTGGTCGCTTCAAATCGGAACGATCCGGTCTTGTTAATAGTCGCGCCGAACACACTGCTTCCGACGGTCTTTTCTACCGGCAGGCTCTCACCCGTCAGCATCGCCTCATCCACGGCGGATGCGCCCTCAATAACACGACCATCAACCGCGATCTTCTCGCCGGGTCGTACGATCGATAAACGCGTGCAGTCTTGGCCTGCATCCCCATGAGGCGCCGGATCGCATCCCCGGTTCGTCCCTTGGCACGCGCCTCCAGAAGCCGACCCAGAAGAACCAGAGCGATGATGACGCTCGCCGCTTCAAAGTAGACGGGGACAGACACGGCACCCATGCTACCTGTGGCATTAGTGGCACTGGCGGCATGGTTTTCCATGCCCGCCATACCGGGCATGGATGCCGCAGGCACGGCTCCCGCAAGGAGCCAAGGGAAAAGCGTAGCAAAGGTCGAGTACGCAAACGCCGCGCCGGTTCCAACGGCGATGAGCGTGTTCATGTCGGCGGCGCGATGCCGGAACGCAGCCCAGGCCGATTTATAGAACTGCGCACCCGAGTACAAGACCACCGGAGTTGTCAGCAAAAGCTGAACGGCGTTCATGCCCTGAAAATCACTACGGCCGTGCGCCATCGCAAGCACCAGAACCGGAACCGACAGAACAGCGGCGACGATAAAGCGCTGGAGAACGTCGCGATACTCGGCAGCATGTGCCTTCTGCAGTTCGTCCTCAGGAGTCTCCGCAATGCCTCCGGACTCGGCGGCTGCCTTGGGCAGGATAACGCCGTACCCGGCGTCCTCAACGGCCTCCGCGATACGGGCAACATCGGTTTCACCGCCGTGGTAGGAAACGTGGGCGCGCTCGGTTGCAAAGTTTACCGCGGCTTCCGTCACGCCCGGCTGGCGTTTGAGCACCTTCTCGATTCGGCTTGCGCAGGCAGCGCAGGTCATTCCCGTAATGGGAAGATCGCACTTCTCAGGCGTTTCCCCCCGACCAGGGGAGACGTCTGCATTAGAGACGGTTTTTTCTTTTTCGATAACGTTTGTTGCCATCGTCTACTTCCTTGCATCAGGACAAAAGGCAGAAAAGAGTTTTCTGCCTTTTATCTTCACGTCTTCTTAAAACTTTGCGAACAAAATGG
>JAZKEA010000412.1:21679-24519 GCA_040387315.1 Armatimonadota bacterium | reverse complement strand
TCTGAGGATCTTCTGGCCCATCCTGCGTAACCGTAACCGTCTTTGCCTCCACGTCTACGTTGATGTCCTTGATGCCCGGGACAGTTCCGAGCGAGCGCCGGATAGCATTGGCACACCCGCCACAGCTGATATCAGGAGCGGAGAAAGTAGAGTTAGAAGTAGTAGTGCTAGTGGTTGTCATGGTTGACCTTCCTTTTATAAAGTTGATACCCCGCCAGGGTATACTTGTATGTTACCCCCTGGGGGTATATGTGTCAAGCCTATGGCAAAAAAAATTTGGGGCAGAAGACGACATGGTCTTCTGCCCCAGCTTTGTATTGAGGAGTCGATGAAAGCTACTTCAAAAAGCGCCCCAGCGACGTCCGGACCTCTTCTACCAGCTCCTGCTGCGTCATCTTTTTTGCACACTCATGCTCGGATTCCGTGCCATGACCAACTACGCAGCCCTCGATATGATTGGTTAAAAGCTCGACTCCCACCGTGTCCAGCGCGGAGCGAATCGCCGCGATCTGGGTGAGAATGTCCACGCAATAGCGGTCTTCGTCAACCATCCGCTGAACCCCGCCAATCTGGCCCGCAATGCGATTTAAGCGCGTTTTCAAGCGTTTCTGTTTGTCTTCATTCATAGCGGTGGTCGCATCCTTCCTCGTGCCGCAAGGCAAACGTACCTGGCGGGATTGTTACCTTTATTATACCCCCTATGGGTATAATAGTCAAATAGGAGAAAGGACCTCGTTCCTCCAGTCAGCGGACGGACGATTCAAAAACGGCGCTCTGGATTCGGCTGTTCTCTTTGGGCCCTTCCAGCCACGTCACCACCACCGGACCTCGCCCCGAGACGTGACTTGCCACCGCAGGGTCATTGGCCTGTGGGGAAAGGAGGCGCGCCGCCTTCTCACCCGGAAGCTGCGCCATCAGGCGACCGGGTCGCCCCACAAGCCATACCGAGTAGACGCCCCGCGCCGTTGCTGCCGTCCACGCCTGCTGCCCCCGCCCGAGAAGCGTTTCACTTCCGCCCGGCGCACAGGTAAATACGTCCTGGTCGCGACGCCAGACTGTGGTGACCGCGCCGTTTGGCGCTACGGCAAGCGCGCCTCCATCCATAGGACAGGCTTTTAGGGGCCAGGTGCCGCTACCAAGTTTTTGGGCAGGGCCAAAGGTACTGCCTCCGTTCGTGGACCGAGCCAGGTACATATCCCGCGCTCCGCCCAGGGCGTTTCGCCACATCACCAGAAGTTCATTCTTTGGTCCGAAAGCGAGTGAGGGATGGCAGCACTCGCAGACCGTTCCATCCGGCGACTGGTATACCTGAGTGTTCTTGCCCCATGTCTTGCCCCCGTCGCGTGATAGGGAAACGAAAATCTCGGTTCCTTTGTTTCTGAGATCAAGCCACGTACAGGCGAGGGTTTTTCCATCGGGAGCTGCGGCCATAGCATGAAGGCCCTCGCGGGCCGCGCCCGGAACGTCACTTACCATGGTTGGTCCCTGCCAGGTTTTCCCGGCGTCAAGCGATCTCCATGAAACCAGTTCACCATCGTGGCCGTTAGCCTCATGCCCCTTAGGCTGGTGACCCTTGCCCTCGTGGCCATTAGCATCGTGGCCATTAGGCTCGTGGCCGCCCTTGCCCTCCTCACGCCGATAGATTGCGCTTACAACCACGGCATCCTTTGTAATGGCGATGCGCGGTCCCCGGCGCATTCCAAGGGACAAGCTTCCCGCCTGGCCGACTTTGACAGGGGAGGCATAGCTCTTGCCGCCGTCTTGCGACACCGCGCAGTACAGAGTATCGCCTGCGCCGAAAGCGATGTAGACACGGTTGTTGTCGCCCACGGCTACCTGCGGCTCCCGTGCTTCCTTAAAAGCAGGGGCGTCTGCCCTTATTACGGCAACGGGCGCGGGTGGGGGAGCGGACCCCGGAACAGGGGCTGACGCCCCTGCGTAGAGGAAGGAAGACGACGACGTCAGCCCTCCCAGCGTCAGGAGGCCGAAAGCGGCCAGCGAAACGGATACGCGACGTTTAATGGGCATTGGATAAGGCTTTCTTCAGCGAAGACGCCGATGATGAGTAAGAACAGGGACTTGACAAGTATACCCAGGGGGAGTATACTGAGAGTGTAAGGTTATACCCGTGGCGGGTATTGACTCAATTGTAACATGATTCGCAGCACACGAACTATCCTCCTCCTGGCAGCTTTCTGGCTGGTAACGCTTACCGCTCCCGCAGCGGCCGCAGTCACCGGCTGGACCGTCTGTGCCCTGCCTGCGCTACAAACCGCAAAGGGTATGGATGGGGAGCGTGCCGTTGCGTGTCCGATGAAACAGAGCGCGCGACACTCAGCGGCGCCGTGCTGCTGCTGCGGGGTTGCCGTGGCTGCAAAGACTCACTCGCCCCGCCAGAGTCACACCGCTGTAATCTCTGATTTACTCCCGAGTGAGAACTGCGCCTGCTCGTTTACGCCTGTTTCCCCGGCAGCGCAGCAGCCGGAAAATGTCGTCGTGCTGCCGCTGTTTTCCGCGTTAGCACTCCTTGTGACACCTGCTTCCGCACCAATCGCGGCGCCGTCCCTGATGGCATTGCCAAACGCGCCCATCCGCGGACCGGCCACTGCGCTGCTTCGCACACCCATTCTCGCGCCCGATGCAGGCCGCGCTCCACCTACTGCCGTCTGAATTTTTCCGCACCACTCGGCTGCGGAATTACTTCGGGCGGAGGAAGCCTCGTTCTCGTTTCTCTTTTCTTCTCTCCTCCCCAACCAACGTCCATAACCTTTGCTTGCTGACTGCGTGGCTCCACCACCCGTCGATCGCAAGCTACCGCGGAGAAACAAACTCACCGCCGT
>JAZKEA010000412.1:12876-21669 GCA_040387315.1 Armatimonadota bacterium | reverse complement strand
CCACTGGACAGATATGAATCGTGTCCCTTTTTGAGGAGGAATGCTCATGTTTGGAATGACTGCCGCTACTGTTTCTGTTTCTCGACGTCGCCTGATCAGCTCAGGTCTTTTTGCGACCCTAGCCGCGACCGCCAGCTTTTCTGGTTTGTTCACCGCTCCAGCACTTGCCCATGAGACGCCGTGCCCTTACTGCAAGATGACCGTCACGCAGGATACCCCCGCCCAGGACAACGAAGTAGCACTTCGCTACGGCCGAAAGCGGATCGAGTACAAGTGCGTCTGGTGCGCCGTCGCGGATGTAAACCGCGGCACCTATAAAGACAGCGACGTGACCGTACTTGCGCCCACCGAGAAGAAAAGCCAGCCCATTGAAATCACCCGCAAAGCCGGAAAGTGGGCAGCTCCCGCCGGAACCGTTTTTCTCGCGGTAAAAGCGAGCCATCAGATCTGCCAGAACACCTACCGCGCGTTCACCAGCAAAGCTGCCTTTGATGCCTACGTGAAGAAAAACCAGGCCATCGTTAAAGGCGCCGCACCGCTCACCCTCGATCAGATGGTTGCGTCTGCGAAGTAATTCTTTTTTGCCCGGGAACCTCAGTCACCGAATTCTCGGGCAGCGAAACGAAAACCGAAACCAAAATGCGAAACAAGAATATCATTGCCGGTATTCCGCTTGCGCTTAGTCTCTCCCTATTGATGCTGGCGGGAGTCGCTCCTGCCGCGGCGCAAACGGAAACAAAAACGATAGAGAATAAGAACGGCACGGGAACCAAGACGCCTCCAGCGGCACCCGCTATGCCGTTGCCCAAGCGGCTCACGGAGCGAATCGACCCGTCCACACTTCCGGTCCTTCCGAAGAATCTGCCGGGCTGGATGGAAGGCCGTGGCAACTACGAGATCTTTTATAAGCGGGGCCGCTATAACTTCGGTATCTACCGCGTGCCGCAGCTCGCCTATGACTTCAATGCTACCGGCGTTGGCCACAGCATGGCGTATGAGGACATGGTCCGGGGAAACGCCGGGAAGCTGGAGACGGCAACGTTTGCGCGAATCGACCGGGTGCTCAAAAGTCCGCCGAAACTTGCGCCGACCGAGCGAAGCATCTCGCCCACGTTCTCGCGCCGCTTCGGCCTGCTGGAGCAGGTCTTCGACTGGGCGCACACGCTCCACTTCCAGACCATCGACGTGCTTGCCGACCCGAACATGACGGACGTGGAGAAGGACGCCGAGATCGAGCGGATCTACGAGAACTACCGCACGGCGGCTCCGTTTGCGATCACGCCACTCCCCATGAACATGGGCTATCTCTACAACATGCCCTACAGCAAGCGCATGCGGGACAACTACCCGAATGTCAACGGCCTTTTCTGGGGGTACCACTGGCTGCAGACGAGCGTCTACGACATGCTCTACGGAAAGACGCACGACGAGCAGCTCAAAGTCTACGATCTTCTGGGCAAGCAGTACCGCGACACAGAACTCTACAAGACAAACCGTCCCTTTATGCCGATGACAGCGGAGACCAGCCCACGATTTGCCAAACGTTTCCCCGACATCGCTAACCTTTTCGACAACCTTCACATGCTCCACGACATGGTGAACGATATCCTCGTGTCACCGGACCTTACCGACGTGCAAAAAGACGACCAGGTGAAAGCCGCCATCTGGATGGTGATGGAGGCCGCACACCCGGGGGAGAAACCGGGCGATGCAAAGACGGGAGAGCGGACGCTGCACGATCATCGGTTTATGAACGGGATGCCGGGCATGGGACTCATGCCCGGCGGCACCAAAGAGCTGATGTACATGACCGAGGCGAACATGGGCTGGATGAGCATGGCCGAGTGCCACCACTGCTCGATGCCGCTTCCTGACGAGGCGCTGACCTGGAAGGTATCGACGTCCACTTCGCAGGGTGTGACGATGCAGGCGCGGTGCGCGCTCTGTGTTCGAGACTACACGCTGGAGACACCCGGCAGCGCGCTGCTCCACATCTCGACCGAGGACCCAGCGCGTCCGGTGGTGATGATCACGGACGACAAGGGCGACTACTGGACGCGAGACGAGAACAAAAATAATATTGTCTTTATCGAAGTCGAGGGAAGCCATGCGGACTGCAGTGACTGGTCGCAGGCATTCACCTCGCGTGCCGCCTTCGACAAGTGGATTGCAGCGAACCCGATGTACAAGGGAGCAAAGCCTCTGACACTTGCCGAGTGGTGGGATAAGCAGGGCAAAAAACCGGATACCTACTACAAGCCGGAAGGTCCGGTCCCGAACCCGTACGCGAATGAGGCGAACCGCAAAGAGAATAAAGAGCCGGATGCTGTCGAGGCAAAGCCATGACACGAACCCGATCCAATCCGACTCTGGTTGCCGTCGCGAGTACGGCGGCGCTTCTTCTCTCGTTGATGCTTCCCGCGCAGGCCATCGATCATGACAACATCGATGCCGGACGTCCGCTCTCCTTCGATGACGCTGAAGCCATCGCGTTTCGGGAGCGGGCGTTCGAGACGGGTATCACGCTTGCCGCGCCGTATCGACGTGGAGGACTCGGAGCACGCTTCGCCGCCGAGTATCTTTATGGTCTGCGCGTCAACAGCCACTACAGCATCGACTTCGATCCGACTGTTGGAGCGCGGGCCGAAGGGGGAGGACGAGGTTTCGATCCCGGCAATGTGGGGCTTGGTTTTTTCAACAACTTCAACCGGGAGACGTTGACGAAGCCCGCGTATGCCCTTCGTGCTGATGCCTACCTGCCCACGGGTCGGGGAGCAAAAGGGGTGGGGCTTCGCGTCCGCGGCATCCTGAGTCGCACTTTCAACCAGTACAGTCGTTTCCACATTAACGCGGACGCAAATGTGGAAACGAATCCCGGAGCAGGGGACCGCGCCTTCGTACCTGCGGTCACCCTTGGATTCACCCGGCCTGTCGGCTATCCGACCTCTTTCAACCGAACTATGGTTGCGGAACTGGGCGCGCGTGCCAGCCAGGAGCGGGGAAAAGGCGCGGTGCTGTACACGGGAATCGGTCTTCGTCAGCAGGTGACGGTTCGCTCCGTCATCGATGTCGGCGTCCAGTCGGATTTCGCTGGAACCAAAAGCGGGGCATCGCGTGATGCGCTTCGTCTCACCGCAGGATACTCCACGCAATTCTGATCGCGAACTCCACGCCGTTCTGACGGACCTTCTGACCTTAATTAATGGAAGTTGGAAAAATGAAAATAAAAGCTCAAATCCTTGCCTCTCTTGGCACTACAGTATTGCTTCTGTCGGCCCTGTTTGCCGTACCGGTTGCCGCCCAGCACTCCACAGGACATGCGGCTAAGCCTGCAAAAAAGGCGGCACACAAGCCTATGGAAACCGCCGCCATGACATTTGCCAAGGCCGGAGAAGCCTGGAGCAACATTGTCGCGGACCGCAAAGCACTAAGCGACGTGATTGCCAATGGCAAACTCTCGGAAGCGCACGAACTCGCCTTCTCGATTCGCGATAGCGTCGTGACGCTCCCCTACAAGTCCTCGGCGCTTACCCCTGTGAAGCAGAAACTCCTTGTAGCGCAGGTGCAGTCGGTCGCTGCCATCGCGGAAAATATCGACAAATACGGTGACGCGAACAACGCGCTAAAAACAAAAGCCGAATTTGCCAAACTGGTAAAGGCGCTCGGCACCATCGAGACGTTGTATCCTGCGAACGCGCTTCCGAGCAGTGGGACCAAGCCGCTGTCGGCGGCGGATAAAGCCTTGTTTCTCACGCCGGGCGGCCTCTATACCGCCGCCGACATTGCGGCGAACGGCAGCACGTCTGCCTACCAGAAGTATGCGAGCGTTGTTCCCGAGCACGATGCCAAGGTGAAAGCGGGCGACGCGGTCTGCCCGATCTCAGAGACAAAACCAAACCCGCAGCTCAAGTGGGTCATCGGTGGAAAAAACTACACGTTCTGCTGCCCGCCGTGTATCGCGGAGTTCGTGAAAAAAGCGAAAACGAACCCGGCCTCCATCAAGGCGCCGGAAGCCTACGTCAAGTCCTGACAGGGTCATAACAAAGTCACAGCGCCCCATTTTTCAAGGAAACATAACGATGAAACTATCCCTTCTTCCAATCACCGGGCTTGTTCTGCTGGCGATGGCACCCCTTGCCTCTGCCCAGTCCTCCGGTACGAGTCCGATGCCCTGTTGCGCCCCACCGTCCGCCGCGGCGGCACAGAAGGCGGACACCGCGAAAAGCGATGCGAAGACAAAAGTCCAGAAGGCAACCGTGACCATCGACCACGGCTACCAGCCTAGCCAGGTAGTGGTCAAAGCGGGGCGCCCTGTCGAGCTGACACTCCATCGCAAAGAAGCCTCTGGCTGCGGTGACGTCGTACAGTTTCCCGGTCTGGGGATCAAAAAAACGCTGAAGCCGGGAGAAACCGCCGTGGTCAAGTTCACGCCGAAAAAGAGCGGCAGTATTGCGTTCACCTGCGGCATGAGCATGTACAAAGGAGAGATAACCGTCCGATAATCACGGCCGTAAGTCCGCAAAAGTCAGCAAGTCAGTAGGCACCGCTTAAAGTGGCGCCCCTGTTCATCGTCGGCGTTTCCGCTTCCAGTCGGACCGACATCGAAAACAAACCAAGAGGAAAACACCATGAAAAACGCAGCCTTCTTCGCCGCATCCGCCCTCACAGCCCTGACTCTCCTTGTTACTGCAGGCTCCGCTTTCGCGCAGCATGAAACCATGCAGCACGGAAAGATGCAGCCGGGTCATATGCAAAACATGAAGCACGGTAATGCAATGCAGCACGGAGGCTCACACGCCATGGGCATGGCCGGAATGCAGACTCTCAAAACCCTTAAGGGGAAGCCCTTTGATGTCGCGTTCCTGTCGCAGATGATCGCACACCACAAGGGGGCGCTTACAATGTCTCGCGATGCGCTGCCTGCTCTCAAAGACAAACACGTTCGTGAGCATGCGCAAAACATTATCGCGAGCCAGACCAAAGAGATCGCCGAGATGACAAGCCTGCTCCGGTCCGACTATAACACGAAGCCATCACCCGCCCAGATGAACAAGATGAAGGCGGACATGAAGGGCATGATGTCCATGAAGCCAGGCAGCGACCAGATGTTTCTTCAGATGATGACCCCGCACCACCAGGGCGCTATCGAGATGAGCCAGCTTGCGCTTAAAAACAGCACCAGCCCCAAGGTCAAATTACTGGCAAACCGCATCATCAAGGATCAGGCAGCGGAGATTGCTGACTTCAAGAAAATGATGAAGCAGGGCGTGGGGCCGGGCGCGGCTCACAACCATTAACTAAAACTCTGCTAAGGGCTTGCTAAAGCTTTAACCCTCGCCTCTCATTGATGTTGGCGAGGGTTAAGCGTAATTACGGCAATCACTTTGCGATCAGGTTCATTCCGCACTTCGGGCATTTCCCTGGCTTCTTGCTGGTCACCTCTGGATGCATCGGGCAGACATACAACTTGTCTTTTGCCGGTTCTTTCTTCGTGCGCTTCATCGGAGCTACGGCAATATCATTGGCTCGCAGCTCTTCTTCTGTTGCGGGAAGTGCAAGGGTTCCTTCCGGGTTTTCGTACCAACCGGGGTCCTCGTAACTCGACAAGTTATCTCTGACCTTAACGATGGAGAACATTCCGCCCATGGTAATGTAGTCGTGTTTTCCAGCGCCGCCTACCATCGGGATACTGTTTTCCGGAACCTTCATTCCCATCTCACCCATCTCGGCCATACCGGCTTCTCCCATGGACAACATAGCCGCAAGCTTTCCCGAAAACTGATTTCTCAACCCGGGACATTATTGCACCGCCCCTTCTCGTACCCTTATTGGCAGGCAACTGGTAAGCAACTGGTAAGCAACAGGTGGAATCTCAGGGAGCCTTCTGCACGAGTTCCGGCGCGGCCATCTCGCCTGTCGAAACAATCAGATACCGGCGCGGCGCTGAGGACGCGGGCATCACCCCGGCCACCGCAATAGCCTGACGCAATGGCCCGATCGCCTGCGCCACTCCCGAGCCGCTGGCAGTCGTCCTGAACTTCGCCAGCGGCTCCCGCTTCCCGTACGGCGCGGCGAGTGAGGTCACAAGATACAACTGGTAGTCCGTGCCGGGCTGTAGTCCCGCTACCGCTACCTGAAGCTGATCCACCAACCCCAGGGCATTCACCACAACGGTTCCCTGCGCTGCCCTGCCAGAGGAAATGCCGGGAGGCGGCACCAGGGTCAGGTGTTCGGCGTTCCCCACCTCGCCGAGCGGCAGCAGGTTTGCGGTGCCCATTCCCTCCGGCACCGCATGAGGCACATACACCAGCGCCTGCGGCAGCTGCCCGACCGGAATGGTCTCGAGCACTTTGTTGGTTGCGGTATCAATCGCCTGCACCGCGTCGCCGTTCTCCAGTCCGATATACACGCGGCTGCCATCGCCCGACGGCCAGATACCATGCGGCAGATCGCCGGTTGGAATCGTCGCGACCAGCGCCGGTTTTGCGCCCCGGCGATAGACTTTCACTTCATTGCTTCCGCCTATCGTCACATACGCGAACTTGCCCTGCGCGTTATTTAACAGCGTGACGTGGTTGGTGATGGGACCGGTATCGAGCGTTGACAGCGTTTGAAAGGGCGGTCGCGCCGATATAATCTGGGTCCTGCCGCTGTCTTTCAGCGTAAACCACACTTCATCGCCGTCGGGACTGACCGCGAGATTGGGCGAAAAAGGGCTGCTCTGCTTGATACGGGCGACTACCGTATAGGATTTCGTGTCTATCACACAGAGTTCCGGTACGAATGACGAGGGCACGAAGGCGTATTTTCCGTCCGGCGAGAAAAGTACCATGCCCGGCCCGCTTGCCGTAGGAATACGGCGCACCTCGCGCATCTTTACCGGGTCTATGACCGATACGTAATCCTCGCCGCGCACCGCGACCCAGAGTTCGTTTCCGCCGGGCGTAAAAAACGCCTCGTGGGGCGAGCGACCGACGTAGATAGTCCCTTTCACCGTGTTGGTCTGCGTGTCAATCAGCGTTACGGAATTCGAGCCGATGGAAACGGCGGCAAGCGTTCGATGGTCGGGGGAAAATCCCAGACCATGCACGAGAAGCTGCCCTTTATACAGCGGCGAAAGCGCGCCGGGAACCGGGTCGCCAAGGCGAATGATACCCAGCAGCTTATTTTGCGCAGGGTCAATCACGGAAACCGTGTTCGAGACCTGATCGGCTGTATACACCCGGTCCTGCCCGGACACGGCGAGGGACGCGGGGGGAGGCGCAGCCGGAAGTTTCGCGGGAGAAGTTCGCGGCGACGGAGCGGATTCCCACACCCCGGACAGGGTAGTCAAACGCCGCTGCATGACGGCGATCTCCTGCTGCTGGGTGATGATAATCTCCTGCGCCAAACGGCGCAGGACCGGGTCTTTCCCATGAAGCAGAACAGCCTTCGCCATGTCTACCGCGCCCCGGTGATGGGGAATCATCATCGCGGCGAAGTCACGGTCCGGGTCTCCGACCATAGGGGCTGCCATCATGTCCCGGTCCATGACCGTCATGCTGTCCTGCATCTGGCGGGCGAACTCCGAAGAGGACGGGGCTGTCATTCCCGTCCTCTTCCCCATCGTCGAATGTGCGGGATGCTGCGCCATCGCCGCGGGTGCGGCGGCGGCGGCGACCACCGCCATGCCACTCACCAGGCAGCGGGCGGCATAAGAAAATCGGGTTGGTTTCATTCGGTATTACCTTCTTCGTTCGTCGGTGCAATACATCTGGCACGGTTCGCAGCCTTTGTTCTTTTAATCGTCAGGATGCCCAGAGATAAGAAAGCCGGGAAAGTTAGGAGCGCCACGCTGCCGGGTTCCGGAGCCGCGGCAACAGAGATGCGAGCGTTATTGCTGTCCGGGGCGAAATCCGCTACCTGATTGTTGTTCCCCAGACCCACACGCGGCCAGAAATCAAAGGTGTACTGGTCGGCAGGACGACCGGTTGAGGGCAGCAGATTTAGCGGTACGCTGCCGGTGAACGATGCCCCGGAGATAGTAAGGCTGCCCGCGGCGAGATTGGTCTGCACATTATTGATAAAGTCATTGACCGCACCGGTGCCATCGGGTCGCAGAATGACAACGGCATCAAACAAAACCTTGGGGCCAATCGGCGTGGTTCCCTGATTAAAACGGGCCGTTCCCTGTCCCCGGTCCAAACCGAACACGTATAAAGCCCCCGGCGTTGTCCCGATATTCCCCGCAAGCGTCCCGGTGAATGAAAACGTGCTGTTGGGCAGAAGCGTGACATTGGTCTGGAGGACATCAAGATCGGGGTTTTTGGCTCCCGCTGTGTAGGTCGAGAGAAAATCGTTGGCGGCATCTATGACCTGCGCCTGCGCGGATGCGACGATCGTGAAGCCCGCAATGCCAAGCGTTGTCAGGCTGAAAAATAAAGAACGAACTTTCTGCATAGGGTTTCCCTTTCATAGGAAGACGGCTTGCCGGTGTTTCCGACAAATTCGGTTGCTCATTTCAGGCGCGTGGGCGCGCCTATTTCAATGAACCGTGGACGAACGAAGCGCAGGACGACCAATCTCAGCGGGGTGGGGTTTTCGCAGAAGGGCTTCTATCCCTTCCGCCGTTTCATCGTTTGCGGCATACACCACCAGCAGCGAGCCGCCCTGATGGAAGATGTATTCTATTCCCTGTACCCTCCAATCACATATCCATATCGGAGTAGGTCGCTCCGACACCTGCTCGATACCGGTCGCATAGCTCCGTCATGCCACCGGTGCTGGCAAAGTCAACGTCGTCCGGGCGGCTTT
>JAZKEA010000412.1:11131-12866 GCA_040387315.1 Armatimonadota bacterium | reverse complement strand
AGTTTCTTTCATCTGATGATTTTCCTTTTTGAAGCGTAGTGACGTAATTTATCGAACGGCTATTAAAATCACGGCAAGCGATCCAGTGCTGATGGCAAGCCAGAGGACCATTCCCTGCAATAACGGTTTCCATCCCACGGTTTTGAGCGTCTTCGCCGAGATGCCCGCTCCGATTAAAAACAGTGTCAGGGTCAGGCCGATAGTGGCGAGATGGGAGACCGTCGGTGCGACAGCGGCGACGCCGGGAACAAAACTGCGAGCGACCGAGGCGAGCAGAAACAGCCCGATAAACCAGGGGATATGCAGTTTGCCTTTCGACTTCTCGGATGCCGGGCGCGGGTCGAAGCCGAGCGTATCGCCGGTGACACTGCGGGGACGGGGGGCGCGGAAGGCAAGGGCCGCGCCGAAGGCGACCGGCACAATCCAGAGCGCGCGGGACAGCTTCACGGCGGTCGCAGTTTCGAGAGCGATCTGCCCGTAGTGCGAGGCCGCGCCGACAACGCTTGAAATATCATGGATGGCGACACCCGCCCACGTCCCGAACTGGGTCTGCGAAAGATGCAGCGCGTGGCCAATCGCCGGGAAAAGGTACAAGGCGACAGCGTTTAACAGAAAGGTCGTTCCCATCGCGACGGTGATCTCGCCTTCCGCCGCGCCGATCACCGAGCCAACTGCGGCGACCGCAGAACCGCCGCAAATCGCGGTGCCGGAACTGATAAGCGCGCTGGTTTTAGGATTGATCTGCAGAAGCCGCCCCGCCACCACTCCCAGTCCCAGTGTCAAAACAATACTTCCCGCCGCAAACAACAGGCCATTCTTCCCCGCTTCCAGCACCACGACAAGGTTCATTCCAAATCCCAGCGCGACAACACAGGCTTGCAGCAGCCACTTCGCGGTGTGCTTTCCGACCTGATGGAAAGGATTCTCATGCGTTAAGGCGAGCAGAATACCCAGCGCAAGCGCAACCGGCGGCGAACCCCAGGGCGTCAGGCAGAACAAGGCGGCAGCGATAAAAAGGGCCTGCCGAAACACCAGCGATGGGCGATAAGTTGGACCTGTCTGGGCGTCCTGACCGGTGCTTGCGCAATTGAAAGTATGCATCGTGATTATCTTCCTAGTTGAGCCACGTCCGTTTTTTGCAGCGCAACGCTTCTCACCTCCTTACGTTATCCGTGTTAAATACATAAATCAAAGATATATAAGACATACAAGAGATAGATTTATGTTATATTGGAGGTGATGATGAACCTCAATCACCTGAACCTCTTTTATGCAGTCGCCGAGGAGGGAAGCGTCAGCAAAGGAGCGGAGCGGCTGCACATCAGCCAGCCCGCCGTGTCCAAGCAGCTCGCGGAGTTCGAGCGGGCGCTGGGAACGCCTTTGTTCGACCGGCTTCCCAAAGGCGTCCGTCTCACCGAGGCCGGGCGGCTGCTGCACGACGCGGCGCGCCGCCTTTTCGCGGTCGAGGCGGCAGCCGAAAGGGAACTGCGCGAACTGCGCGGGCTGGAACGGGGACGACTCGCCATCGGCGCTAGCACGAGCATCGGGGCATACCTGCTGCCGCCCGCGCTCGCCGCGTTTCATCGTGCCCATCCGAACGTCACGATCCACATGGAGGTCGGCAATACCGAGACGATACAGAAGGGGCTGGAAGACGGGCGTATCGACCTGGGCTTCACGGAAGGATTCATTCACTCGGACGCCCTGAGCGCAACAGTCTTCCACGAGGACGAGC
>JAZKEA010000412.1:8839-11121 GCA_040387315.1 Armatimonadota bacterium | reverse complement strand
GACACTGGAGCGGCTGTGCATGGAGCCAATGCTGGTCCGGGAGATTGGATCGGGGACCCGCGAGGTTTTCGAGGAAGCACTACGGGAGCGCGGGCTTACGGTTCGCCCGGCGGCAATGGTACTGGGCAATACCGAAGCCATCAAGCGCGCGGTCGGCGAAGGCGTCGGCATCGCCGTCGTGTCGCGCCTGACGGTTCAGAGCGAGGTGCGGGACAACCGGCTTGTTGTCCTCGACGTGCCCGACTTCACGCTGCGCCGCCCGCTCCACCGGCTTCAAGTCCGCGACCGTTCTTCCCCGGCGTCGGTTCAGGCGTTTTTGAAGCGGTTCCTGACGAAAATTTCTGCGGTGCAATAGCCCCATCACCCTGAGTGAATCGGCGTCTGTCGTCACTGTTTTAAAGAGCGCAAAAACTAATTTTTCAACGTTGCACCCTTTTGCCTCCCCACCGTATCCATTGGGATACAAGGCCCCGGAAAGCGGGACCATTAAGGAAGGGAAAGCAAAAAATGGAAGCGATGAAGACTATCAAGACCTGCTCGGTTGACGAACTGCGGGACACACTAAAGGGCGGCAGCAGCGCCACCCTCATTGATGTGCGCGAGTATCCCGAATACACCGAGTCCCACATCGACGGCGCTAAGTTCATTCCTTTGGGAACGCTTCGACAAAACCCCCATCTTGCCGGGGAAATGGGAGAGGTCTCTCTTCTGTGCCGAAGCGGACGGCGTGCTGCGGAAGCCGCCCATATCCTGAGCGAGCAGGGCAAAGTCAAGCCAGTCGTGGTGACTGGCGGCATCGAGGCATGGAAGAAGGAGGGGCATCCCGTAAAGAGCCAGAAGGGGCCTATCGCTCTCGAGCGGCAGGTACGGATCGCCGCAGGCGCCCTAGTCCTGACGGGTCTTCTCGTGCCCGGTCTTCATTTCCTGCCCTATGTGGTGGGGGCGGGGCTTATCTTTGCCGGAATCAGCAACACCTGCGCGATGGGCATGCTGCTTGCGCGCCTTCCATGGAACCAGACGAAAGTGGGTAATTCCGCTGCCTGCCCGGTGGGGCAGTAGGGCAGTCTGTGATGTGGACCGTTGGCATAGGGGCAGCTATTGTCCTCAGCAGCGCCATCGGGCTTTCGCTGGGGCTTATCGGAGGCGGCGGCTCCATCATCACCGTCCCGGTCCTGGTCTATGTCGCAGGCCTGCCGGTGCCCGAAGCCGTCGCGCTTTCCCTTGCCGTCGTCGGAACGACTGCGGGTGTGGGCGCGGTGTTCCAGGCGCGGGATAAAAAGGTGCACGGGAAAGCTGCGGTTCTCTACGGCGGTATGGGCATGGTGGGCGCGGCTTTTGGCGCTCGCCTTACACCCCTTGTTCCCGCTCCCGTCCTGCTGACACTTTTTGCGGGGCTTATGATTTGGGTGGGACTTCGGATGGTGCGGGGGAAGTCCGAGAAAGAGCTTTCCGAGAAGGCCGAGTGCGTCACCTGGAAATGCGCTCTTGCGGGCCTTGTGATCGGCATTCTGACCGGATTCCTCGGCGTAGGCGGCGGCTTCCTGATCGTTCCCGCTCTGATGCGGTTTGCGAAAATGCCGATGCCCCTTGCCATTGGCACCTCGCTCGTCATCATCGCGGCGAACTCGCTTGCAGGATTTGTCGCGCACCTTTCCGATGTGCAGAGTGGAATTAGTCTGGCTCTTGCCCTTACCGCAGCTGCTCGCAAGTTGCCGGGGAAAGCCAATTCGCCAAGCCTGCGCTCAAACCGAGCGCGCGACTACCTCACCAAGCCAGACGGCGGCAAATCCGGCGATTAGACTTCCCAGCGCATTGCCAAAGGCAGGCAAGAGCGCACCCGTGCGGATCAGGTGGAGCGTTTCGTACTCAAAGGTTGAGAACGTAGTGTAAGCACCGAGAAATCCCACTGCAAAAATAAGCGTCAATGCCGTCGCCGAGGAAGGGAAAAACCGTTCGATCCCTACGGTCAAAAAGAAGCCCAGGACAAAAGCCCCCGACACATTGATGACAAAGGTCGCCCAGGGAAAGGACGTTCCGTAACGGCTTATCATCCAGAGCCCGAGCCAGTAACGGGCGTTGGCTCCCAGAAAGCCGCCGACTCCGACGAGAAGTGTTTTCTGTAGGGCATCTAACATTACTTTTTTCAACTCCTTGATTACCCGCACGCCAACAGAACCAGTTCGAGACATAGCCATCCATGCATTGTTTATTGTGCAGAGCAATCCACGCAAATGCTTATTCAGCTTACCTCTTGCTAGTTTCGCAAAAGGCTTCCTTCTAAC
>JAZKEA010000412.1:0-8829 GCA_040387315.1 Armatimonadota bacterium | reverse complement strand
CAAAAATCTGCGACACTTTATTCAGAAAGTTATACTTGCCCCATCCCCTCTTCCCAGTTTACTATGACCCATAACGTCCTTTATGAGCCATAATGCTTTCATCATATTGGAAAGAATTAAACGATCATGAACAAGCCCACCAATAAATCGGATAAATCGGAAGTCGAAGTGCTGCCGCCCGCGGCGCCGGCAACCGGACCCATCATCGTCCGGCGCCGAACCGAAACCGAGCCAACCAGTGCGCTTGCGATTCCCGAGGGTCTGAACCTGCCGCGGCTGATCACTGATGCCGGTGAGAACGCGAGTCGGCGCTTCATCAACTTCTTCACCGCGGAAATCGAAAACGATAATACGCGAGCCGCATACTTTCGTGCGATACGTCAGTTCGACGCCTGGTGCACAGAGCGGAAGATCGGATTGTCACAGCTGGAGCCGTTTGTCGTCGCGACTTACGCTAAGCAGATGAAAGAAACCCGGCACCCGCAGACGGTCAAACAACATCTCGCAGCGCTCCGGATGCTTTTCGACAATCTGGTTATCGGCCAGGTTATTCCGCATAACCCGGCAGCAAGTGTGAAGGGTCCGCGCTATAGCAGCAAGAAAGGAAAGACACCGGTACTGACAGCCGAGGAAACACGAGCTCTCCTCAACAGCATCGATGTCTCGCACGTTGTCGGCCTGCGGGACCGGGCGCTGATTGCGGCGATGGTGTTCAGCTTTGCCCGGGTGAGCGCGGTGGTGAATATGAACGTCGAGGACTTCTTCCAGTCGGGACGCAAGTGGAAGCTGCGTCTCCATGAAAAAGGCGGTAAGTACCACGAGGTGATGGCGCACCACAGTGCGGAAGAATATTTACATGCTTACCTGGAAGCAGCTGGCATCGGCGACGATAAGAAGGGTCCCCTCTTTCGCACAAGCGAAGGAAAGTCGCGTGTCTTAACGAGAAACCAAGTGTCGCGGCGTGATGTCCATCGCATGATAAAGCGGCGCGCACTTGAAGCAGGTGTAAGCGGAATGATTGGGTGCCACACGTTCCGCGCCACGGGTATTACGACGTACTTGAAGAACGGCGGCACGCTGGAGCATGCGCAAAAACTTGCTTGTCATGAGTCGGCACGAACAACGGGCTTGTATGACCGGCGCGATGATGAGGTAAGTCTCGATGAAATCGAGCGCATTCTCATTTGATACTGGCTCAGTCTTCTCTCACCCACTCGTGGATCAGGTCACGGCACGCATCATCAATTTTAAGTGCGCCTGTGTTCGCCCGACGAAGGTAATCCTGTGGGTCAGCAATCGGCTCCAGGTGACGCTCCGTCTGCGTATCCTTCACGACTACCCATCCCCTATCACCGAACAGAAGCACGCCTGCCGAAAAGCGTGAGCCCCTTTCGTTGATGAACGATGCCAGGTCGTGCGCCGTGTCTTTTTCCATCTGCTCACTACCGTACCTTTTAATAGTGAGCATGACTGCCAGGATTTGCCCATCGGTTCGACGGGAAAATAAGCAACGGACTTCCTCAGCTTTCCTAAACCATCTTGTTTTGAATTATCTGCCTCCGATGTTCGCCGCAGCAGCAATCGAAGTGGTTCCACCCTCTTTATAGATATTGCCCTGAACGGTCCCTAGGATGTCGAGGTTACCGCCCAGATTAAACACACTGCCTGAAATTGTGCCGTGTATCCGAGCGACTCCCTCCCGATCGACTATGAGATCCCCGCAGACTAAACCGTGAAGGATGAAGATGCCTCCCGCGGTAACGATAGCGTCGCCGTGCATTTTGCCGAGGAAAGTAAGGGCGACACCTATAGAAGTGTAGCTCCTAATATCGCCGCATACGGTATCCACAGTATCCATTGGTTGATTAAAGCAAAGGCATTCGCGCAGGTATCGGAGGGCCATCATGCTTCCGTAGTTGGAGCGCCAAACGTACATCATGGACCGCAAAATTTAGGGGTAAAATGGCTCAGAACATAACGCCTGCTCGCGTTACGTTATTTGCATTAGCGAACGTTCAGAAAAGGATTTATTGCAAACGATGGCCCGGCGAAAGATGCACGAAGACAGCGCGGCAAAGCAGGCGGCGTATAGAAAAAGGAACAAGTCAAAACAGCTCGCGGTCCACTTCCAGAGCCTGCTTGATGTGCGTGCGACGCCTCCCGATCTGTTTGCGGTACTCGACCAAGAGTTCGGCTTCGAGACCGACGTGTGCGCCCTCCCCCACAATACGAAATGCACTAACTATTTCACCCCCGAAGTGAACGGACTGACCCAGGAGTGGACAGGGATCTGCTTTATGAACCCGCCTTATGGCCGCGAGATGGGTGTATGGCTGAGGAAGGGGCTTGAAAGCGCCCGGCGGGGAGCGACTGTTGTTTGCGTTATTCCGTCACGTACTGATTGTTTATGGTGGCATGAGTACGTGATGCGCGCATCCGAAGTGCGGTTCCTGCGCGGACGGGTGATTTTTGGCGGGAGCGAGAACCCCGCCCCCTTCCCCACTGCCATTGTGGTGTTCCGACCTGGTGATGAAATTGGACGATGTGTCAGTTGGAATTTTGAAAGATCAGGCAAGGCAAAAGCAAATATACTAGATGCGGGCAACAACGAAAGTGATGGTGGGGCCTATCAAGCACAGGTGTATAAAGAACCGCGTTGATGTAACAGGTTCGTTACAATACAACTGAATTGTACTATCGTTTCTACTGGCGATATTAAATGCAAAGGCATTCTAATCGTCTAAATAAAGACAACTAATCCTTGTTTAGTTGGGCAATAAAGTTCTGGAGCAACCTATTATGGCATCGTCGGTTTTGACGGAGTTTCTACGTAAAGGCCTTATACAAGGTATTGATGATCAAGATTATGAACGACTTACCAAGGCATCAGGAAGAATTAAAGAACGCCTCAGTAACGACTTCGTAGCTATACGTCGTTACTGTATAGCAGTGCTCGACGAGCAGTTACCCGATGTTGATCCAACCTTAGACGAAATTCAGAAAGACATCGAAGAAGAATGGAAAACCTTTCCAGGAAAATTCACGACTCGGCCCGTCGCTTTGCTCCGTGCAGTAGGAATTCAAGCACTGGTTGATGTCGCTGAAGAGTCCTCTTCAGCGTCACGAATTCTTTGGCTTACCGGAAGTACTCCAGTTGAACACATGGTGCTGGGAGCAGAACAAGACCTATTGCGTTCATTATTTGTCGAATGGGGCACAGCCAGCGAAGAAAATGCGGAAGAAGAGTGGAAAAACGCTGAGTCATTTGATGCCGCATCTAGCATCGGTAATGACAAACTTAAAATCAAAACTTTTGATGCCAAGTCATTTGGTGTGGTAGAAGGCTCGCCACTAACTCCGGAAGTGGTGGCTCCTGTTATCGAATCACTTGCCCAACAACTAACCTCACTCGCTAATCAGAACGCCCTATCTATAAGTAAGTCGCTTACAGCTTCTTTGAATACTGCCTTGACTCAAATTGAGGAAAGTACCAAACGAAGACTTTCGCTTCTCTGGTGGAAACAGACGCTTTATTCCCCATCTCAGAAAAAGGGCTATCGTGCTATTCAGTCTCCAGAGGTCAGGATTTTTGCCCTTGCCCTTGATCTTGATGCACAACTGCCAGACACCTATCCGCAGAGTGTAGAGTACCTCCTGCGCGAGACTGTATTTGAATTAGTTGATTCGTGGCAGGGAAGCGTTGCAGCTTTTTGTACCGCCTTGATTTCTGATAAGACGCTTGTCAATACGTTGACTGCCCTCTGTGATCCCCAAGAAGGACGAGTTCCATTACTAACGTTCATCTCTGCTGCGGCCAGAGGAGAGGTGCAGGCTACAGATGCAGCAAGTGTAGTAGGCGTGCCGGATGACATGGAATTAAGTGGAGCAGATATTGCTGTTTGGCTTCTACGTGAGCTTTCAGCCGATACTCTCGCGACCCAGGAATAAATCATGCATAAATGTTCTCGCTCACACTGTTATGCCCCCGAAACAGGATGCAGAAGCGGTGAAGATGATTATCGGCGTTGTGAATATTGGCAAAAAGGTGAGCAAAAAAATGAAGACGTTTCATCGGAAGATTCCAACAATGCTGCAGAGGATTCCGAGCCCGTAACCCTCTTGCCTTGGTCAGGCAATACTATGGGGATTGCTGACGTTGAGTTCGTCGCAAGCAGACGGCGGCCATATGTAATCGGCATAATCGGGCCTGAAAATGCAGGGAAGACGACATTCTTGGCGATGATTTATCTCTTGCTTCGGAAAGGGCACTTCCCCGACTTAGGACGATTTGCTGGCTCCTATTCCCTAGGAGGATGGGAACAACTCGCTGGATATTTCGAATGGAAAAGCGAAACAGGGCCTGAGTATCCTCCACATACATCAGCTAATGAAGGTCGACGGCCGGGTCTCTTGCACCTTGCATTCCGTAATGGAGCCGAAGGTAAACGCGACACATTGTGGACTGACGCACCAGGAGAATGGTTTCGTCAGTGGGCGATCACTCGAGAAAACCCAGGAGCAGCCGGGGCTCGATGGACATATGAGCACTCGGATGCCTTGCTTCTTTTCGCGGACAGTGCAGCTTTGGCTGGGGACAAGCGGGGTCCCGCATGTGCCAACATGGAGATGCTGGCAGAGAGGTTGGGTGAAAACCTGAAAGACCGAAAGGTGGCACTAGTGTGGACCAAGTCTGATACTGAGGTAGCCGAGCCAATCCGTAATCGTGTGGAAACTGCATGCACCAAAAACTTACCATCACTGGAGATATTCCGCGTGAATGTTCCGCAAAAGGACCTGCCTTTGAAACCTATGATCACTGAATTCGTTCGTATTATGACTTGGCTACTTACTCCTACTCAACAGAAGACTACTAGGATTGAGCTACCGGTATCTGCACCTAATGATCCCCTGCTCGCGTTTCGAGGAGAACTCTAAGTGCAAAATTCTCAGGTGTCTTTACTCCTCGTGGGGTTGCACAACTCAGGCAAGACTCATTACGGCGCTCAATTACTGGGAAGGCTTAGATCAGGAAGTGGGCAGCTAAGAATGAATGGTGTTGCAAGAGACCTAGGCCCGTTCGAGCAAGCTCTGAGCGATATAGCGGAGGGTCGCCTTGCTCAACATACGGTAACGGAGATGTACTCGGAGAGCGTTTGGCCCACCGTATCACAAGTCGGGGGTCAAGCTGAGTTAGTCTGGCCTGATTATGGAGGGGAACAAGTCCGTCAGCTTTATCAGCGTCGTCGAGTTGGTGAATCCTGGCAACGTCGAATTCGACATGCTGATGGGTGGGTTTTCTTCATCCGTCCACAGACTATCGCCAACAGGCAGGATGTTTGGCAGCGCCCTGGAGACAAGCACGATAAGGCAGGTACGCAACAAGAATCACTTCAATGGCGTGATCAAGCATCGTTAATCGAATTGCTACAAATACTTCTCTATACTCGACGTGCGGACCTTCATACTCCGCTACAAGATCCAGCTCTCGTTATAGCACTCACTTGCTGGGACGAACTGTCGACTGACCTGAAAAAACGAAAGCCTGGCGACGTTCTTAAGAAGCACTTACCTCTTTTAGCAAGCTTCATCGAATCTAATTGGCTGGCTGAAAGACGCGTAATTTATGGAGTTTCTGCACTAGGTAAAGAACTACAGGCGGACTCCTCGGACGAAGATTTTCAAAACTTTGGGGCTGCTGCACAGGGCTGGGTTATAACTCCAGAAGGTAAACAGGAGAATGACCTCACGCTTCCAATAGCAAAATTGATCGAATTGACTACTCCGCTGTGATAGTACATCAAGCTGTTTACGGCGAGGATTCCACTCATGGCCATGGTCTCATAAGGCATAGCAGGGTAACCAGCAACGAGCGTGTACCTTTTGAAGCTGCTGCCCGCCGTACCGATCTCGCAGGCAATCCTCCCTCAGGCACAAACTGGTCACCGTACCTGCGCTCATTCGTCGAGGGAGATTATTACGTCCTTAGTCGTACCTCCCCGGATGAGCAGGCAAGCCGCCCGGGCATGATGAGAACACACGCAATTTTCCTGCCTCTATCTGAGTTTTGCTCGACGGGTCGCCTGGCTGATGCAATTCCACTTTTGCTAAAGTCACGGTCTCAATCTCTTACAAACCAAGCTTTGGATGCATTAGAACTAAATCCTTCAGAAGCAATCCCCTTGCATAGCTGGACTTTAGACGAGAATCGATACTTAGCGTTTATTGATGCTCTTATAAACGAAAATGTAAAATCGCCGATAGTTTGGGTAGGCCAAGATCAATTTGACGCAGCAGTTGCCCGTTTATGGGAGTTTTTAAGTCCGGAACTTCGTCGAGCATTTACTTTTCGAATTAGCTTCTCCCCGCGCGATGTGGAGGATATGCCTCCACCAGTTGTTTGTACTCCTGAGGCGCTCGGGAGCCACTGGCCACCGCCATATCGCACCATAGGGAAAAACGTTAAAGCGCCGATTGTTACCTCTTCCATTGCCTATCTAGCAGGCGGATCAGAAGAGAAGGCTCTGAGGGAGTTGCAAGATCAATTAGGCTTGGTCATAGATGACTTCTATTCCCTTCGTGATCTCGCTCGTATCTATACAAATCTCGAAGAGGTTAAGAACGGCGGAGGTGTGGAGTCACTTGATGCAGCTCTTCGCCTCATCTCAAAGCGTCTCCCCATTCCAACGCTGGGCACTGAGATAAAAGCGAATCTTCTTCAGCAATTTAGCCAAGTCACACAGATTGGGGGAAGATCGGAGATTCGGGCGCTACGTAATTTTCCCATCGAAGCATTTCACGAAGGTAACAGTTTCCTTCTAAATACAATCACGGGTTGGCTCCAACACAATCTCAACAATATTGAGAATCAATCGGCAAGTGATACTGCGAAAGTTTTTGAAGAAGCAATTGTAGCCGATTCACATTGGGGAAGTGTCTTCCGACTGAGCATCTCAAATACTTTACGGAAAGTTGATTCCATTATTGCGCGCTCACTTTGGTCATTGTGGACAGCTTCACCAACACTAGTCTCTCTTTTGGAGCAATACATCCCTAAAGAAGGCGTAACAGAAGAAGCACTCGTTGCTCAGTGCCCTTCAAGGCTATCAGCGAGTATAGGAGAAGAAATAGTCAAACTAGCACGCAATCGCTACTGGCTGAAGTTACATGCCTGCTCGGTGGTTAAATATATGCCATGGCGGAATGCACTTGAAGCCCATCTACTTGTCGATACGAACGAGCATCACTCTGACCTCGTTGGGCAGCTTTGCAAATCCGCAAGTGAATCCGAGGTGCTAGCGGCAGCTCTAACTATAAAAGATTCACGCCTGACAAATATTGCTGGAAAAAGAATAGCTGCGGACTCCCTTCTTAAAGCGGACATTGATGTCAAAGAGAAACAATGGCGTGAAATTTGGCTTGTGAGCATCAAAATGGGAGCTGATCCGTTTAGTGGCATTGCCGAGCCACAATCTGTTTTCCATACTCTTCTAAATTGTATAGTGTCCGGCGAAGTCATTGAGGATGCACTTCTTCGAGAGTTGATCAAGAATCCGACTTTAGCCAATCTAAATGAATATCCAAGCCGTGAGCGTTTGTGGCCTCTTTTGTCCGAGGACATACGCAATATTATGCTGGCAGCTACGGCAACGGGATGGTTCCAGCAGTTTAAAGCAGATCCTAATTCGAATACTCCTCCAGAAGGGCAATTACGACGTAAGATTTTCGAGAAGAGCTACATAGATAAGTGGCTTCTAGCTCCTACATCGTCCGCAGCATTGATACTGACGTTTTTACTGAGATTCTCAGACTATCCAAGTGGTGAGAACCTGTTGGTTGAATGGATTACAACACATCCTCAGATCAACCATGTCGATGCCGCAGCCATAGGCTCTCTAATCCGAGAGCATCGATGGCGAAGCGCAGCATCCCGAGTAATGGACCAAGTGCATGATGGAAGTGTTCAATGGGATCCGGCTGTAGAGGAATGTGAAGAACTGTTAGGGATGATCCAACAGTTCTTCCGCGCGTTTCGAAAAGACAAGAGGATCACAGCAGACGATTGGTGGAACGCTTGGGTAGATTTAGCTGCCAGTTTGTATCAGACGGGCGTAAGAGATAGAAACATTTGGACGCGAGCATGGGGAGACCTCTCGCGAATTGACGTAAACAGAAATGGACGATCCCAATGGCAAGAAGCACTTACACTTCTAAGAAATGGTATTGAAGGCGGTATCACAGTGGAGGGTCTTTTGCACCAAATGCGACATGATTGGGATAACAACAAACATCTAGATGCATTAGAAAGAGCTTGGCTTAAAAAGAAAGTTGGCTAAGTTAAGCTTCCTTTTCCGATTAGCTGATTCGATTGAGTCCGCCCGAGTATCTTGAGTATTTTATGATCATGAGTCCGGAAGAGAATGTGAAACTGACTGTTTTTGGCAAGTTAAAACGGGGATCGTCCCCTATTAAGTGGGACGATTTCAAAGAGGTATTTCAGAACAAGTTCGGAGGCTCTGTGCTGCATAACAGTGCAGTAAAAGCTGAGTTTTCATTTACCTGGGTCGGTACTAGCTTTGAAGAAATTATTTCAGCAGCTGAATCAGGAAGTCTTGATTCATTTGTTCAGACCCATGGGATGGGACAGATTAAGGAAATACTGATCAACGGCGGATGTTACTACCAGGCAATACCCAAAGTGCCGTCGCGCCCTCCAAGGTTACTTGATGTTTCAACAGATGACTTAAAGCAAGCGATTCATCAAGTAGACGTACTTTTACTCACTGCTACAGAATTAGAGCGTCAAGCAGTGCACACAGCTATGGATCCTTG
>JAZKEA010000411.1:0-1746 GCA_040387315.1 Armatimonadota bacterium | reverse complement strand
AATTCCACCTCACCGGCGGCATCGAAAAAGAAGTCCTCTACCGCGCCTCCAAGGTCCTCGGCCAGCCTCCGCCAACCACAAGTGCGATTCCGCAGACTCAGGGTGGGGAGTGAAATCTGTCCGACATTAAGGATCCACCCAAACAACAACCTTGTTGATCATTACCTGTTAGGCTAAACCTATGAAGCTGCCCGAA
Organism: Armatimonadota bacterium; assembly: GCA_040387315.1. GTDB lineage: Bacteria > Armatimonadota > Armatimonadia > Armatimonadales > Armatimonadaceae > JACMJB01. The sequence goes on along the minus strand of JAZKEA010000411.1, from coordinate 1,550 downwards.
AAAGTCAGCGGCGCATTCCGCACCTTTGCTTACTTCCTTTCAAGTGGCACTCATTTCATGCTGGAGGGCGTGGACTATCTGGATGTCTATGGCAACGAGCCAAGTGCGATTGAACAGACTTTTGCCATCTTTGCGAATGTCCTTGAATACAACGATCAGGGAGAGGTTACCAACCTCAAACATGCAGAGAAGCGAGCCACTGATTATTTGCGGTCCTACTGCGACCGGGACTATCGTGTTGAACCTCCTTTTGAAGGATGGGAGGTCGCACTGCATTAAGTAATGCTTAACAAGACGCTGGTGGCGACGGCTCCTCGCAGCCGACCGGGTCAGCGAAGTCTTGCGCTCGCCGCTGCCGCAGATTAGACGTCCGACAAAAACAATGCCCATTGACCCATGGCCACGCGAGAAGAAGTGGAGTCATCTCTACACACGAAGCGTCAAGGTTCGAAGGGCTCAGCAACTGGGCTTCGAGTATCCCCGATTCAATGAGCGGGAACTGCTCCAGACTGAGATCCTGAACGTCTTGTTTGTGTGCTCCATGAACAAGTGGAGAAGCCCGACGGCTGAGCACCTTTATGCCAAGCATCCATTGCTGGCGTGCCGTTCGGCAGGAACCAGTTCAAAGGCGAGACATCCGCTGACCGTGGCAGACATCCGGTGGGCGGATCTGATCGTGGTGATGGAAGCCAAGCACAAAAATAGAATGCTGGCCGAGTTCAGGGATGAGCTTCAGTTCAAAGAGATGCAGGTCCTGGAGCTGGAGGATCGCTACCAGTATATGGATCCAGAGTTGGTTGAGGTACTGCGGGCCGCGCTTGATCCCCTGCTTCTTGTCGAAGACTAACCGACCTTCAAGGTTCGGCATGACCTTCACTCCTTTGACGATGGACATTTTCGGTGACACTGACCCCAGGAAGATGCCGCCCCATTTCTTTTGGGGCGCTCTCGACCTCGATTACGCGACGGCCATTCGCGCCGACGTAGCAGTTCAGGACTTCACCGTTTCTCCACGGCACTGGTATGTTGACGCACGTTTTCGCTGCGCGGGTTGCGGCGCGGAGTTTGTCTGGTCGGCCAACGAACAGGAGACTTGGTTCGAGACTTACCGCTTCTACGTCGATTCGCGGGCAAACCGCTGCCTGACCTGCCGGACCTGCCGGACCTGCCGGACCTGCCGGGCCAAGGGCCGTGAAGCCGTTCAACTTCGCAAGGAATACGATGCGCTCGTCAGCGCGGCTCGTTCTCACGGCAGCGGTCAAGAGAAGCAACGTGTCATCGAGATCCTCGAAGAACTAGAGGCTTGCTGGAGCGTTCTCCCAGACAGGATGCGTGAAACTCTGGACATCTTCCGCAAGCAACTCTCAATGACCGCGGCCTCTCCTGATTAACCAAACTTTAAGTTAGGCAGACGAGCTTCGGCCTCAAAGGGCAACACGGTGGTGAAGACCGCCCCAGCGGATGGCTCCTACGCGCTCACCATCGCTCCCGCGACCGGCCTCTTCAGCGGCACCTTCACTGGCACTTTCACGCCAAACGGAGGCAATCCT
>JAZKEA010000410.1:4845-11268 GCA_040387315.1 Armatimonadota bacterium | reverse complement strand
GATATACAGATAACCGTCGCGGCTGATATCCAAAGTATCCGGCCAGAGGAGTCGGGGATCGTGTACCACCGTCTCGTGCAGGCCGTTCGAAAGACGCCGCGTTATAGCGTTCTGCTCCCAGTTTGTGACGTAAATGCGGCCTTTGCTGTCCGTCTTCATGCCGTCAGCGGTTCCCTTGTCACCGTGGTCTTTGAACGTCGCCCGCACCTGCTCGTCCGTGCCGTTCGGATTTGCCAGAGCCTCTGTCGCGACGCTGTAGAGACGACGGCCCGCGAGCGGCGTGTAGTAGAGCCGGGAACCGTCCGGGCTGATTGCGATACCGTCCGCTCCCATGGAAATATGCTGCGCGACCCCCGGTTTAGGCCGCTTGAACAGGGCGCGTCCCTCGACGAAGCCGACAAAGCCCGGCTCTGCCTGAACACTCGGATGACCGTCCATGCGCCGCCAGGATTTCCCGGACGCGATGTCCAGCATGACCAGCCCCGGCTTCTTGCCGGAATCCGTGATGTAAACGGTCCCTTTATCGCCACGCCGTAGATCGATACGCAGGTCATTCAGATAACCACCGGGCGGGACAACGCCAGTCGGAAAGGTATAGATGCGTGAAATCTTGTTGGTCTTCGTATCGATACAGATGAGTTTGGGCACGAACGGCTGCACGGGCTTCATATTAATGGTGCCTGTATCGAGCGCCCAGAGCCGATCCTGTGGGTCGACCAAAATGCCCTGCAGCGACACCATATTGGAGCGCGGACCGGACTTGCTGCCGCGCTGGATCGCGCCTGCCGCGGGATACGGCACCTCGCGCCCGTTTTTTAGCTCCGCGAGCGTAAAGGCTAAAGGGTCCTCCCAGCGGGGGTAGCTGACGAAGCGGCGTCCCGTGCTGGTTACCGCGATCCCTACCGGCATCTGTCGGCGGAACTCGTGTACCACCTCTAATTTCGCTGTCCCAACTGTCTTCTCACGCGGCAGATTGGGTGGGGGAGCCGCCTTCGAAAAAGAGGTTATTGAAACAGACAGCGCGATTCCGAACAAAGCCGATACAGCGCCCCGCTTTTGTGATTTCATCCTTATTCTCTCAATTATATTCTAATCGTTGTTTTGTGGGTCAGGCGGATACATCTTTGTCGCGGTCATGAATATGCGCCGGAGGATAGGTCGCCTCAACTGCGGTGAATGCTTCGAGCAGCTTATACGTGTGCATCGCGCCTTTTGGCACAACCCAGGAGTCGCCTGGCTCCAGAAGCACCATCTGTCCTTCGCTGTGAAGCTCCGCCCTTCCGGAAATCACATAGCCGACCGTTTCATAGTCACGCGCGACGGGCGGCTTTGATTCGCCGGGCTGCTCGTCTTTCCATAGCCGCATCCCAACATTTTTCCCGTTGGCGAGATAGGTCTGTCCCAATTCACCTTTTGGTGAATGCGCTGACTGAACTTTGATAATCGTGGTATCGCTCATTCAAAATGACTCCTGCAAAAAGGTCCCTCCTGCTCACTCGTCAATAGGATGGGAGGAGGGACCTGAGTGACATCACCGACTAGATACGGCCTGTTCCGGTCGTAGTCGTGTTATGTGTGGTGGTAGTTACATCATCGTCGTCGAGTTCATCGACATCGACATCGGTGCGGCGGACAGTGTCACGAATGGTCTCCGTTCGTTCCGTCGCCTCTTTATTGACCACAACCTCCTCCACGACGCGTGCCTGCTTGGCGACGACCGCCTCCTCGGCGCGCTCGGTAACCTCGAACGTTCCGTCCTTGAAGGCATTCAGGTCCGCTTCGCTGGCGGGACGGTTGACCGCATGCCGCTCGACATTGACATGCTCCTCACGCAGCGTAACGTTCTCCTCGACGGGGCGCTCGGTCACATACGTGTGGATACGGGCGCCGCCACGAGTTACCTCACGCTTGCCTACCGCGATCTGCTCTTCCACAATGGGAATCGCTACCTCGTTGGTACCGGTTGCCGCGGTCGTTGACCCCGTGTTTACTGTTTCCGTATTAATCGTTCCCGCTGCGGCTGTTGTTCCCATCGCGGGTGTCGTGCGGGCAGTCGCGTAGTTATTGCGCTCCGCCGTGATTTGCTCCGGCGTGTAGTGCGGCGCATCCTCGTTGTAGCCCGTGTAGCCCGTGCTCGTGTAATGACTGCTGCGCTCGTCGATATCCACGGGATTGTGGCGATTGAAGATAGCCATCGCCTCGTCTGAACGGGCATCATCCGTATTGACGGAGACCAGCGTGCTTCCACGCCGGATCCCCTCAGCATAGTAGCCTGCTTCGTTGTGAGGGATGCCCAGTCCGGTCAGCCCTCCAATGATTCCGCCGCCTGCCGCGCCCAGTCCCGCGCCGGAGAGTGTCGCCGCCAGGGGGCCGACAGCAAGGGCGGGTCCGACTCCGGGAATCGCCAGCATCACGAGGCTGGCCGCAAGTCCCGTCAGACCACCGATGACTCCTCCTTTGGCTGCCCCGCCCACAGCTCCGCCAACCACGCCATGACCTTCATCGGTGCCCGCGGAGTGAGTGGATGTGCCGTGACTGATGCCGTTCTGATGCGTCACCATACTGATTTCTTCGCGCCGGAAACCTGCGGCTTCCAACTCGCTGACAACCATCTGGGCGTGGCTGAAATCGTCAAATAAACCTACAACTGTTTTAGACATGGATCTGTAACTCCTTATGTGTCTTTCTCACTGCTGCGTTGGCAGTGCAGGCGATGCCGAAGCGCCAACAACGGCATCACTTCTTGTCTGCAGGACATCCTCTTCATCGTCCAGCAAATATCGTTCGACATTGACCTCTTCGCTTCTCAGTGTCACTGTCTGCTGCGCCTGTCGATCTACGGTTTCCTGGCGCGTCACATGCAGTTCCTCTTTGAGAAAAAGCTGCTTCTGAACCACCATTCGCTCCTCGTAGACCGGGATGATCAGTGTGCTGCCTTCCTCACGAGCGGGAACGGCAGCATCAACAAACTGGCCTACCGGAACCCGTGTTACCTCTACCGTTTCTCGCCTCAGGGGCTCATCGATTCTCTCCTGCCGTTCGTGAACGGATTTAACAATACGAACATTGCCCGTATCGACCATCTGCTTCCGCACTTCGATCATCTCTTCGATGACAGGCACGACGATCCGATCCGTGTGAGACCCGGTTCCGCTCTGTGTGTCTCCACTAGCGCCTCCATTGCTGATCTCCTGGGAATACGCCGCTGCTGCGGAACGCGTCAGCGGCAGGTGAAAGGTGCCATTATCACCCTGCTCCATCATAGAGAACGGCAGAATAAGCGAGGGGCTGCGATCTTCCGGGTGCAGGACGACGTACTTTGTCGCCGACGCAGGCGTGGCGTCCAGGCGGCCCCGCCAGCCACCTTCCCCAATAACAATCCTGCTGTTTTCGTTCTCGATCATTTGATATTCAACATTTCCTGCTATCGTCGCAGAACGTCTGAGAACATAGGGACAAGGACAAACAAGATAATCATAAGCGCTATAGAGACTATAACGGCGAGAGCAAGGCCGACCCTTGTGGGTTTGGCTCTGCGCTTGTCGTCAGGGGGAAGTGTTCCGAGAACAACCCGTTCGTTTTTTTCCGCCCCCTCGCCCTCGAGGGGAGACCGCATACTTTCGCGTACTGCTGCCATTAAGTGAAGCTCCTTCCTCTCATGTTGCGGACTCTAACGGCCCGTCGTTGTATTCGGTCCTGACGTACTGGTTCGCGTCTCTGTCGCGGTGCTGGCTGCCGGATTTACGCCGCCGTTTCGCGCCCCATCTGTTGGGGCAAAGCGTGATCTCAGGGCGAGGACGCAGACGATAACAATCGCCGCGATGATAAGAGGAACGAGATAACGGGCTGATGACTTTTCGCTCGTTGTGGAGGTGTAGTCATTAGTCCGCACCGGTGATTCATCGCCGGGCCGCATAGCGGCTGTTGAGCCGCCTTTCCTCCCCGTTTCGCTGTCGCTCGATGGGGTCGTCGGTCCATCCTGAGTGTCGTTCCCTGCAGGCGAGTCATACGCTTTAGTCATGATGATTACCTAAGCCTCCCCGACCGGGTCAAAACTGTCTGATCTCATTTTCATCACTGCAAGCCTCTTTATTGATTTCGTGAATCAGTGCGGCACTACTGCGTGTTTCCCAAGGGGAAAACAACAAAAACCGTTCAGACACTAATATCTGCGGGATTATTTTGAGTGTTCGAGGTTTGCACCAATTGCCTGCGAGGTACCAAGAAGCCGTGACAAATAAATAGGGATGAGGAACACGAACATATGGCAATCAGAGAAATTTCAGAGATTCTGGATTCGCTGGAGACATCCGGGTCGAGCGCAACCGGGGATCTTTTTGATACATACAAACAGATCCGATCCGACCTCAAGGACCTGACGAACGCGCTTTCTGTCAAAGGGGGAGATGATCAGCGCATCGCCGCCGTCATAGAAAATCTTCTTGCCGGGGCCGACTCTCTTGCTGGAGAGGGTGTCGGGGGAAATGCCGCATCTCCGGTGACCGGCACTCTTACTTCCGGCGAAGCGACCGGAGATATTTAAAACAGCAGAAGGGTAGCCCGAACCGGGCTGCCCTGACTTACGAAAGAGAAATCGCGGAAACTCTTCTCCGTGCGTCGCAGGTACAATAGGTTGTGACCTATAGCGGATTTCTGTTTTTCTTCCTCGTTATTCCAATCGCGTTACTGGCACTCTTCCTGGGGCGAAGGGTGCGTCGGTTTCACAAGATCGGTCTTGGTCTGGTCTGCCTTCTGGCGTTTGTGTACACCACACCCTGGGACAACTACGCCGCGTTCAAACAGCTATGGAGCTTTGATCCCGCCTTTGTCTGGGGCCCGCCCCTCTGGATCGGCTGGCTGCCACTTGAGGAGTACCTCTTTTATTTCGCCGAGGCGATTTTTGTGTGTCTTGCCGTGATCGCGCTTGCCCGTATACCCTGGCTTACCCCATCCTTTGATGATTTAGAAGCGGAAACCCGGCGCTGATGCCCTTCGGTACAAATACCTATCTGCTGATCCTGACTCTGTGGTCGCTGCCAATTCTCTTGCTACAATGGCTGGTCGCCGGTCGGGCGCTCTGGCGGGCGAGACGGCTCCTGCTGGTGTCCATTGCCCTCTGCACCGTCTATTTATCCGCCGCGGATGGCTTTGCTATCGCGCGGGGTATCTGGCAGATTCATCCCGATGGGGTAACGGGTATTCGTTTCGGCAGTCATCTGCCGCTGGAGGAGGCGCTTTTCTACTTTCTAACCGTCACCATGAGCGCCCAGGGGTTTATTATGATCGCGGCTCGTTTCAAGCCGAAAGGGGAGAGTTTTTAGGTGCCGACAGTGCGAACGGGTGCCGAGGTTCTGGTCCGCAGCGGTTTCAAAGCGCTGCAGGGGCTTAATGTCGGCCTGGTAACGAATCCGACCGGCGTCCTGCCGGATCTTACCTCGACCATAGAGGTATTGCACCGCGCCCCCGGCGTAAAACTTCGGGCGCTGTTTGGTCCCGAACATGGCGTAAGGGGAGATGTCCCCGCGGGCGAGAAGGTCAGCTCATCCCGTGATGGATTGACGGGGCTGCCGGTCTTCTCTTTGTATGGGAAGACAAAAGTGCCTACAGCTGCGATGTTGCGGGGGCTCGATGTGCTGGTTCTCGACTTGCAGGACATTGGGGCTCGTTCCTACACCTATGTTTCAACGCTCGGCTGTGTGATGGACGGAGCATCCCTGCATAAGATCCCCGTGATCGTGCTGGACCGACCAAACCCCCTGGGATTAAACCGTGTCGAAGGAGGACCATCGCGGCCCGGCTTTACCTCGTTTATCTCCAGGTATCCGATCTCATATATACATGGCATGACGCTGGGCGAGCTGGGACGGATGATAAATCGCCAGGGCTGGCTCACGGGCGGACGGACGTGCGACCTGACAGTTATCGCGTGTGAAAACCTGACACGGAATATGGTCGGCTGGGATGCCTTTGGGGCTTTGCCCTGGGTGCCGACCTCGCCGCATGTCCCAAAGCCGGAAAGCGCACTGTACTATGCCGCGACCGGTATCGCGGGGGAGCTCTCCACCGTTTCCATCGGTATCGGCTACCCTCTGCCGTTCGAACTCGCCGGGGCGCCGGATGTGGGAGCGGCAGCGATGGCGCGAGAGATGGCGCGGCGCAATCTGCCAGGAGTGGATTACCGCGCGATGTCCTGGGAGCCTTACTATGCCGCTTACAAGGGAAAGCTTTGCGGAGGGGTACAGATCTATCTGAAAGACCCCTCTGCAGTTCCACTATCGCGGCTGAATTTCGAGATTCTGGACGCCCTGCGCACCCTGCGGCCCGGCCGCTCGTTTTTCGTGGGCAAGGAGCCGATTCGGATGTTTGACCTCTCCTGCGGCTCCGACCGTGTGCGTAAAGCCTTTCAGGCGGGTGCGCCCGCCT
>JAZKEA010000410.1:0-4835 GCA_040387315.1 Armatimonadota bacterium | reverse complement strand
CGTATCTGCTGTATTCCTGAGGCTGCGAAATCGTTCGATGCCAAGGAAATCTATCGGCAGCGTGGTGCTCGGTGTCGTCGCCAGATCGGCCAGGGCCTGCCCGATGACAGGCGCGAACTTGAAGCCATGCCCGCTGAAGCCGCAGGCGACTGAAACATTATCGTGGTCGGGGTGCCGATCCACGATGAAGTGGCCGTCGGGTGTGTTGGTATAAAGGCAGGTCCGGACCGCGAGCGTCGGCCCGTCGGCTTCGGGGAAAAAGCGTCGGAGGGCAGGCCGGAACGTTTCCTCGTCCTCGGGTGTCGGTGCGCGCCGCACCGTCTCCGGCGTGGTGACCTGCCCCAGCGGAGCATGCCGCGCGATCTTGAAGCCGGGGTTGTCGGGAAGCATGGGAAAGCCGTAGTGAAACTCGCTTCCATGCTCAATAGCCCAGGTCGGAAACCCGGCCTCAAGGGTAAACCGCTCAGGCCGCGGGGGCCACACCCAGCCCAGCACCTGACGCGTTACCGTCAATGGCACCCCGAGAGTGGTTATCAAGCGACTGCTCCACGCCCCGCCGCTTATAACAAGATGCGCCGCGTGATAGGTTTCGCCCTGCGCGGTCCGCACCGTCACGCCATTCGCATCCGACTGCCACCCGGTCACAGTTGTCTGGCCCTGGATTGCGGCTCCGTGCTTCAGTGCCTCCAGGGCCATTGTGGCGATACTGAGTTCCGGACGCAGGGTACCTCCCAGTGTCTCAAAGAGACCAATGAAGTCGTCGGGGACTTTGAACTGTCTGAACCTCTCCGCCAGCATTTGGCGCGAAAGCGCCTCATGTGGCAGACCGTGTGTTTGGGCTGAATGAAGCGAGCCACGGATCAGTTCCGAGTCGGGCGGCCCCAGATACAGGCAGCCTGTCTTATAGAGCAGTGTCTGACCGCTGGCATTTTCCAGGTCCTGCCAGAGTTCCCAGGCCCGCTTTAGCAGGGGCACGTAATCGGGATGCTCAAAGTAGGCCAACCGTATGGCGCGGCTGTAGCCGTGGGAGCTTCCCAGGCTGTTCGGTATCCCGTTCTGCTCCAGACCGAGTACGCAGAGGCCCCGTTTCGCGAGATGCCAGCAGGCCGCCGCCCCCATCGCGCCTACGCCGAGAACGATAACGTCAAAACTGCGGCTCTCCATGCTTACCCGCCCCAGAAAGAGTAGGGGGTTACGCCCAGGTAGAGGCAGAAGATGTGCCACGCGCTGCCCATGATTACCTGCCCGAGAATAATCCCCAGGAAGAACGGCATCATCTGGTTATACATGCGGACACCACCGTAACGCAAAATCGTTCCTTTGATGATCCAGGAGATTAGCAGTGGCATCCATACCAGATTGATGGCCCAGGACGAGGAGATTGCATAACCGATAGGGTGCAGAGGCCACCAGGGAAATTGGATTCGGGCGACCATGAGGAGAGCGCAGAAGACGAAGCCGATGCCGATTGCCCCCATCGCCCCGTTGTTCGGCTTGGAGGGAGATTGAATCCACCCGTTCAGTCGGTTGTATGCCTCTGCCGAGAAACCGCTTCCCTGCCCGAATTTCGCCTGCGCTCCGTAGGCGTAGGCGAAGTGAAGGAAGGCCCAGAAAACGGCGAGACTTCCCACCACAACAGAAAGCATAATGCCCCAGAGCATCACCCTCTGGTTCGCGCGGAGCGTTTTCGCCGCCTTCAGCCCCTCGATGCCAAACGGCATGGGGTGGGAGCGGTAAGCCCGGTTGAACCAGTAAAAGAACGACAGCAGCGTCAGGTCCTGAGCGGAAAAGGCCTGGGTGCCGAGACTGTGGGTCAAAATATAGTCCGGCCCGGAGAAGTGCAGGTCATGCACCGGGGGGCCGAACTCAGCCCGCATCCGGGTAATCGCGGTGGAGAGGGCGAAGTAGATGACGAACGCCACAATCGCCAGCAGGGGAGACATTCCCGCCCACACCATAAAGCCCACCAGCAGACCAAGCCCCGCCAGCGCCCCCAGCGTCGCCTGACGGTACGTCAGCGCTTCCGAGCTTTCGTCGATATCCGAGGGCTCGCCGAAGACACGGTTGAAGACCTCACGGAAGTAGTGACGCCCATTCCAGAGCACGAAGACAACGATCGCCATATAGCCGCCGAACGACTGTTCACGGACATACGGGAAATCCGGTGTAACATCCAGAGCGAATTGGGCGGAGACGATCGCCTGCAGCTTCCAGGTCAGATAAAAGAACCAGCAGGAGAAGAGCAGGTCCAGTGGCAAAAGATAGCCGAGTCCAATGGCAAACGGATAGAAGGAGTAGCAGGTGAAGCCGACCGCGCTCCAGGGACGCGTCGCGAATATCCCCTGACCCTGGACATCCACATGCTGCAGATTGATGCTCGGTATGTTCGGATAGAGGAAGGCGAGCCCGTTCATGGTCTCGACTGCTACCATAAGACCGAAGCCTACCCAGAACAGGTTGTTCTTCCAGAGCTTGCCTGACGGGTCGGTCATCTGAAGTGGAATCTCAACCACGGGAAACGGCAGCCGTTCGCGGTCCTGCCAGCCCTGACGGACGAGAACATTGATACACATCATTGTCCAGATCAGAGCGATGGTGAATCCGCTCCACAGCAGAGAAGGGAGCAGCCAGGGGTGCCAATTCTCCGGATAGTACAGAGACGAACCGCCCTGATAATACCCTTTGAGCACTTCCATATCCGAAACCATTAGTGGTGCGGGAAGATACTGCCCGAATCGGCCCATCCACCCGTTCTCCGCCGTCGCGAACTTGTAAGGATGGCCCGTCATCTGGATCACCGAGGGCAGCATGTCGTGGCCCGCAAGAGACGCCCCAACAGCGATCATGGTGTAGACCAGCAGCAGTTCCGGCTGGGAGAGAGCGATACGCGGCACGATCTTTCGCACCAGGGAGTTAAGAACGAGCAGGACCGTCAGCAGAAAGAAGACGTTGGCAAAAAGGGAGATCGTCGTAAAGTACGGCCCTCGACCCACTTTTTCCGCCTGCACGACCCAGAAAGCATCGAGAATAATGAGGGGAAGTGCAACAGGGAAGGCGATGTACCAGCGCATCTTCGGTGCTGGCGTGGCAAGCTCTTCTGATCCTGTCGGTGTCGAGACAGCAGATATCGAATCCGGAGACGCACTGCTGATTTGGGTAGGGGACGCCGTGCCTTCACTGCCACGGGAGAGTTCGCTGGACATGAGTCACTATTATGCGGAAGGATACAGTTCCTCCTGCTTGCGACTGTGGAAAAAGCATTGTCCGCACCGATTCAGGACGCCTGATGCCAAAACACATCGGTTGTCACAAAACTATCGGGATTAACGTATGGCACACTAGAGGCAGAATGGGCTTTTTTTCGACATTCGCCGCAAGGCTATCCGTCCGGTTGCAATCGATAGAACCCGTATGCTACAATTCAGTCCAAGTCCCTAATCTGCGCATCTCTGCAAAGCGGCAGAAAGCATAGATACTTGACGAAAAGGAACTCCTCGATGACGACCTCCGCGTCCAAGCGCGGCCCTGCCTTGTCTCCATCGGCTTCGATACGACAAGTTTTGTCCCTGCTTTGCTGCGTCGCCGTTCTGCTCCTCCATGGTGCAGTTTTGCCGCGCCCCTCGGTGGCGGCGGTTGACCCCGTACTTGCCCAGAAATACAAAGATCTTGCGGCGACTGTGGATCCCAAAGCCCTTGCAGAAACCGTTCGTACGCTTTCTACAAATGGGTCACGCGTCGTGGGCTACCCCGGCGAGCGAAAAGCCGCCGAGTACGTCCAGAAGCAGTTCGAGGAACTTTTCCCCGGCAAAGTAGAAACCGAAACCTTCACGGCTACCGTCCCCATCGATAAGGGAACGGCAACCCTGACGGCAAATGGGGAAACCTACGGTCTGTACTGCATGTGGCCGAACCTGATTCGCACCTCGCAGCTGCCCCCGGAGGGGCTGACGGGACCGCTGATCTATGCAGGTGACGGCACCCTCGGCGCGTTCAACGGCAAAACGGTCGAAGGTTCTATTGTTCTGGTCGATTTCAACTGCGGCTCTGACTGGCTGAACGCGGCTCGCCTCGGTGCGAAGGCTGTTGTCTTCATTGAGCCGGATCGGACGATGCGCGGCGAGGCCGAAGCGAAGTTCATCTCGATCCCGCTTTCCATTCCCCGCTTCTATATCAAGAAGACCGATGCCGCTGCTCTTCAGGCGATGGCGCTTGGACGCCGTGAACCCACTGCCCAGCTCAAGGCCGATATGAAGTGGGAGCAGGTCGAGGCGAAGAATTTCATCGGGGTAATGCCCGGTAAGAGCAAAGATCCCAAGATTGCCAAGCAGATTATTGTCGTACAGGCGTCCTATGACGGTATGTCTGTCGTTCCCCTCCTCGCCCCTTCGGCGGAGTCCGCGGGAAGCATGGCGGGTCTTCTGCAGACAGCACGGACGTTCAAGGCGCTGGGAAACGAGCGCACAGCCTGGTTTGTGGCAACCAGTGGTCACTACCTTGGTCTGCAGGGAATCCGTGAGCTGATCGATCGACGCATCGACAAGTGGCAGGTCCCCGGTCCGTTAGCAAAACTGTTCGGGCAGGCGAAGGAACCCACCGACCCCATCTACCTTTGGGCGGGTCTGGATCTGGCATCACAGACTCAGGGAATTGGCATTTTCTACAAGGGCTGGTTCTTCGATGTCCGCGAGGACACCCAGAACGTTTTCTCGGACATTGCCCGCGCGGGTCGTGAGAACAACGACAAGGTCGCGCAGGTCCTCGGCTACGAGCCGAAGAAGCGATTCGCCGACGGCGTCAACCCCGTAGACGGTAAGACCTGGCGCAACTATATCCCC
>JAZKEA010000409.1:0-2374 GCA_040387315.1 Armatimonadota bacterium | reverse complement strand
GAACCGATTCTTGAACTGAACGGTCACGGTACCTTTGACGCCGGTCATCAACCCATCGATCTGCTCTTTTGACAGGTCGCCGAGTTTCGTCTGCGCGGTGAAACCCAGTTTTACCGCGACAGCGGCAAGGATCGAGGGATAGTATTCGCTGGATTTGCTCTGGAACGGAAGCAGAGCTCCTTCTTCCAGGCTCAGGTTTCGGTCCGGGGCAATTCGATCCGGGTCGAACTCGGCCTGCGTCCCCAGGCCATGGCAGGTCGGACATGCACCGAAGGGGGAGTTGAAGGAGAAGGTTCGCGGCTCGACATCCCCCAGGGAGATGCCGCAGACAGTGCAGGCGAACTTCTCGCTGAACAGGAACTCCTCACCATCAACGATCTGGATCGCCACCAGACCTTTGCCGATCTTCAGTGAAGTCTCTATGGAGTCGGCAAGCCGCTTCTGGACCCCTTCTTTGACAACAAGACGGTCCACCACGACATCGATGTCATGCTGTTTGTAGCGGTCCAGCGTTATCTCATCCGACGTCTCATGCAGTTCGCCGTCCACGCGGACGCGGGCGAATCCGTCCCGCTTGATGTCTTCCAGTTCCTTGCGATACTCGCCCTTTCGCCCCCGCACGACCGGTGCCAGAACGTAGATCCTGGTGCCCTCCTGCATCTCGCTCACACGGTCGACGATCTGAGAGGGCTGCTGCTGGGTGATCGGACGTCCACAGTTAGGACAGTGCGGCTTTCCAACCCGAGCGTAAAGCAGGCGCAGGTAGTCGTAGATCTCGGTGACCGTGCCGACCGTCGACCGTGGGTTCCGGGACGTGGATTTCTGGTCAATGGCGACCGCGGGGGAGAGACCAATGATTTGGTCTACATCCGGCTTGTCCATCTGCCCGAGGAATTGCCGTGCATAGGAGGAGAGGGACTCGACGTAGCGCCGCTGTCCCTCCGCATAAAGCGTATCGAAAGCGAGCGAGGATTTGCCCGACCCGGATAAGCCGGTGATAACCACCAGCTTGTCGCGCGGGATGTCGATGTCAATGTTTTTGAGGTTGTTCTGGCGTGCTCCACGAACAGATATCTTGTCGTGCGCGGCGCTGGATGGCTTGGGGGATGGCATGGAACGGTTTCTCCAGGAGTAAGAACCACCTTTAGGCTGTGAGGTTCCTGAGAAGATGGCGAAAGAAGAACGGACGTTCGCCGGGCGAATTGTATCACGGTGGATATTCGCTAACAAGCAGCGAGCGGAAGCAGGAGGCTGCCTGGTTCACGTCGAAAAAGAGCCCATTCGAATGGATCAGGCAGCCGAAAAGTGCCGGGTGCTGGCTTGATTCTTGCAGGCAGAATCGCTGTACAGGACGTGCGAGAGGAAACGGAGAAAAAGATGAAACGCGAAGAGTTTGAGAGCCTGGTGCGGAATCTTGAAGGGGTCGCGGCGAAGGATCCGGCAGGTTACCGGCTCCGGATTGGGCTGCTGGCATCAGTTGGATACGGGTTTGTGCTGCTGCTCCTGGTAGGGCTGATAGGGTTGATAGGTGTGGTCGTGGGGCTAATTGTACTGACGCGGCGTATTAATGCCGCTGAGGCAAAAATCCTTCTGTTTCTGGGCATCGGCGCTTTCGCGGTCCTGAGGTCGCTCTGGGTAAAATTTGAGAAGCCGGAAGGTATTCCACTTAGCCGGGAGAATGCGCTGCCATTGTTACAATCTGTCGACCGGCTGACGGATGCGTTGGAGGCTCCGCGCTTTCATCATGTCCTTCTGACGCATGATTTCAATGCTGCGGTCGTCCAGCATCCTCGCCTCGGTATCTTTGGCTGGCAGGTGAACTACCTACTGGTTGGCCTGCCGCTAATGCAGGCTCTCAGCCCTGAGCAGTTTGAGGGGGTTCTGGCCCATGAACTCGGTCACCTGAGGGGTGGGCACGGCCGCTTCGGCGGCTGGATCTATCGCGTGAATGCGACCTGGATGCAGCTTTTAGAGCAGCTGGGGCAGGAAGGCGTTACCGGCGCTCTGCTTCGCGGCTTTTTCAAATGGTACGCCCCGTTCTTTCATGCCTATTCGTTCGCGCTTCGGCGTCAGGACGAGTATGAGGCGGATTCTATTGCCGCGCGTCTCGTTGGCAGCGAGAGATACGCGGACGCTCTCTGTCTACTTCCGGCCCATGGCCATTTTGTCGAAAACACCTATTGGAAAGGCATTTTCGAGAAACATCGCCAGCAGCCGGATCCTGTCGAGGCGCCCTACACCAGCCTGTTGTCCGCATTCCGTCCCCAGGCCAAGGAAGGCGCCGGTGGAGTCGGTCTGATCGCGGAAGTTCTTCCAAAGGAGGATGCTGCCAAGGCGCTGGAAGAGGCGCTGCGAGACGAGACGGGGTTTGCAG
>JAZKEA010000408.1:3529-26371 GCA_040387315.1 Armatimonadota bacterium | reverse complement strand
ACGGGGCCGGACGCGGCAGTGGCGGTTTCTCCACGCACGATATCATTACACAGCTCGACACAATCCAGACAAACACCACCATGGACGCCGAGAATAAGTTTCTTTACCTGCTCGCGGCTTTTACCGCAGAGCACGCAGCGACTGTCATTCCGGTCGTACCCGCCGAGCCGAGCCATCCACTACCCTCCCGAGCGATTTAACCGAAGTAAGAAAAGTTTACTCTGGTCGCTTTTCGCCACGAACCAAGACTTCGTCTACGAGACCATACTCGACAGCTTCTTGTGACGACATAAAGTAGTCACGCTGAATGTCCGCCTTTAGCCGATCGTAGTCCTGCCCGGTATGACTCTGCAAGATACGGGCCAGAAGGTCATTGTACTTGAGAATTTCTCGTGCCTGGATATCAATGTCGAGTGCGGTGCCCTGAAAGCCCGCGCTGACCTGGTGGATCATCATTCGTGCGTGGGGGAGGGCATAGCGCTTACCCTTGGTTCCGCCCGCCAGCAAAACCGCTCCCATGGAGGCCGCCTGACCGACGCAGATAGTCGCCACATCCGGCTTTATCATCTGCATGGTGTCATACATCGCAAGTCCCGCTGTAACGGAGCCGCCCGGCGAGTTGATATAGATGTCGATGTCGCGGTCCGGGTCCGCCTTCTCCAGAAACAGAAGCTGGGCGATCACAAGGTTTGCCATGTGATCATCGACCTGCTCGCCGATAAATAGGATACGATCTCTCAGAAGACGTGAGTAGATGTCAAAGGACCGTTCACCTCGTGCATCCTGCTCCACGACCATAGGGATAAGCATGGCTCTTCTATTCTCCTCACCAAAATAATAATCCTGCCTCGGTAGGCAGAAACCGGTAGTTGATAAATCGTCGGCAGGGGCCGAACATCGTCCCTTCGGGAGATACTCGGCCCCTGCAGCTAAGCGGTCTGTACTGACTACTCCGCAGAGGGTTCTGCGGGGGTATCGGACTCCGTAACGGCGTCCTCGGTCTTCTTGGCGGCACGCTTCTTCTTCGGCTTGGCTTCCGCTTCGGCGGCGACTTCCTCACCAGCAGCAATGTCCTGAATCTGCTCCATCTCGGCCGCGCCTTCCTGAGAAGCCGCGAGCTCTTCTGCAGTCACGAATGTATCGGTAATCGCAGAAAGAATTTTCAGGTGGTTCAGAATCTTCCGGGTCAGCGCCTGATCGCGTATCTGGCCCATCTGGTCGTTCTTTTCGGCAAATGCACGAACCGCGGCCGGGTTGACGTTGGCGCGCTCGGCACGCTCGGTCAGGATCGCATCGACATCGGCATCATCGACAGTAATACTGTCAGCCTTGGCAACTTCGGAAAGGATCAGCGAGTTTCGGATGCGGACATCCGCACCGGCAGCAATCTCCTGCTCCAGCTGCTCACGCGTCTTACCGACCTCTTCGAGGTACTGCTCGATTGTGATCTTGTCCCGCTCCAACCGCTCGTTGATCTGCTGGGCATCCGCCTGCATCTCCGCTCGCAGCAGGACTTCCGGGAAGTGGAGCTGGCTTGTTTTAACGATCTCACCGATCAAGCGGAATTCGAGTTCATTATCCGCCATCTCATCCGCCGCCTTCTCCAGGCTTTCGCGAATAGATACCTTGAGCTCATCCACCGTCTTGGCCGTCGGATGAATCTTCTGGACTAATTCGTCGTTGAGCTCGGGAAGAACCTTGGATCGGATCTCTTTGACAAGAACCGTAAAGTTCGCCCGCTTGCCGCGAAGATTTTCATCGGCAAACTCTTCCGGGTAAAGGGCGTCGATGACTTTTGTTTCACCGATGGCGACGCCGACAAGCGCATTGTCGAAATCCGGAATGTTCTTACCGACTTCGATCACGGTGTCGCGTGGCTCTGCCAGGTCCGGAATCTCCTGACCTTCGACCTGCGCTGTCAGCGCCGCGAGCAGGATATCGCCGGTCTCCACGTTACGGTCCGTAACCTCGGGGTACTCCGCCTGACGGGTCAGCACCTCCTCGATCTGCTTCTCTACGTCCTCGTCCGTGACCTGAAGCCGCTTCCGTTCGAGAGCTAGTCCTTTGTACAGACCGAGCGTTACGACGGGTCGCAGCGGAACGAAGGCCTTGAAGACAAAGGGACCCTCATCTTCCATCTCGACCATTTCGAGCTCCGGCTGAGCGAACGGCTCGATGCTGGCTTCAGTAACCGCCTCGGGGTAGGCGGTCTCGACCAGCATTTCAGCAGCACGCTGCTTTACACGGCTGGGGTCGACATAGGCACGGGCCATCTGCGCGGGGACTTTGCCTTTGCGGAAACCCGGGACCTGAACGTTCTGGGCAAACTGGCGAAACGCCTTTTCCTTGGCCGCCTCAACCTTTTCTGGTTCGACGGAGATTGTGAGGGCCAGCTTGCAGGGATCAATCTGCTCAGTAGTCACCTGCATAGGTGGTATTTAACTCCTGGTATCGTGATGAGATTCATAAATTTTTTGAACTTATGTAAAGAAACGGTCAACAAAAAAGGATACCGAAAGCGGTCTTCAAAGAAGGCCCGACTTCCAGTATCCTGCGTTGTTAGCCACATCAAGAATGGGCTGTAAGAGCGGGAAACGAGATTCGAACTCGCGACCCCTTCCTTGGCAAGGAAGTGCTCTACCACTGAGCTATTCCCGCATAATTTTTGAGTGGCAGTGGGCAAGAGGGGACTTGAACCCCTACGCCTTGCGGCACTAGTTCCTAAGACTAGCGTGTCTGCCAATTTCACCACTCGCCCATCCTGGTCGGCTGACGAATCGTAGTTTAGCACGGCTCATGGCCTCTGTCAAGTCAGATTGATGGCAAAATTATGAGAACCTGTCGTCACGGTCTGCTGCGAAGGAGAAGACGGCACATCTGAGGAATTTATAAAAGTAATAATGGCTGATTTCGAGCAAAATCCGGCACCGCGTTCCGGCATTCAAGATTCCCGTCAGCCGGGGATTGGCGCGATTGCGCCGGAGTTTACGCTGACGCACCCGGCAGGCAAAAGCAGCGTTAGCCTGTCCGACTTCAGTGAACAGAATGTCCTGATAGTCTTCTTTCGAGGAACCTGGTGTCCGAACTGCCGCAGGCAGTTCCGCGTTCTGTGCGAGAACCATGACCGTCTTACCAAGTCTGGAATCGCCGTGGTAGGGGTTGTCTGCCAAAGCAGCGGTTCGGTCGGGAGATTTCTGAGCGGCAGTCCGCTGCCATTTCCCCTACTGGTTGATGAATCGCGCACGGTCGCTCGCCTGTATGGCGTCCACTACTGGCTCTCGTACGAGGGCTTTAATCTTGCCAATCCGTCTCTATTTATCCTGGATCGCTGCCGACGAGTCATGTTCGCCTACAGAGGAAAAAACCAGAGCGATCTGCCGATTGGATCCGTGCTGGAAAAATTCGTGGACTTGCTCGAAACCGAAAATCGGCGGGACACCGGCGACTACGGCGAGGGGTGACTTCCGGCAGCCGCTCGTCCGGCGCTGAAGTACATCTGGACACCCTTTGACGCGATCAGCGACCCTGCAATGCACATAACCAGCAGTGTCAGAAGCTGTTTCAGATAATCCGCCAATGAGCGTCCGATTTCAAGAGCAGCGGATGGGGCGGCAGAGGCACTGGCGCTTGCCGCTTTCGCCGTGGCTGCCACCGGCACTGTGGGAGGCGGCTGATGAAACAGCGAATTTGCGGACCAGAAGACATACGCTATCAGGGCAACGCCCGCCAGGAAAACCAGGATGCCGAGAATGCGGGCCGTGACATTGTCCGGGCCCACGGAAGCGTGTTGAGATTTTGCGTTGGACAAGGGGTTTATTGAAGCAGCAGTCTGGTTCGTTGATGTTGCCATAAAATGGTAACGCGGAGAATGCAGGCCGTGTGACGTAATATGGTCAGTCAGGTTGGCGTCGGCCCTGAGCGGCTGAATTAAGGCATACTAGCACGGTGGATAATCACTGTCAAGCCAGATTACGGCTGATTATTGGCCCGCAGATGGCGTCCTGCGAGAAGTCGTACATCCTCGGAAAGCATTTCCCGCAGCCTCTTCAATGCGCGCTGCTGCAGCCGCGAAACATGCATCTGGGAGATGTTCAATTTTGACGCTATCTTGGCCTGACTCAGGTCATCGAAGAAGCGGAGCGAAATGACCTCGCGCTCTCTCGCGTTCAGTAGCGACAGCGCATTCCGCAGATCTCCGAAATTTTCAAACTCCAGGAGTGTTTTATCTTTTCGACCTATCAAGTCGAGGAGCGACGTGGCATCCATAGCGGTGCGACCATCGAGGTGTGTGTCCAGTGAAAGGAGATTCAGGGCCTCACCGGACTCCATCGCCTCACTGACCTCTTCCTCCGTCAGCTGCAGAAACGCCGCCACCTCTGCGACTGTCGGACTACGTCCAAGCTCCGAGGTCAGCGCCTGGGTGGCCCGACGTGTCGCCTGCTGAAGTTCCTGCAGCCATCGGGGCATTTTGATGCCGGAGGTCTTATCCCGAAAATGCCGCTTGATCTCTCCGAGTATAGTTGGTGTGGCATACGTCGAGAACCGGGTTCCCTGAGCGGGATTGTATCTGTCCAGCGCATTAATGAGCCCGATATTGCCTACCTGGATCAGGTCTTCCAGCGCTTCTCCCGCACCTAAAAAACGCGACGCAATAGACCGCACCAGGCGCTGATGGTGAAGGACAAGCACCTCCCTGAGCTTGGGATTGTGCGAGAGGGCGTATTCGACGGACAGCCGCTCCAACTCGCCGGGAGCGAGTGGTGGAATCTCCACCTGAAGGGGCGTCGTCAGGGCAGGAATAGATTTTTCAGAAGCGCGCGCAGTTCCCATAGGGCGATGGTTGACTCTTATAATCGTGCACGCCATCGTGGAGCGAGGTCGCGCGGTTGCCGGATCTCTGCAGGCGGGAACGTTGAAATCAAGCGATGATGGCATTCGGACTTTCGTGCCGTGCTTGATGGGGCCTTTATCCGTGTGAATTCTCCAAAGGTTTTAGACAGGGTTAGTGACGCGGTTGTTTCATGAATGCGCGACAATATTCAATTTTCGAATCCGGTGATGCTCGCTTGTATAATACTATTTTACAGGCCATTCCCGTAGAATGACGGGAATTGGCCGACATTAAGTAGTGATATTTGACACAGGAGTAGTGTTAGCTATCCCGCTCCGACGAGTGACCGGGGAACGCTTTGGAACTCGGGTCGATGAAAGTTTTGGCAAAGTTGGCTGCCGTGCCCGCCTCTCCGACACCGGTTGCGATCAGCTTGAGCTTTCCATGATAGGTACAAATGTCACCCGCGGCATAAACCCCCGGAATGTTTGTCTGCATGGTGGAGTCAACCTGGATGGCATTCTTAAGTATATTCAGACCCCACTCTTTGATCGGACCCAGATTGGTCAAGAATCCGATGTTCAGCAGCAGGTTGTCACATTCAATCGTCTCTTCTACACCCGACCGGTTATCGAAAACCGTCACTGCCTCCAGACGATCTTCGCCATGAATCTCTTTTAGTTCGTAGAAACAGCGAACTTCCGCAGACGAGGACATAACTTTGGTGACCGTGTCCTCATGCGCTCGGAATCTATCGGAGCGGTGGATTTGTAGAACCGACTGCGCCTTGTCGGAAAGCGCCAGAGCCCAATCGAACGCGGAGTCTCCGCCGCCAACAATCACGACGCGCTTCTGAGCAAGGGCGTTGAGATCTGTGACGAAGTACTGAATTCCTTTGTTCACCAGGTCGTCAATGCGAGGAACATCCATCTTGCGTGGCATAAAAGCGCCGACACCTGCCGCGATCAGAACGGTCTTGGTGTGGTGAACCGCCTTGTCCGTGGTCAGGGTGATAATGCCGCTGCCGTCTTTTTCGAGGCGCAGGACTTTCTCTTCCAGACAGACGGTCGGCCCATACTGGAGGGCCTGATCCGCGAATTGGGTCACCAAATCCTTCGCAAGAATGCGCGGGAAGCCGCCCACATCGTAGATGTACTTTTCCGGGTATAACGCGGAGAGCTGACCGCCAAGCTGACCCAGAGAGTCCACTATTTTGATCTTCATCTCGCGCAGCCCGGCGTAGAAGGCTCCATAAAGTCCGGTGGGACCGCCACCGATTATCGTGAGATCGTAGATATCGTTATCCGTACTTGCTTCGAGAATATCAGTCATTGGAAATGCTTTCACAAGTGACTCTGCTATGCTGTTAGCAGGTCCCTCCGAGACAAAAATAGCCGCGATGTCCAGTAAGACTCGCAGCGTTGCAAAAACGAGTATAACGGACACGGGGTTTGCCTGTCAATTGGACGTACTCTTCTTCCGCGTTGTGACGGATGATTCACACATTATTTGTATTGAGGTGTAACTGAATCCTGTCTCCGGTGTCTTTGATTAGGGTCTGGTCTCTTTTTGAGGTTCAAAAACAGGAAGACGTGCCGACTACTGCAGGAGGACGCGTGAAGCGGAAACAAGTTTTAGCTATTCTGGTACTGGTCGCCGCGGTGGCAGTCGGTATCTGGTTATACCGAGCGCGGACTCGGATGCGACAGCCGGTGAAAGCCGGGCGGACGGTCACGGTCACCCAAGGAGATATCACGGTAAAAGTATCGGAAAACGGCACACTGGAACCGGTGACTCAGGTGGACGTAAAGTCGCGGGTCGGCGGGCGGGTTCTGCGTATTCTGGTAAAAGAGGGTGATAGGGTGGCTGCGGGTCAGACGCTAGCGCTTGTAGACCCCACAGAAGTTGCGCGTCAGGTCGCGGGTATTGAAGCACAGCTGGCCTCTGCCAGAGCCGGATTGCGTCAGGCGGAGGAAAACTACCAGCTTTCTCGCGTTCAAAACCGTCTGGCGATCGAGCGCTCCGCGGCATCTCTGGAAGAAACGAGGCGTCGCCTTCTTCAGACGGCGGCGCCGACTCGGAGACAGGATCTTCAGCAGCAGCGTGCCGCAATCGCTCGGGCGAATGCCCAGGTGCTGGATGCGCGACGAAACCTCCAGCGCCGCAAAGCCCTTGTCGAGAAGGGGTTTATCCCGCAGGCGGATGTGGATGCGGCTCAGACGACGCTTACCCTTGCGGAAACAGACGCGCAGAGCGCACAGGACCGGTTTTCGCTGCTGCAGGAGGGCACTCGCCCCGAAGATGTTGCTCTTGCAAAAGCCAGCGTGCGGACGGCGGAGGTACAGCTGGCGACGGATCGGGCGAATTCAGCCCAGGCACAGCTGCGACTGCGGGATGTGGAACGGGCGCGCGGTGATGTCGCCCAGATTCAGAACCAGCTGGCGCAGCAGTCGGTTCAGCTGACCGAGACCCGGATTATCGCGCCGATAAGCGGCGAGGTGGTCGGCAAATATTTAGAGGAAGGCGAACTTGTCGCCTCCGCCACCGCCGGTTTCGCCCAAGGAGCGGCGCTCGTTCGCATTGCTGATCTCAACCGGATGCAGGTTCGGGTAGATATCAATGAGGTCGATGTCGCCCGGCTCAAAGTCGGAATGCCCGTCGAGATTCAGGTTGACGGTGTTCCCGATAGGACATTTACGGGCAAAGTGGCGGCTATTGCACCATCTTCCCTGGCAGAAAATCAAGCAACGTCCGGAGGGGCGCAAGGTGCCTCCTCTCAGGCAGGAGTTGTTCGCTTCGCCATGAAGGTTGCTGTTTCCAGCCGTGATTCGCGGCTTCGTCCAGGAATGACCGCAGCGGTAGGAGTTATCTTAAACCGGCATTCCGGGACGCTTGTTCTTCCTACCGAGGCGCTCCAGAGTGGTAACAAAGTGACTGTGGTGACCGGGAGTGCCGACTCCCTAACGAAAACCACCCGTTCTGTTTCCGTAGGCTTGAAGAATGATGCTCAGGTTGAGATACTCTCTGGCCTGCGAAAGGGAGATCGGGTCGAAGTGCCAAAGATCAGTGCTCCGGACCGCCGCAAGGTCAATGTCAGTGGGCCGGATTAAAATGAGATGTCTGCTTAAAAGCGCTTCCGAGTTATAATGCTGTTGTGAAAATTTTCTCTGTCAAAGCGGAACCCTGGGACGTTCCTATGCGGTCCCCTTACCGTTCCGCGCAGCGCGTTACGACGACGGCGCACAATGTTCTTGTTACGGTGACTCTGGAAGACGGTACGATCGGCTATGGGGAGTCCGCTCCTGCATTTTATGTGACCGGGGAGACGCAGGAGACCGTTTGGCGATGGATACGCGATTTCGCGCCGCGTCTGCGAAACCTGCCCTATGACGAAGTCACGGGTCTGATTTCCCACACGGATGCGGCGATGCCGGGAGCCATTGGCGCGCTGGAGACGGCGATACTGGACGCGCGCGCCCGAGCCGCGGGGCTCCCGCTCTACCGGCTGCTGGAGGGCGATCCTGATGCGACAACCTCTCGGGTAACCGACCTTTCGCTTCCGATTCTTCCGCCCGATGAGGCGGCATCTCGCGCCGAGGCTGCAGTGCAAAGCGGGTTTCGTGCGCTGAAAATAAAAGTAGGTTGTGGTGATCTGGCGGAGGACGAGGCCCGCGTCCGCGCCATCGCCGATGCGTCTTCGGAGATATCGCTTCGTCTGGATGGCAATCAAGGATTCACGGGAGAGGAAGCAGTACGCTTTATGGAATGCCTGTCTGACCTGATGCCCCGTATCGAACTTCTGGAGCAGCCGACAAAAGCGGGAGACGATGCGGAAATGGCGTTTGTTTCTCAGCGTGTTCCGGTGCCGGTTTTTGCGGATGAGAGTGTGCATCATGCCGCCGATGCGCATCGCCTCGTTGAGGACGGAACCTGCTCCGGCGTAGTTTTGAAGCTTGCGAAGTCCGGGTTATCCGAGACCGCGAAGATCGCGACAGCGGTTCGCAGTGCGGGGGGTACGTGCCTGTTCGGCTGTATGATGGAGACCCACATCGCAACGGGCGCCGCGCTGCACCTTGCTCTGGCGCTGGGGGAAGAGACGGTACCCCTGCTTGACCTGGATGGTCATCTGCTTGTGAATGACCAGGAGATGCTGTCCGGTGGATTCACGCAGCACCGAGATCTGCTTCAGGTGAACGCCGCGGAAGCGGGGCTGGGAGTACAGCTTCGGCAGCAGGGGGCTTAGCGATGACTTTGAGCGCTTCATCCGATTCCTGCCTTGAACGAGTCTATGCGGCTCTTACATCGCGCCATGCCGAATTCTCCCTAGACGACCTGAGCCCGATCTGCAGCACGCACGAGGACCTGCAGACAGCTCTGCAGGAACTCGTCCGTGAAGGACGCGCGGCAGCCCTTCCCAATGAGCGCTATCTTTCGGATATTGCGGCGAATCGTCTGCGAGAAACCGCGCGGCGTCTGGCTGCGGCTTACCATAAGCAAAACCCTCTGCGACGTGCCATGCCACCTGAGGGGCTTGCCGCTTCCCTGCAAAAGGCAGCCGTCTTTCAGGATTTCGACAGGGTGGTCTCCTGGCTGATTTCGGAGGAGATTCTTGTCTCTGAGGGGGAGCTAGGGTTCCGTCTTCCCGGACATCAGGTTCAGATGCCGATTGCCTGGCAGAAAGCCGCCGAGGAGATCCGGGCAGTGTATGCGTCTGCGGGATTACAGCCGCCAATGCCGGGTAATTTTCAGGCGAACTATCCCCGCGATGTCAGTGTGAACGGAATCCTTGCGATACTTGTCGAGTCGGGAGAGCTTGTTACCGTGGGGGACCGCCTGTATGTTTCCGCCGCAGCGATAGAGGAGACAAAAACGGCCCTTCGGCGTCTAGCAGAATCTCCTGAGGGAATAACGGTTGGCGGGCTACGCAACGCGACAGGGGCGTCTCGACGTATAATCCTACCGCTGCTGGAGTACTTCGATGCTCAGGGAATTACGCAGCGCAGCGGGGAGAGCCGTGTCCTCGCGTGATTTGCAGGATAGCCCTGTTTCCGCCTATCGTTCGCGTGCGATAGGCCTCCTCGCGCCTGTGTTATTGGTCTGTTTTCTTTTGCTGGCGAGCTTCTTCTGGCGGGCTCAGGATAAAGCGGACAGCCTGAAGGGCAAACGTGATCCCTGCCGCCCTCTGGTACGGGCCGTTGAACAAGGCGATGTGGGTGCTGTCGAAACGTTTTTGAGCGAGGGCTGCAGCGCGAATCACCTGCGGCCCGGCGTACTGTCTGCCCCTTCGGATGAAACTGCTCGCGTCCGTCTCAAATCCCGATCCGATAAAAGCCGCTTTGCTGGGACACCTCTGCTTGAAATCGCGGCGCAGAACAATGACATAAAGATCATCAAGCTGCTGCTTTTACGCGGGGCGAAGGTTGATGGGAGAGGCGTCTACGGGTACACGGCGCTTATTCGAGCGGCCTCCCGGGCAAATGTCGAGGCGGTTTCCCTGCTGCTGGAGGCCGGCGCGGACCCCAATCTGCGGGATACGCTTTTTCGTGAAACGGCCCTGCATAAAGCGACCCGATCTGCAAGCCGTCGTTTTGTTGAAACGCCCGAGATAGAGGGAAAACGGACCAAAATCGTTCGTCTGCTGCTGCGGAGCGGGGCAGATAGAAGTATCGCCGACAGCCGTGGCCGCAAAGCCCTTGACGGTTATCCGCTGCAATAGCCTAGAGCGGACGAATCTGCACCTGGGGCAGGAACCGCTCTACGTCCCGTGGCTCAACGACACCAGAGGTTAATGAAAGGCAGTTCGCGGCGGCGCAGGCGGTGCCGAACACCACAGCCTCGGGAATCGGTTTTCCCTGCCGTATATGGGCGTACACCAGTCCCGCCGTGAGGGAATCTCCCGACCCGATGGGGTTAACGGCATCGACCTGTGGCGGGTTGATATGCCACATTCTGCCCTCTCCGCCGAGCAAAGATCCGGCCTTTCCCATAGAAACAAGAGCCCAGGTACTTCCTGCCTCCTGCAGTGCGACAACGGCAGTGCTGGCGTCTGCCTGATCATCGTCGCTTCGGGTCAGCCCAAGGGTGGCAAAAGCCTCGTCCAGGTTCGGCTTTACCAGGAAAGGCTTCTCTCCGAGCGCTTCCAGGAGGGGCGCTTTCTGGGCATCAACAAAGGAGAGGACTCCCAGAGAGTTTGCCTCATGCACCAGGTCTGCGTAGAAGCGGACCGGGACGCCGGGAGGGAATGAGCCGGAAAGGCACAGCGCCCGCGAATGGGGAAGCAGAGGCCGCGCGGCGCTGCGGATGGCCGCTATATCCAGATCGGTAATCGGCGGAACCTCCTCGACAAGCTCGGTCGGCGCTTGGCCCGGTGAGAGGATCGTAACGCACGTGCGGGTCGCAGCGTCGTTCTGAACCGGCACGGACGTGTTGGCGATACCCTGTCTCTCCAGAGAATGCGCTACAAAACGGCCACTATCGCCGCCGACGATCTGCACGAGATGCGGAGCTCCACCAAGAATCGAGATAACCCGCGCCACATTTACCGCTTTTCCGGATGCGGTAATCTGTGTTTCCTTCGCGCGATTTACCTGTTCGGGGCTAAAGTGATCAAAAAAAAGGGTGCGCTGTACGGTGGGGGAGAGGCCGATACAAAGAATCATGATGGGTAATTATTCGTTCGCGGACACCTGCCTTCCTGCACTGGCAATTGACAGCGATATCTCGCTATGTTAACATAGTATAAATTTGCGATTGGGATTGTCAACAAGGTTTTGCTTTTATGAATAAGGTCGAAAAGATCAAGCAGGAGAAGGATGGGCTGGACGTTTGGAAGGATGTCCTTCAGTATGCACAGTCCGGCTTTTCCGCGATTGCGGAAGATGATTTTGTTCGGATGCGATGGTATGGAATCTACCAGCAGAGGCCGAATGAAGGCCACTTCATGATGCGGATCAAGCTGGCTGGTGGTATTGCGACCAACGAGCAGCTCCGAGTCATTGCAGAGATCACCGATCAGTACGCGCGTGGTATCGCTGACGTGACAACGCGTCAGACTTTCCAGTGGCACTGGCTGACCGTCCAGGACTTCCCCGACATCATCTCCCGTTTGCAGGCTGTTGGTATCACGACGGCGGGCGCGTGCGGTGATATTCCGCGCAACCTGGTTTCCTGCCCTGTCGCGGGATTGCATCCCGATGAAGTTTTCGACGTTCGCTCCGAGATTCAGGCAATTCACGACCATCTGGCAGGAAACAAAGAGTTTTCCAACCTTCCCCGAAAGTACAAGCTCTCGGTCACAGGCTGCCCGGACCAGTGCTGCCAGCCGGAAATTCATGACTTCTCACTCGTTGCGGTGATTGATCCGGCTACCAGTGATAAGGGTTACGGACTTCGTGTCGGTGGCGGCCTTTCCACCCAGCCCCACTTCGCCCCCTGGATCGATGTTTTCTTCACGCCTGCCCAGGCAGTCGAGGCCGCTCGCGCCGTCACCGCGATCTTCCGCGACTTCGGCTACCGTGAGAAGCGGACACATGCCCGCCTGAAGTATCTGGTATCCGATTGGGGACCGGAAAAGTTCAAGGAAAAGCTTGTCGAGTATCTGGGTTACACACCAAGGCCCGGTGTGCCGGACAATTCTCCAGGAAATACCTATCGTGACCATGTAGGCGTTCATCCGCAGAAGCAGCCGGGGCTTAACTTTATTGGGCTCTCCGTTCTGACCGGTCGTGTCAGCGGTCAGCAGCTGCACCAGCTCGCGGATATTGCTGCCCAATACGGCAACGGCGAGATCCGGACGACGCATATGCAGAACATCGTTCTGCCCAATGTACCGACGGAGAACATTGAGGCGGTGCAGGCGGCACTGGCGGAAGCTGGTTTCGAATGGGGTGGGCATGCTATTCGGCGCGGCGCTATCGCCTGTACGGGCACCGAGTTCTGCAACCTCGCGATTACCGAAACCAAGGGCCGTATGATTCAGATCGTTTCGCATCTGGAGAAGCGGGTTCCGTTTGATCGCAACATCCGTATCAACATGAATGGCTGCCCGAACTCCTGCGCTCAGCACCATGTCGGAGACATCGGACTTCAGGGCTGCAAAGCCCGTGTCGCGACAGGCGAGCAGGTCGAGGCCTACGATATTCACCTTGGCGGTGCGCTCGGAAAGAACCGATCGTTCACCCGTGCGATTCACCGGAAAGTGCCCGCGGACAAAGTGCAGTATGCGATTGAGAACCTTCTGACCGCGTTTAACGATACGCAGCAGAGCGGCGAGGAGTTTAACACCTGGGTGCGGCGTCATGAGGATTCTCAGCTGGACGGCTTCATGGGTGTCGAGTCCATTATCGGCGACCCGGATACCAAAGAGCGTCACGATGACCTGGTCAAGCAGAACGTCCCCGTGGCCGTCTAAACGCGGCGGTTACAGTACAAAGAGAGGGCAGGGGCGTTTTTGCCCCTGCCCTCTTTTTTTATGCTTTTGCGAACCCGGAATTTGTAATTTTAAGGGCTCGCAGATCCTGACCTGTTTGCCGCACAAAGAGAGAAGCAACGCCATCCGAGTAGGCTTTTAGATTGCCCTCTCGGCGTGCCGACTGCCAACCAGCCTGAGCGATGACGATCTGCAGTTTGATCTCTTCCCCAATCTGGGTTCGAATCTCGGGATCAGAGAACCGCGAGTTCATAGCGAGACGGGCAGCAATCTGATTCCGTGCCCCACGAAGAGCCACAGGCGATGGTTGCGCTGACCCTGTCGCAATCATCCATCCTAGAACGGTGTAAGCCGCGATCGCATCCGCCGCGTCAGTATCGTGCAGTCCCGCACGGGAGAGAATGCGCCGGTAGATCGCGTCGGTATCATGGGCTGCGAACTGCTCCGCCAATACCTTTGCAGTGCCGGGATTTTGCTTGGTTAACCGCGCAACATACGCATCCTGTGCCTTCTTTTTTGTTGCTGCCGTGGACGTAAACGTGAAGCGGTTGCCGCCGCTATTCGGTGCTTTTCCCGAACTCTTTGTGGTTTTGCCTTTGGCTGTGTCACGGAGGGGGTTAAGCGGCAGACTCAGTTGGAGCGTGGAAAGCGTGGATGATGCCAGGTTAGAATAACCCGCACCAAGATCCATCTGCGCCTGCGCTGTCCTTATGGGAAAAACAGCCGCCGCAACGGTGAGTGCCGAAAGCACAGACGTTAATTTCGTTCTCATTCAATTGTCTCCTCGGTGAAGGTATCTTACGAGCGAGTGCTAAAACCTTTATCGGTGAGCGCTACCTTGTTAATATCAAGATGCAATCCGCTCTGGAATCGGGAAGCGGCGGCGCTCTTAAGCCGCTGCAAATCTGTCTGGTTGCCGTTTTTGGTCGCGGCACTGTAGGCGCCTTGCTGAACGACAAACTGAAGCATCCAATTTTCGGCGGCTTGCTGTTTCAGGGCGTCTGACGCTTTATCTACGGCAGGGTTATTGGCAAACAAGACGCGCACCTGGTCGCGCAACCCTAAGGCTTTCTGTCGGTCAACATTTGGCAGCCCTTTGGCAATCGCATAGTTGAGTGCCCAGTAGGAGGCAAAAGCATCCGCCAGATTCCCGGTTTGGAATCCATAAGGGCGTGTCAGTCCGCTCCACACCTGCACTGGATCGAATTGGGTAAACGTCTGCCGCAAACTGCGACCCTCCTGTGGGTTCTGCCCTTCCGCCCACCGGAGAAATTTTTCCCTTGCCTGCTCGGAGACCTGTGGATTTGACCGGTAAGTTATAGAGGATAAGCTGGGTTTTTTTGCCGTAACAGCGACATTCGACGTCTTCTTTTTGCCCGCGTTCTCCGGCAGATCGGGGGAATTCGGACGATACTTCCGCAGAAACCGAATTGTCGCGGCGCTGAGCTTGCCCTTACCCTTGCGCGGGCCTGTCTTGGTGCCTAAGGCATTTTCCAGACGCATCCGGTTCAGTGTGTCGCTCAGAACCAAGCTGCCCATATCAAAGGGCTGTGGTCCCGGTAAACCATTATCTATCTGTGCTCGAGTCCCCGAGGAGGGAAGGATCGTCGCGATCAAAGCTAAGGTGACCGAAAAAATAGGTCGCATGCGTTGTCTCCGTTGCCGTTGATTACCCGTCTGCTGGCTATTATGTAACTTTTCCCGGACTTTAGCCTGGGTACAATGTACTAAAACGGAGGAATGGTAGTGGCGGAAACAATCGGTTTTGTCGGGCTCGGTGTGATGGGTACAGCCATGGCGGGGAATCTTTTAAAGGCAGGCTACGGCATCCGTGCCTATAACCGGACCCGAGCGAAGGCGGAGTTATTGGAACCGGACGGGGCGATTGTCTGCGAGACCGCGGCGGAGGCAGCGGAGGGAGCCGCTATTGTCATCTCTATGGTCGCCGATGATTCCGCGTTAGCGCATGAGACTCGGGGAGATGACGGCATCCTCAGTACGCTCTCCGCAGGCGGCGTCCATATCTCCATGAGCACGATCAGTCCCGCCCTCGCCACTCGGTTAGCTGCACAGCATGATCTGTATGACAGCCATTATGTGGCTGCCCCCGTTTTCGGACGGCCGGAGGCCGCCGCTGCCGGAAAGCTGACAATCGCGGTTTCCGGAGCCGCTGAAGCCAAAGAGCGCATTCGTCCTATCCTGGATGTGCTGGGCCAGGCGGTATACGACTACGGGGAAGACGTCAGCGCGGCGAACGTCGCCAAGCTTTGCGGCAACTTTATGATAATCGCCGCCACGGAAGCGATAGCGGAAGCCTATACACTGGCGGAGAAGAACGGTGTGGAGCGAACGGCGATCCACGACATGCTGACACAGACCCTATTCGCCTGCCCGATCTACCAGAACTATGGAAAGCGAATCGCGGATGAGACGTATGTTCCCGTAGGGTTTTCGCTGCCGCTCGGGCTAAAGGATATTCGTCTGGTGTCGGAACTGGGCGAGTCGAGCCGAACGCCGCTTCCGCTTGCATCCCTTGTCCGAGACCGTCTGATCACCACGCTGGCAAAAGGCCATGACGACCTTGACCTGACCGGACTTGCTCTCGAAGTCTCGGAGAGCGCCGGGCTCAAGAAGGACTAAACCTGTGCTGTCCGGTGGGGGCGGGCTTTTCCGATAGCGAGGTATTGCATGCCCCCGCCCAGAACCATCAGCACAAAACCAACGACAAAGGCGGTCGTGTAGCCGAAGTGTTTCATCAGAGGGATCCCGATGAGCGGGGCCAGGATTCCCCGTACGCCGAGTAAGAGGGAATGCAGGGACTGGTACTGCGCCGCACGTCCTCCCTCTGCATAAGCTAAAATCGCGGCAAGATAGGATAGCTCGATTCCGGCGAATCCAAAGCCGGATAGCGCCGACGCGAAGAAAAGCCCGTTTACCGTGTTTGTGCAGAGATAAACAACGGCGATCGAGGCGATGCAGAAAATACTAAAGAGCACTGTCTTGGGAGCGCCGATTCGGTCCATCAGCCAGCCCCAAAAAATAAATCCCACAATAGACCAGACTGAGGCGAAGTTTGCCAGGTTGGCGATTTGGGTGTTGCTAATCCGCAGCACATCTACCTGATAAAGGCCATAAAGAGGAACGGCCATCAAGTTTCCGAAACCGTACGTGAAGACGGAAAAGGCAAACCAGCGGTAGGGTTCGTTATCACGCAGGATGGTCAATGTATCCAGCGCGAACTCACGATTGGTCAGCTTCTTTTCCGTGACTGCGCTTCGCAGGGGTAGCTTTGTGGGAAGCGGGCGAACCCGGCGAAAGGCGAAAGCCGCTCCGATGCCCAGGACGCCTGCCACGGGAAACAGCATTCGGTACGAAATATGATGGTCCAGTAATCGACCGGCAGCCAGGGTCGCGAGGAACGTCATTACCTGCGCGATGACGCGGACATAGCCCATCAAACGACCACGCGCTCTGTCCGGGTAGATGTCCCGCATCAGCGATGTATAGGCGGGAGTCGCTATGGTGCCGACGAACTGCAGTCCACCGACGATGGCGATAAAAGGCCCCGCTGTAAAAGCTAGAGGTGTCAGAAACAGCAGAGACCGGGCCGTTATCCAGGACCCCTGGACGAACGGCATCTTTGAGCGGCCTTCCATCTGCCGTGCCCACAACGGTGAGCAGAGGTTCCCCAGGAAAGGCGCGGCGGCA
This sequence comes from Armatimonadota bacterium, assembly GCA_040387315.1. Taxonomy (GTDB): domain Bacteria; phylum Armatimonadota; class Armatimonadia; order Armatimonadales; family Armatimonadaceae; genus JACMJB01. Next base: position 9,404 of record JAZKEA010000408.1, on the reverse strand, counting down.
AGAAGCGCAATCGCGGTCTCGCTGGCATGGAGATCGCCGCGAGCGATGCGGGTGATGAACGGGAACGCTAAGCCCATATACGCGCCCGAACAGGCGGCGGCCAGAAGATCCCAGCGGAGCGACATTCGGACAGCGCGAGGAATATTGACCACGCTTCGCGTGACACGCCGAACATGAAGCGCGGCAGGGACCCTTCGGCGGCGGCGCGGCGGGGAAGACGTACTGAGGGAGGGCATAACCCCTCTAGTTTACACGGCCTAGCTTAAAGAGGGCAATAGGCCGACCGGCAAAAAGGGGCGCGCCGAATGTCGGCGCGCCCCTTTACACCTGCTGCGAAAGCAGTAACCTAAAACGCGGTTGCGACGAGCTCCGAGAGCGCGGCGGGGCCCGTTGTCGGTTCCAGGCAGCGGGTTGCGACACAGACATACGCGACCGGCAGAGCGTCCGGCTTGTATCCGAGGCTCTCGATATGCTCGGCATCATCCGGGTTTGCCGGGTCCAGTGGCTGAACCGCCCGCTCATAGCGATAGGGCTTGTTGGCGGCCGCGATCAATGCCTGGGTCTCCGGCGCGCCCTCGGTGCCGAGGACATGAACCAGGATTGGGGGCAGGAGCGCACGCTGAGCGGCAAGCGCGAAGCCGGAACCAAAGAAGCCAAGCTGCGGCGAGGCGGGAATAAACGCCTGCAGAATACGCTGGGCCAGATGGGCGTGCTCCTCGTCGCCGGTCAGGAGATAAAGGCGCAGAAGGGCATCCGCGGCCTGCATATTGTCCGGAACGTCCTTTGTGCCGACCTTCAGGTTGCCGACAGCGTCCGGGCGGGTAGCGGAATCGAAGAGCGCGGAGCCGCGGGGGTCTTCCAGATGCCCGCGTACCCAGGTTGCTACCAGGTCGGCGGAGTCCAGATAAGCAACTCCCTGTCCGGCCTCATACAGATCGAGAGCGGCTGCAATGTAGTCCGCGCTGTCGCTCAGAAGCCCTGTCGGGATGCGGCCCACCTGGGACAGGTCTGTGTCGGCCTCGGGAAGGAAGTGATCCAGAGCGCCGTCCTGCTTGAGAAGGTTTTCGGTGAGGAAGTCAAAGCCGCGTTTCGCCTTCGCCAGCGCTTCGCTGTCACCGGTCGCCTGCCACCAGCTGACATGGGCGCGAACCGCGAGTGCGTTCGGCCCGGCGAGCACGGTGGGATCGACAGTCGGAGGATTCCAGTCGGCACGCTCCGCGAGCGGCTGAGCATAGTACTCGGCATCCGCGTACTGCGAGCCTCCCCAGGTGCCTCGGGTCTCATCAAAGAGGACGGTATCGAGGTACTCGAAGGTTTTCGTGGCGGCATCCTTCCACCGATTATCCCCAAGCACCTGGTAGGCACGGGCAAGAGAACGCGCCAGCAGCGCATTATCTTCCAGGAGTTTTTCTACCTGAGGGGCGCGCCAGTCCGGTGTCTGTGTGTAGCGGAAGAAGCCACCGGCTCCTTGATCGTGAAGATCACCCTCCACAAGACCGGTAAGTGTCTTTTCCAGCATAATGGCGAAGTCCTGATCGGGCTCGCCGCCGCGAACGGAGGCCGCATACTGCTCCAGGCAGAGCTCCAGGGCTTCGACGTGGGGGAACTTCTGCTCTTTGCCGAAACCGCCGAAGGCGAAGTCGAAGTTTTGCTTCGCTCCCAGGACCGCATTTCGCACGATGTCCGCGGTCACCTCAAGCGAGGTATCCAGAGGCGGAGCGGTCGTCTGCTGCTGTACCTGTTCGCGCACCTGGGCGATATGGGTCGCCATGCCCTGCTTATCGTTACGGAAAGCATGAAGCACCTGCGGCAGAAGCTGGGCCATACCATCGGCGGGGACGAACGTGCCGCCCCAGATCAGGTCGCCTTCGGGCGAAAGCACACAGGTGGTGGGCCAGCCACCCTGGGTGTAACGGCTGTTGATGTCGGGTCGCTTGTCGGAGTCAACTCGCACGGGCACCAGATTATCAGAAATAAACTGCGCGATGGCTTCGTTGCTGAACGTCTGCTCGTCCATGGCGCGGCAGAACTGGCACCAGGGAGCGACAATGGAAAGGAGGACGGGCTTGTTCTGCTGCTGGGCCTCGGTGAAGGCCTCATCGCTCCACGCGCGCCACGCGATATCGGTCATGCGTTAAATCTTCCGTTCGGGAGTAGTAAATTTCAGGTGGGATATTCGGGTCCAACCGGGGAGGGCATCACGAAAACTGCCGTGGTCGCCTCCTCCGCAGTATACAACGGACAGAAGGCCACGGGCAAGGCTGCGGATTTTGCTCCGCTAACGGTCCAGACCACCGACGCGCTCGATCATACGCTGAGCCTCGCGGAGCCCACCCTCGTAGCAGTCCCGGCAGCGCATGGTCTCCCCAACACGCAGCCAGAGGTGGAGAATTCCCACGTGCCCACAGTCAAGAATGGCAACTTTGCTGGCTGCTCTGCTGGGCATCTTCGTGTAGACTTCCGTGATCGTGCGAAGCGGCATGGCATAGAACTTTGCCACAAACTCGCGCGCTTCACGCGCGGCCTGTCCCTGTTTCTCCGGCATAGACTCAGACATATCCCTCATTTTACCGGAAATACCGCCCGCGAACGTTCGGAAATTCAAACGCACAGACAGTTGATTGGGGTAAAGAAGGCTGAACAACGCTGCCTCTACCGGAGCAGCAGGGGAGAGACACATGAAATTTACCTGGGAACATCGGTGGCCTCGACGACGCCTCGGGAAATCAGAGCTGGTCGTTCCGCCAATCGCCCTGGGCGGCGCCGGTATCGGCGGTGTCCATGGCGCGGTCTCGGACGATGAGGCGATCTCCTGCGTCCATTTTGCGCTGGAGAACGGCCTCAATTTCTTCGATACCGATGCCTCGTATGGCGAGAGTGAACGCCGTTTGGGTCTGGCATTACAGGGTGTGCCCCGTGACAGCTACATTCTTTCGACCAAATGCGGCACGCATCCCGAGCGCAGAGGGGACTACTCTCGCGACGGCGTGATGTGGAACGTAGAGAATTCACTGCGCATGCTCAAAACGGACTATATAGATCTGCTTCTGGTGCATGACCCCAAAGAGATGGCACCGGTTATGGCGAACGAGGGCGCGTTTGCCGCTCTGCGGCAGCTAAAAGCAGATGGTGTGATCGGAGCGATTGGCTTGGGCCAGAGAAATCATGAGTTTCATGCACAGGCTATCGAGGCAGGCGCCGTGGACGTAATCCTCACCTACAAAGACTATAACCCTATCCGTACTACAGCCGCAGATTTCTTGTTGGATCTTGCCGCGCGCCACGACGTCGGTGTTATGAATGGGAGTCCATTCGCGATGGGACTGCTGACCGGAAAAGATCCTCAAGCTCTGCCTCCTAAGTTTAAGGACAATGGTGAGGAGCGTGAACTTCATTCGGCGCAGAGACTTTATGAATGGTGCCGTGAGAATCGGATTAGCGAGCCTGCGGTGGTGTTACAATTCTGTCTGAGGCAGCCAGGGATTCAGGCGACCGTTCTCGGTGTGAAAACACGTGAGGAACTGGCGCGCGATCTGGAATCCGCGCTCGAACCGTTGCCGGATCACCTGTGGGATGACCTAGGGTCACTTCATCTCACCGAGGGCCAAGCGCAGCCGGAGTGACCGAACACACCGTGAAAGAGGCGTTATGCAGGCGTTACTACTGGAGGAACCCGGTCGGATGTCGCTGAAGGAGTGGCCCGAAGCGCAGATGCCCGGTGATGGCGAGGCTCTGGTGCGGGTTCATCGGGTCGGCGTCTGCGGCACCGACATTCACGCCTACGGAGGCCGACAGCCATTCTTTACCTACCCACGGCTTCTGGGGCATGAACTGGGAGTTGAGGTCCTGAAAGTCGGGGCCGGTGTCGAAAACGTGCGTATTGGTGATCACTGCGCGGTCGAACCGTACCTTAACTGCGGCAATTGCATCGCCTGTCGGCGGGGGAGGAGCAACTGCTGCGCCCATCTGCAGGTACTGGGTGTGCACATCGATGGCGGGATGCGTGAGCGATTCACCCTTCCTGCCGTCAAGCTTCATCCCTCCCGAAAGCTGGATCTCGAGCAGCTTGCGGTGGTGGAAACGCTCTGTATAGGTGCTCATGCCGTATCCCGAGCGGCTCTCGAACCGGGCGAATGGGCTCTGGTTATTGGCGCGGGTCCCATTGGTCTTGGCGCGATGCTTTTCGCTCGGCATGCGGGCACTCGTGTGATCGCGCTGGATGTGAACGAGGACCGTCTCCGGTTTTGCCAGGACGCCTGGGGCGTCACGGCTACTGTCGCGGCAGGTGATGCTGCTCTGGAAACGGTTCGCGAACTTACGGGTGGCGACCTGCCGACCGCGGTTTTCGATGCGACCGGACACCAGGGCTCGATGAACCGAGCCTTTGATTATGTCGCTCCAGGGGGACGCCTGATATTCGTTGGCCTCTTCCAGGGGAACGTCACGTTTTCCGACCCCGATTTTCACAGGAAAGAGCTGACCATTCTCGCGACTCGCAATGCCCTTCCTGCCGACTTCAAAAACATTATCGGATGGATAGAGAGCGGCGCAATCGATACGGGGAATTGGGTCACGCACCGCGCTCCTTTTTCCGACGTTCCCGCAGCGTTCAACGGCTGGACAAAGCCGCAGAGTGGCGTCTTGAAAGCAATCATTGAGTTCTAAATCTGTAAAGAATTCATAAAGATTGCACGTCTTACCGGCGCAGATACAAGCGGTCTGATAATTAGAATCTACGGACGATGTAAGTCGGCTTACAGGCGTTCGTGCTGGAGAGAGAAGAAGTGTTGACCCGGTCTCATACTGCCCACGCTGCCCGAGTCTCTCCGGCCAAGTCTATGGGCTTTGCTTTGTTCTACAGAGCTCAGGCTTTGGGGTATCTGTGGTCCGCGGGAGGTGTGATCACGGCGACCGGGATATTTTGGCTTATCCATGGCTATGTCGACAAGGGGCAGGCATCGCTTCTTTATCTGCCGGTCGTTATCGCCTGCGCCATCCGATTTGGGTTCGGACCGGCGGTGCTTGCCGCCGTTCTTAGTTTCTTCAGCTGGAATTTCTTTTTTCTGCGGCCTACCTATCGCATGACCGTCCATGACCCCAAGGATCTCCTTTCCCTTGTCGTGTTTCTGGCGGCAGCCGTGACGACTGCCCAGCTTGCCGCCAGGGCGCAACAGGAGGCGGCGCAGGCACGGTCACGCGAAGCGGAGATAGCCACGCTCTTCGAGGCAAGCGAGGCATTGAGCCACGAGGTAAGCGCGGCGCGCCTTCTGCCGCTGCTTGCCGAGCAGCTTCAAACTTTGTGCCATGCGGTTCACTGTCTGGTATTTCGTTACAGCGCGGCAGGTCAGATCTCTCCGGTAACAGCGGCAGACAGTAAGGTCTCTGTGCTTTCCGAAGCTCAGCACACCCGAATTGAAGCGGAGGCTCGCCGCGCCTGTGTGCAGAACCAGATCGTTGGTTTCGATAAGCAGCCGACACTCGCTATGGCAGGCTCCACGGTAGGGCAGGATCTGCCGGGAGTGTTTGTGCCGCTGCATGCTGCAGACACACTGGTGGGACTGCTGCATGTTGGCCCACGGCAGGACGGTCAGCCGTTCTCTTCCGTGGAGGAGCGTCTGATCCTGACCCTGGCTAATCATGCCGCGACCGTCCTTGCACGGGAGCGTCTGGCGGAGGAGGCGGCGCAGGCGGCCGCCCTGCGGGAGGCCGACAGCCTGAAAGACGCCCTGCTTTCTCTGGTGTCCCATGAACTGCGAACGCCGCTTGCCGCCATCAAGGCATCGGCCTCGGGGCTTCTGCAGCGGGATGCCCACTGGAATGAGGAATCGCGACGAGAGTCTCTTTCCGCCATTGACCGAGAGGCAGACCGTCTTTC
>JAZKEA010000408.1:0-3519 GCA_040387315.1 Armatimonadota bacterium | reverse complement strand
GTCCCGACTGGAGGCTGGAGCCTGGAAACCCGCTAAAGACTGGTGCGATGTCGCGGATATTATCGCAACCGTGCTGGACCGACTGCCGGACGGGACTGCCGCTCGTGTGGCGGTGGCCGTTCCTCCTGATCTGCCACTTATACGCGCTGATTACATACAGATCGCTTTGGTGGTGCAAAACCTGCTCGAAAATGCCGCGAAATATACGCCCGTGGAAAGCGCGATAGAGGTTGCCGCACAAGTGGCGATAAACGGTGACAGTGTCGTCCTGACGGTGCGCGATTACGGCGAAGGAATCACGCCCGGAGAGGAAAAGGAGCTTTTCACTCGCTTTTTCCGCGGAGCCAGGCATCGAAGCGGGGCGGTGCATGGTACCGGGCTTGGACTTGCGCTCTGCGATGCGGTCGTACGCGCCCATGGAGGGACGATCTCGGCTTATAACGCGCCGCCGGATGAGCCTGGGGGGGCGATTTTCTCGTTCAGTCTGCCGATAGATACGGAGGACCCATGAAGGCAAAGGCCCAGATTCTGGTTGTAGACGACGAACCGGAGATTTTGCGCGCCCTGCGCTCCGGTCTCGTCGCCCAGGGTTATGACGTCGTGACGGCTGTCGATGGCGAAGATGCCCTGCGGAAAGCGACCAGCGCCGTGCCTGATCTTGTGATCCTGGATGTGATGCTCCCCGGCGCGATGAGTGGACTGGATGTCTGCCGTCGTCTGCGCGACTGGAGCTCGGTGCCGATACTTATCCTTTCCGCGCTCGGACAGGAGAGACAGAAGGTAGCCGCGCTGGATCAGGGTGCGGACGACTATCTCACGAAGCCCTTCGGCATGGACGAACTTACCGCGCGTGTGCGTGCCGCACTGCGCCGCTATCACAGCGGAAACCGACCCTCCGCCGAGCCTCCCTCTGTTTTCACCAGCGGTGGAATTTCGGTCGACTACGCCCGGCGCATTGTGCTGAAAGACGGCCATGAGGTACGTCTTACGCCGCTTGAGTACGATATCCTCCGCTTCCTGAGCCAGAATGCGGATCGTGTGGTGACGCATCGGCAGCTTCTTGCGACTGTCTGGGGTGCGGAGTATAGCCTGGAGACACAGCTTCTGCGGGTCCATGTCGGTCATGTGCGTCAGAAGATCGAAGACAATCCGGCACGCCCCCGCCTGATAGTGACGGAACCCGGTGTGGGATACCGCTTCCGTACTGCCGAGCCTGCCCCCGAAGATTAACTGACCTGTCGCAATCTTTATACTTTCTTTATACGTTTCCCCCGGCTCTTTATAGGTGTTTTACGACGGCGGAGATATCATTCACGAGAGTATAAACGCACACAACGTCCCCTGGCGAAGACGACAGGGGACGGCAGCCCAGACGACGCGGCCGATTTATCGCCGCGTCGTCTTCTTTGGTGCCCGCGACATTGCACTGGTAGATGGATAAATAAAGATGGCACAAATGGTGGTTGCTGCGCCGCAAACGCAGAAAGATAGACAGCAAGAGGGTGACGCGCCCAGCCCCTTTAAACGGTGGCTGCTGGAAGGGTATTCATCCGGGCCTCCCCAAGGAAGCGGGGGCAGCGGAAACACGCCGGAGAGAAAAGAGCCTGAAACCGGCGATGAGTTCGCCTCCCATGAGGCTCCCCATGTGGGAGAGCATTCCCACCACCATACGCGTCCCTGGTATCAGATTCTCTGCCTGACGGGCGTTGATTACTTCAGCACCCTGGGATATCAGCCCGGCATCGCGGCTATCGCGGCCGGCGCTCTCTCGCCGTTCGCGACACTGATCCTGATACTTCTCACGCTTTTCGGGGCGGTTCCTGTTTATCGGAGAGTCGCCGCGGAGAGCCCCCACGGAGAAGGCTCCATCGCGATGCTGGAAAACCTCCTGCTCTGGTGGAAGGGGAAACTGTTTGTCCTCGCGCTGCTCGGCTTTGTCGCGACGGACTTTATCATCACCATTACGCTGTCGGCCGCCGATGCCGCCGCGCACGTCACCGAAAACACCTTTATCAAGAACCATGTCCCCTTTATGCACGGTCAGGAGATCCTGATCACCCTCTTCATGGTTCTGCTGCTCGGGGTCGTCTTCCTGAAAGGCTTCAAAGAGGCTATCGGCATTGCGGTCGTTCTAGTCGCCGTGTACCTTGTTCTGAACGCGGTGGTTGTTTTTACCGGCGTCGCCCATCTGTTTCAGAATCCCGAGGTCTTCGGTGCCTGGCGAACCCGTCTTATCCAGGGACCATCGAACGGCAATCCGCTGATGATGATTGGCCTTGCCCTTGTCGCTTTTCCCAAACTGGCACTGGGATTATCCGGGTTCGAAACCGGGGTTGCCGTCATGCCACTTATTAAGGGCGATCCCGGCGACAGCGAAAAGAATCCTGTGGGGCGCGTGCGCAATACCCGAAAGATGCTGGTCACCGCTGCCGTATTAATGAGCGTCTATTTGTTGGCAAGCAGCCTGGTAACGACGCTTCTTATACCGGAACAGGCGTTCCTGCCGGAGGCAGATGGTCGGCCCGCAGGCGAGGCAAATGGTCGTGCTCTGGCCTATCTGGCCCATGAGTATTTAGGGGAGATATTTGGTTCTGTCTACGACGTCTCGACGATTCTGATATTGTGGTTCGCGGGGGCATCCGCGATGGCAGGGCTGCTCAACATCGTGCCCCGCTACCTGCCCCGCTACGGGATGGCGCCCGAATGGACACGGGCGACCCGTCCTCTCGTTATCATCTTCACTGCTGTAGCGGTGGGGATTACGATTATTTTCAGAGCTGATGTCGACACCCAGGCGGGGGCTTATGCGACTGGTGTCTTGTTCCTGATGACCTCCGCCGCCGCTGCGGTCACGATCTCGATCAACCGCAACAAGGGAAAAGTCGCGGCTATCGGTTTTGCACTCATTACCCTTGTCTTCGCGTACACGACGGTGGTCAACATCATCGAGCGTCCTGACGGCATCAAGATCGCTGCCTTCTTCATCGGGTCGATCATCCTGGTGTCGCTGATCTCGCGGGTGTGGCGGACCCTTGAGCTTCGCGTCGACCACATCGAGATCGACGAGGTCGCCCAGCGCTTCATCTCGGACATGGGGGCGTGCCGCTACCACATCCACCTGGTGGCAAACGACCCTGACATGCGCGATGCCAAGGAGTACCACCGCAAAGAGGACGAGGCGCGCGAGGAGCACCGCATCCCCGAGAGCGAGCCCGTGGTCTTCTTCGAGGTCTACATCACCGACCCATCCTCCTTCACCCATACGCTGAAGGTGACGGGAGCGGAGGTAGGGGGCTACCATGTGCTGCGGGCGGAGGCATCGGCGGTACCTAATGCGATAGCGGCTTTTCTGCTGTACCTGCGGGATGCCACGAAGAAGAAGCCGCACGCGTACTTCAACTGGTCGGAGGGGTCGCCACTCGGGTTCGTGGTGCGGTACCTTTTGACGGGCGAGGGGGACACGGCTCCGGTCGTGCACGAGATCCTGCGGCGAGCGGAAGCGGACCCCGCCAAGAGACC
>JAZKEA010000407.1:0-9260 GCA_040387315.1 Armatimonadota bacterium | reverse complement strand
ATCATCGCTGGACAGAAAGATACGCTGCCCATCCTCATCCGGCTGAAAGGTGATACGGGCGGTACGAGCGAGAGCAGAAACGGCGTCCGCATCTTCCGGAGAAATTGCGTTTTTTTGCGCGCTCAGCGCAATCGCGCGGTACATAGCCCCGGAATCGATGTAAAGGTAACCCAGCCTCTGGGCAAGAAGGCGCGCGACTGTCGACTTTCCTGCCCCTGCCGGTCCGTCAATTGCGATAGTCCATGGCTTCATAATTGCTTCGCCTCCTTGATTTATATTTACGTTCTCGCATCCTGTCATAGTGCCCACTGTCCTCGGCGATTATTCGGCGCGCGGGTCCGGGCTTCCTGCCACGAGGGCTTGAAGACGGTCGAAAAAATCAGGAAAGGTTTTGGCGACACATTTCGGATCAGCAATCACCACGCCGGGAGCACGAAGACCAATGAGCGCAAAGGACATCGCCATGCGGTGATCGTCATAGGTCTGGATAGTCGCCGGGAGGAGACGCGCGGCAGGATAGATGGTCATGCCATCTGCCCGCTCGTCTACCCGGACGCCCAATCGCTGCAGTTCTGTCGCCACGGCGGCAAGGCGATCCGTTTCCTTGTGTCGGATATGGGCGACGTTCTCGATCACTGTGGGCGAGGAGGCGAACGGGGCGACAGCGGCAAGGGTCATTACCGTGTCAGAGATGGCGTTCATATCCACGTTGATACCCCGCAGATCGCCCGTACCGACGACTTCAAGGAAATCCTCGGCCCGGGTCACCGTACAGCCCATCGCCTCCAGCACATCGACAAACGCGGCGTCGCCCTGCATCGCGTTTTTCCCGATACCCGGCACACGAACGCGTCCCCCCGTTATTGCAGCCGCCGCCAAAAAGTAGGATGCGGCGGAAGCGTCCGGCTCTACGACGTAGTTACCTGGAGAGCGATACTGCTGCCGTCCCGGCACTTCGAAATCACGTCCGTCCTCCGAGACCGTCACTGAACCGCCGAACTGACGCATCATCGTGGTCGTGATCGCGATGTAGGGAGCGGACAGTATAGGGCCGTCCAGGTGAATACGTGTCTCCGGCCCGTCGGCGCAGGGGGCAGCAAGTAGCAGGCCGGACAGAAACTGACTGGAGGTATCGGATCGCACCTCGCACGCGCCGCCTTTCAGCCCGTGACCATTGATGCGGAGCGGAGGGCACCCGTTCGCCCCAAGGCTTTCGATGTCTACGCCAAGCTGCCGGAGGGCGCGAATCAGATCCCCCATCGGACGCTCCCGCATACGGGCGACGCCATCAACGACGAACGTTCCCTGTCCAAGAGCCGTAACGGGCGTAATAAAGCGAGCCGTCGTGCCGCTGTTCCCGACAAAAAGCGTGGCATTCGCTGACGGTATCGATTGGTGCCCCCGGACGGTTATCGATTCCCGTTCCCGGCTGTCCTCAACGGCAAATCCGAGGGCGCGGAGGCAGTCCATCATCCGCTCGGTATCATCCGCGAAGAGCGCATTTGTGAGGGTCGTGGCTCCCTCGGCAAGGGCAGCAAGCGCAAGCGCACGATTGGTGATGCTCTTGGAACCGGGAACCGGCGCGACTCCCCGCACGGGAGCCTGCGCGGGTGTTATCGGAAGAAGGTCAGGGTAGGTGGTCATAGATACCGTTATTCTGTCACGCCGGTAGCCTCAAACGCAAACACGGCTCGCTCATCCCCGGACGGGATATGCACAAGGGCAATGCTCGTCAAAAGCCCGGATATCGAAGGCGGCACCTGCTGCTGAAGTTTCACGATGACATCCGAAAGACGGTCCTGCGGCAGACCGTAAGCAAGAGTGCAGTGCGGCACCCAGCTTCCCGGCTGATAGAAAGGTGACCAGTCGATAGCCAGCGGCGTGAACAGGGCATGGAAGCGGCGCTGCAGCAGGAGAAGTGGCGTAGTCACCGTGACACCATAGAAGATCACACCCTCGTCACCGGGAAAGAGCCCCAGATGAGCAAGCGTCACCGGAAAAGCGCCGGCCTGCTCGGAGGCGAGCGTTTCGAGGGCGTGAATGAGCGAGGGAGCGTCACGGAGCCTTTTACTGCCTCCAAGTGATACATGCGGACGATAACTTGAACTGCTGCTATCTCTGCCCGCAGTGGTATCGATGAGACGTCGTAGAGCCGCCTCTGTCGCCGCATCAAAAAATAGCTCGACTGCGAACGCCATAGAAACGCAGATCAGCTTTCTCGGCGGGCGGCGAACCCTTTTTGAAAAAGGGCCAGCAGCGCGTCGGCATCGCCCCGTTCCAGAGCGTCTTCGGTCTCGGCAAGCGACACACGGTAGGCACGTACAGATTGAAGAAGCGCATCACGGTTCGATAGGGCGATATCCCGCCAGAGTTCGGGGCTGCTTGCCGCAACTCGCGTCGCGCTGGCAAAAGAACCGGCGGCGAGATCGAAAAGATGTGGGTTCGTTTCGGATTCCGCTTCGGCGAGTGTGGCAAGAGCATAGGCCAGAACATGGGGCAGATGAGAGGTGACCGCGACCGCGCGGTCATGGGCGTCCGGGTCAAGCAGGATCGTCCGCGCCCCCACTGCCTGCGCTAGATGGCGCACCCGCTGCAACGCCTCTTTTTCCGTAGAAGTTGTGGGAGTCAGGGCCCAGGTCGCTTCGATGAACAGATCCGCACGAGCGGCCTCGACGCCGGAGCGCTCCGAGCCCGCCATGGGATGCCCTGGAACAAACGCGCCGCGAGGCATCAGCCGATCCCCGGCACGCGCGATCTCGCCTTTGGTGGAGCCGACATCAGTAACAACGGCATTGGTAGAGAGAAGCGTGGACAAACGCTCCATATCCGCGAGAATCTGCCCGATAGGAGTCGCGAGAACAATTAGATCCGCGTCTTTTATGCCGTCAGCGAGATCGGTGGCTGCCTCATCGATAGCCCCGAGCCGCACCGCTTTTTGGAGCGTCTCCGGGTTTCGACCGATACCAATGACGGAACTTGCCAATCGGCGTTCGCGGAGCGCCATGCCCAGCGAACCGCCGATAAGCCCTACGCCGACGATGGCGACGCGCATCAAGTCCCGCCTAAAAACTTCGTCCGACGACCGGAAGCAGCTGGTTGAGTTTCTGCATCATCACCTCGAAAGCAGTGGGCGTGAGCGACTGTGCGCCGTCTTTCAGCGCCTTCTCCGGATGCGGGTGCACCTCAATGATCGCACCGTCCGCGCCCGCCGCGAACGCGCCAAGCGTGACGGCATCGACCAGCGACGCCTTACCAGTACCATGCGACGTATCCGCGATGACGGGAAGATGCGAAAGCTCTTTGAGAGCGGGAATCGCGTTAATGTCGAAGGTGTTTCGCGTGTAGGTCTCGAAGGTGCGGATACCACGCTCGCAGAGCATGATGTTGTAGTTGCCGCTGCTCGCGATGTACTCCGCCGCCTGCAGCCACTCCTCGATTTTGGAGGACATACCTCGCTTGAGCAGAACCGGTGTCTGAACTTTGCCGACTTCGCGGAGCAGGTTATAGTTCTGGGCGTTGCGGGTTCCGATCTGCAGGATATCGGCATACTGGCAGACGACTTCGACATCCCGGACATCCATGACCTCGGTGATAATCGGCAGGCCGGTCTCTTCGCGGGCATTGGCGAGCATCTTGAGCGCCTCGACACCATGACCATGGAACGAGTACGGGGACGTAGACGGCTTATACGCGCCGCCGCGCAGGATATGCGCTCCGGCTTTTTTGACCGCGTGGGCCGATTCCATGAGCTGATCTTCGGTCTCGACCGTACAGGGTCCCGCCATCATGACGGCCTTTTCACCGCCGATAATGACACCGCGCACATTGATCTGCGTCCCTTCCGGTCGGAAAGGCTTTCCTACCAGCTTGTAGGGGGCAGAAACAGGAACACATCGCTCGACAAACGGAAGCGCCTCAAACTGATCGCTGACCTCGGCCTTCTCTTCAGGACCGATTCCAATGATGCCAATGATGGTCTTTTCTACGCCGACCGAAACGTGGACCCCATAGCCGCGCTGCTCAAGGTTCTCCACGAGGTCCTGGCGATTGCGCTCTGTTGCGCTGCTGGAAAGAATTACGATCATTACGTTTTTCCGATTGCTCTCTGCTTATTTGCTGCCGCTTTGCAGGACTTAAATCCGGCAAGAAACGCCGCTCACGGGCCGTGGCGGCGTTATTTATTCCGATAAATTCGATCAATTGTAACACAGAGCGACAAAACGCCGCAAACCGGCAGGCTTAAAGCCCGGACTCCGCCAGCTTACGCAGCATCACCGCCGACGCGGCGTTGGCGGGGAAGAAAGACTCTATCGCCAGTTCCGAGACCGTCACGTCCACCGCAGTTCCGAATACGGTCGTTGTGGTGAACAGAGAGAGAATTTCGGACCCCATGATCAGCTGGAGCGGCACGACGATTCCCGCGACTTCCCCCTCCGCCGAGGCGCGGTTGGCGGTTCCTGTCGGCACCGGATAAGCTCGTATCTCCCGCAGAAGATCGACCAGGTACGGGTCGGCACTAACCTCGATCTGCTGCTGCAGGCGGGCGGCAAGATGCGAACGCCACTGACGATAATTTGCTATACGCGGCCCCAGTCCGCTGGGGTGCATACTCAGTCGCAATACATTTACGGGTGGCTTGAGCAGCGAATCGTCAGCCTCTGCAAGCAGCAGAGGAACGATCCTGTTGGACGCCACCAGGGTCCAGTGCCGATCAACCGCAAGGGCGGGGTACGGTTCATGCCCCTCCAGCACCATATCGACCGCTTTGCGAGCGGCCTCCAATGCGGGATCAGCAAGAATCCTCTCCGGAAACACCGGTGCGTATCCGGCGGCGATCAGCAGAGTATTACGCTCCCTCAAAGAGATCTCCAGCTGCTCGGCGAGGAGCAAAATCATGTCACGGCTCGCCTGTGCGCGTCCCGTCTCGACAAAGCTCAGATGCCTTGTCGAGATGTTCGCTACACCGGCAAGGTCCATCTGGCTCATACGACGGCGCTGTCGCCACTCACGCAGGAGATCGCCAAGAGGTCGGTCTGAATGCGCAGAAATCATAACGCAATGATAGCCCGGAAAAAGCGCATTTCCATTACCTCACAGGTAATTGTCGGGTGACTGTGGCGGCAGCATACTTGGAGCAGTCATCGCCAATGGCTTTGGTCTTCGCGATGAACTCCTACACGACGAGGATTGACTATGGACGCAGTGACCGACTTGATCGACCGATATATCGCTGTTTGGAACGAGGCTGATGCGGAGCGGCGACGCGCGCTTATCACACAAACCTGGACAGCAGACGCCTCGTATATGGACCCCTTGATGCAGGCGGAAGGCTGGGACGGTATCGAAACGATGACGCAGGGGGTCCAGACGCAGTTTCCCGGATTTCGTTTCCGCAGAACGAGTGATGTGGACACCCATAACAACCGTGTTCGCTTTTCCTGGGAACTCGGTCCCGAGAGCGGCGCACCTTTTGCCGGTGGCGTCGATTTCGGTGTCGTTGCCGGGGAGCGCCTGCAGTCCGTGACCGGGTTTCTGGATTTCGCCCCGACCGGGGCGGCGTAGCGCGCCTTCTCAGACCCCGGTCCAGGTTCCGACCTAGACCGGGGTTATCTCCCAGCCGATGGAGTAAACGGCATTGTCTTCCAGTGTCAGGCGCATCTTTCCGCGAAGAACCTTTCCGGTCCCGGAGAAGGGGAAGCCGAAAATCCCCTCGTCGCCCGGCTCCTTCATCAGGTTGGGGAAATCGGCAGTACGCCGCAGCTTGAAAAGGTTACTGGTGACAAAGGGCTGATACAGCCTGTCCCGGTTCTCGCCGATTCCCGCTCCGGCAAACTTCAGGAAGTAACCTTCCTGCCCGATGAAGAATTGAAGAGTAGCCGGGTCTTTTCGTTCCGAAGTCCGCTGCGGGTAGCCGTTTTTGACCGCCGTCAATGTGCATCCCCCACTCCAGCAGAGGCGACCGGAGTGGGAGTCGAAAAACCGTTTCGCTGTCGTGAACTGAACGGACACCGCCTGCGGGCCGGCAGAGTCCATCAGGGCAATCGCCTGACCACGCCAGGCACGGACAGCAGCAAACCCGCTCTTTTGGAGCCAAGACTTTGTTGTAGCGTCATAGCGGCGCTTTGCGTCCGCGAAAGCATCCTCCGCCTTTGCTTCGGAAGTAGTCTGCACTTCCTCGCTAATCTGCATCATCTCCCGGTACTCAGGCGACTTCATGAGTCGCTGCATATCCGCCAGAGTCGGGTTTTGTGGGATACGAAGGCGTTTGGAAATCTCCTCCATCCGCTCCGCCCGCTTCTTGTCGGCATCAGACGGAGTGGTCTTGGCCGTGGGCGGATTGCGGCGCGGATCACCGAATACGGGCAGAGAACGAGGGGCATCGGGAAGACGGGCGATAAACGCCTCACCGTCTTTCCAGAGAGGACTATCGTGCGCTTGCTGAAACAATTTTATGGTTCCTTATCAAAAGTAAAACAGCGGAACGGACTTGTTTTTCGGCGTCGCGCTTGGAGAATCCTTTGTTACGACACGCAGCGACAAAGGACCCCGTGATAAAAAAGGCGAAGTCTATTCTATGCCTGATATTGCTTGTCTTGGACTTCTTGTCGCCGATACGGTCGGGGCGAACATCGATGCCCTCCCCGACCATGGCGGCCTTACGTTGATCGACCGGATCGAGCTCCATACCGGCGGATGTGCCGCCAATACCGGCGGTTCCCTCGCAAGGATTGGCGTCTCGACGGCGGTTCTCGGCAAGGTCGGCAATGATGGTTACGGGAATTTCATGATCCGGTCGCTTCAGGAGATCGGCGTGGATACCCGTGGAATCCGTCGGGATGCCTCCGCGGCGACAGCCGCGACTATTGTCACCGTTCACAGTGACGCGGAGCGGTCGTTTCTTCATGTCATCGGGGCGAACGCCACGCTGACCGCGCAGGATGTAGACTGGGACGTCGTCGATGAGGGGACGAAGATCTTCCATATCGGCGGCCTTCAGCTTCTGTCAGCGATGGAAGGCGACGGTGCCCGCGAGGTGCTCAAAAGGGCGAAAGAAAAGGGACTTCTGACGACCCTGGACACCGTCATGAACCCGCGGTCCCGCGGCTGGGAGGGCATCGCGCCCGCACTGCCGTTCGTAGATTGGGCGCTTCCCTCTTTCGAAGAGGCAAAAGAGCTGACCGGGGAGAACAAAGCCCTGCGCCAGGCCCGTCGGTTCCAGGAAGCGGGGGCGAAAAACGTGGCGGTAAAGATGGGAGCCAACGGCTGCCTGATCGTTCCCCAGGACGAGGAGCCGTTTCATGTCTCTCCGCTCAAGGTGACTGCGGTAGATTCCCTCGGAGCCGGTGATGCCTGGATCGGGGGATTCCTGACCGGCCTTCTAAATCATTGGCCCCTGCGGAAAACTTCGCGGTTTGCTAATGCAGTCGGAGCCTGCTGTGTCCAATCCTACGGCGCGACTGCCGGGGTTCGTTCTCTTCAGGATACCCTAGCGCTCATCGACGAGTAATTAGCAGCTATCCTCTGTCACAATACGCCCCCTCGCCACCGCGAAATATCTCCCCGTTTTATTTTTCGCTGCAAACGATTGTATTTAATAATCACTCTTTTTTGGCTTGACACTGCCGACAATAGAACATACAGTGTGTCGAACCGTAGTTCTGACGCCAATATATACTGTTATATGTAGACAGATATAAGCAGTAGTTATCACAAAAATTGCCACGTTTGTGTCTTCCTTTTCGCACTACGGATCAAGCATCCTTTGTCTCGCGTTATCACTCTGCTGCGACGTTCATCAGGCGCTGTCTGCCCGGTGAACCGAACGCTGTTGTTTTCCTGTGCTAAGGAGTAGTAAGCTTTTTATGAAGTCCCGCTTCCTCACCGCGTCGCTGAGCGCCGTCGTTGTCACTGTCAGCACTCTATTATGGTCCTCCACCGCGCAGGCTTCCCCTGCCGGATTTGCCCCCGGCGAGATCATCGTCGGCGTAAAATTCGACAGTGACGATACAGCCACCGCAAACAAGATAGAAAAGCTGGCAGGGGCGATTCACGGTCGTCAGGACCGGATCAAGGCATACCGCGTCAAGCTGAAGAAGGGCGTAACCGTCGAACAGGCCATCGCCGACCTTGAGGATCTTCCGGAAGTGGAGTACGCGGAGCCGAACGTGGTACTGAACTCCTTTAGCACACCCAATGATACGTATTACTTGAGTAATCAGTGGGCGCCTCAGAAGGTTCAGGCGGATGTCGCCTGGAGCATCTGGAAGCCGCAGGCGGAAACCGTTATTGCCATCATCGATACCGGCGTGCAGACCAATCACCCCGATCTCGCGGCCAAGGTTGTGGCCGGATATGACTTTTTCAACAACGATGCCGACCCGAGTGATGACAATGGGCACGGAACCCACTGCGCGGGAATCGCCGCAGGCCAGATCAACAATGGCATCGGCATCGCAGGCATCGCGGGGTGGAACGGCGATGCCGCAACCTCGAACAGCGTCTCCACGAAGATCATGCCGGTCAAGGTACTTGGCGCGGATGGTTCCGGCACCACATCCGGTGTTGCCGACGGCATCATCTATGCGGCGGACCATGGTGCGAAGGTCATTAGCCTGAGCCTGGGAGGGGGAGGCACGACGACGCTTTCCAACGCCGTCAACTACGCTTACAGCAAGGGCTGCGTCGTGGTAGCTGCTGCCGGTAATGACAGCAGTTCCGCCCAGAGCTTCCCCGCCGGTTATACGAATGTTATCTCTGTCGCCTCCACGGATTCGACAGACACACTGAGTTCCTTCTCCAACTATGGCTCCTGGGTCAAGGTCGCCGCGCCCGGTTCGGACATCGCCTCGACGTATACGGGCAGCGGCTATACCTATATGTCAGGAACGTCGATGGCGACACCGCTGGTTGCCGGTCAGGCGGCTCTCATCCGGTCACAGAACCCCGCCCTGACAAATGCTCAGGTTGAGGCGTTAATCGTCAATAATACAGATACTTTCAGCCCGTACGGCTCGCGCACCATTGGCGGCGGACGGGTGAACGTATATCGTGCTCTCGCCGCGGCCACACAGACGCCCGTGACGGAGCCACCTGTACCCCCTACGGAACCCGCGCCGGCCACCCCTGCCACACCGACTAATTTAGCCGGGCAGGCGGTGTCCCGAAGCCAGATCAACCTGACATGGACCGACAATGCCACCAACGAGGAAGGGTACACCGTCGAGCGCTCTTTAGACGGTCGGAACTTCGTCGTAGTCGCC
>JAZKEA010000406.1:0-13118 GCA_040387315.1 Armatimonadota bacterium | reverse complement strand
AGGCTGTCATCACTAGGTCCAAGCGCAGCTACAAAAACGGCTTCCCGATGCATGATCTGTATCGGGAAGCCGAGAAAGAAAATCATTCATGTCATATAGAGGGCGCGCCTCCCGTTTGGTTCAAGCGGCTTTAATTACTGGCCTTTTAGTTCTTGGACATGCTTCAACAAGCCACGCTCAGCTAACGTTTACTTTGTCACCCTCAAGCAGTGTATTTGCACCTGGTGATACGATTGCTTTGACGGGGACACTGACACTTTCCGCCGCAGTCACCGAATCGTATGACTTGCTGGGAACATCCGCAAATATCACCGGATCCGCTATCACGGGCTTGACAGTGGACGATAGTAATTTTGCTTCTAATCTGCCATTCTCACTTGCGCCGGGCGGAACCTACACTAATTCCATAAATGTTATTGCGGGATCTAATGCATCCCTAGGCGTTTACAGTCTTTCGTATCAGGTAGAGGGGCAAGGCACGACGACGGCAACCTCCGCAAGCGGAGTGGGCACAGCGCAGCTAACGGTCAATGCAGCTAATGTCAGTGCGCCAGAACCGAGCAGCCTTGCCCTCCTGATTCCTATGATGGGGACGATCGGGATCATCTTTCGACGTAACCGTGTAGGTGCCTCTTAGGGACGAAAGAAGTAGCTTTAGCAGAGCAGAAAAAGCCGCATGGATATCTCCGATCCGTGTGGCTTTTTTGCCTTCCGGCAGGTGCGGAAACAGGCCTTCACCTAACAGACACCAGGAAAAAGGTTGGGAACGCAAAGAGCCAACCAGGAGCCGAATCGTATTACCGTAGAATGACCCGCCTCCGACTGCTTTATTCTTGATAAACGCTGATATCGCGTACAAAAGTAGGGGTGGGCGTTACGATTCAGGAGGACTCTTTTCGTTTCGTCCAGGCACTCGTGCGGTATCCTGGGAGAACATCCGAGGGCCGCAAAGCCAGCAGAATCAAAGAAGACGGGTGTAACGGATGAGAATGTTGTAGGTTGTAGAGGGAACAGATCCGATGGAACCGCACATGAGCAACCAGGGCACACCAATGGCAAAGTCGGAGCCTTTAGAGGCGAACGACCTTATGACAGTGGAGCAGGCGGCGGGTTACCTTCAGCTATCGACTTCCTCGATCCGCGGCTACATCCGTCAGGGCAAGCTCAAGGCGTTCCGCGTTGCCGGTCTGCGCAAGGTGCTGATCCCGCGCGCTGAACTCCTGATGCTAATGGAGCCAACGAACTTTGTCGAAGGCAAAACACCCAAAACTCCTGCGCCTAAAGTATAGGTTAAGCAGGGTTTCCAGGATAGCCGCGGCTGTCGGCTTATTGACGTTGCCAGTTCCCCCGCAGCCAGGACACAGGGTAGCTTTCCATCCGGCAGTCTCGCCGTTGCGCGGTCACCGGACTGGAAGTCCATCACCCGCTTGCTGCCGGCGCAGCGAGGACAATCCACAAAGGTTCGTTGACTCCGCTCTCCCTGCGGTGCCTGCTCTTCTGCTTTCTTCGGATGGTTCATTCTGCTCGCCACCCGCATTGTACATCCTGTGCGAGGGATGACGCCGCGGTACGTGACTGCGCTCAACCAGACGTACTCGAACGACCAAGCCGGACAACTAGCCTTATAGTCCGATTTTTGCGGCGGCGTTTTCCCGGAAGAGGGAGCCGCCGCGGATGTAGCGCCGAAGGATGACGAGGCTCTTGTGGCCGGTCTGATCCTGTATGCTTCTTTCACTCGCTCCGCTCATGGCCGCCTGTGTGGCAAGACCGGCCCGGAGGCTGTGCCCCGCAAACAGCGCCACCTGCTCCGGATGACGACCGGCCGCAAGAAGTGCCCGCTTCACCACCCGTGCCACGGTCCGGTCGCAGAGCCGTTTGGGACTGACATTTCCGTGCCGGTCTACCCCCCGGAACAACGGAGAGCCCCCCAATGAACCTGACGAATCCGCCGAATCTGGCGCCTCTCCTACCTTATTATATAGAGGCGCAGTAGCACTGTCTTCAGCCGCTGCTTCCAACTCCTGTTCCTGTACTGTTTCCAGGGCTATTCGCATTGCCTCTTTCCAGGCGCGAACGGCTCTGACGGGGCAGGTCTGTGGGTGTGACCCATAGGGGATGCCAATCTTGCGCCCGGCACCCTCCTGGTCCGTCTTGCTCTTGCGGATGCTCACGACCAGGCCATCGTTTGTCTCCACGACATCACTGACATCAAGGCCAACAAGCTCGCTGCGCCGCATCGCCCCGGCAAAGCCCAGGAGCAGCAGTGCCCGGTCGCGGACACTGAGGAGCTTTCCTTCCTCTAAACCGGGTAGGTGGTCGATCATCACGCGCAGGTCAGCGGTTAGGGTGGGGGACTTCCCCTGCTGGGCGACGCCTTTCTCCCGGCGGATGCCGCGCCACACGGACCGCACCAGAACATGCTTGATCGGTGAGTCCCCGTAACCGGCGGCCGCATGTGCCTGGGTGATGGATGCCATGCGCCGCTGGATCGTGCTCGGCTTGAGCCCACGGGCACACTCGGTCAGGTAAAGCGCCACGGTCTCCGGCGCGGCGGGAAGGGGAACGACGTTGTGATGGTTGCACCACTGGGTGAAGTCCTCCCAGTCGGCTCGGTAGGCACGGCGAGTGTTGTCGGCCCTGCTGTTCTCCACATGAGCCCGCGCCTCTTCCGTCAGCCGCGTGTACTGTGCCAGCGAACCAGATGAACCAGATGAACCAGATGAACCAGATGAACGACCTGAGTCATTCCCAGAGACGGGAAGTATAACGACATTCTCTGACGATTCATTCATGGGTTATGCGTTCCGTTTCGTGGCGTTTTGAGCAGACGCTCAACAGCTATCTTGGCCTCGGCAAGGCCCACGTCATACTTCCCGCGGTAAAGCCGGATTGCAGCGATCATATTACCCGAGCGTGCCCTCTCGGCAATGAGGGCATCGCTGATCTGCTCTCCGGGTAGTCTGAGCTCGGGGTGCAGCATTCGGCAGGAGAAAGACCAACCTTGTGGTGGATGGTGGCGAAACTCACAGAGGCAGTAATCCTGCAGATCGGAAACGAAGGATACGTACGCAATGCGATTGTCGGATTCTTCCAAATAACGGAGCGCCTCCAATCCGGCAATCTGACGCGCTTCGTCTCGCGTTACATAAAGTTCCTCAAATTCCTCATCCTGATGTTCTTGATCCCCATCGTGCGCCTGAGCCATGGTCTTTGCCTTCTCTGCCTGTCTTTCCGGTTAGTGATAAACCGGTAACCGGTAGTGACCGTAAGTTTGCCGCAGTCTAGCTGTTTTCCTTCTGATGTCCGATAAGCAGGCATTATCGGACATCAGTACAAATTACGTATCCGAAGTAAAATTCGGAACTGGAACTGGTGACCTGTCCGCGATGCGCCGGCAGCAAGCGGGTCAAGGACCTTCGGAGTGATGACCGTTCCACAGGCGAGACTGCCGGATGGCCCTGAACAACCTGAACAAACAGAGCTGTCACCTGCCGCCACCTCTCTGTGGATTGTCAGGCCGTGAAGGACAGAGCGAGGTTATCGGTGAAAAGTTTGATGCAGATAAATTTAAGCTGAAGCGATAGGTTGTATCCATGACTCGAAAGCAGACCTTTACTGGGTTATATGCGGTCCTTACAGCGACTCTCACAATGTCGGGAAGCGTTGCGGCAGAGCAGACTGGGCGGGCCCGCCCTTCCGTAAAAATCGCATCTGCAAAATCGGTAGTGAGCACAGTAACCGAACAAGAAAAGCTGTTGCGCGATTACTATCGCCGAGCCACTATTCTTGTGCAGAACGACGATTACAAGGGTCTTGCAGACCTCCTCGAAGGTGTTGCAACCTCTGACTGGACGGCCACAGATGCGAATGGTGAATCACACCCTATAGTGCAGCAACTGCAACTGCTGCGCAGCGACACCGTCCTACATCCAGCTAACGTCGGCCAGTACGCGTATACCGTAAAGAAGATAAGTTTTCACGGCGACACGGCCTATGTCGATGCGGTACAGAAAAAAACGACGATCGAGGTCGATACGGAAGGCAAGTACGGAACCAAAGGTAAAAAGCACCGGATCACTAGCCTGGAGCCGACACGCGATACATGGGTAAAACTGCTGGGCAAATGGAAGCTACGAAACTCGCGTTCATTCCGGATGCTCGTTGAGGTAGACGGGAAAGCAAGGTAAACCTGTAACCTATCGATGCTGGTCACATCGCCGTAAATCTAAAGCTTTCTGGCGGCTGGTAACAGCTATGTTTGTTCGAAGCCAGTTTGGAAAGCGGTCGAGTGTCCGGGTTGAGTGTCCGGGTTGCCGAGGCCTAGGCAGCGTTGATGCCGGTACATCCGCCGCTATCTTAGTAAAGAGTACCGCCCAGCCTATATTGCCTATACTGCCTATATTGCACAACGGTCGTTTAGCCGTTCGGGAGTCGGGACGGCACGTGGGGGCGCTCACGTGGTCACCGCTTCGATTTCTTCTCCGTTACTGTGGGCGTATCCAGAAGACGCACGTCATAAGCGGCCAAAATAACTTCCTTGTTCTCTAGCCGGACGGCTACTGGAACAGCTCGCTTGTTGATAAGAAGCGTTTTCTTTGCGGAGGCGAGGACCTCAATATCTGGCGACGATGAAGTGGATCGGTAAAGAGAGGTACTGGGGCCGAAGTGCTTGTGGAAGGCCTCGAAGACCAGATAGTGTGGCGTAGGCTGTCCCCCAGCCGGTTTCCTGATATCGGTGATGAGGCCGTGGCCCACCTCGCCGTCGGCGATGCCGTTCCAGAGGAGAGCGACCGACGACCCACCCCGCAGCATGTGGTACAGGATAGACGCATGAACAGCAGCCACTGACTGCGCGTCTCCTCCCTCGATGCCACCGTAGAACTCCGCCCACCAGATCGGCAGATCGGTCCTGGCGCGAATTTGCTTCGCGACATCGCCGAAGTAGTGAATCAGGCGCATCGTTTCTGCGGGAGTATAGCGACTTTTGTCGTGGAAGGTTTTGACGCCTCTGTCGAGGCAGATAAAGTCAGCGCCTTTCTTGTTCTTGAGCCAGTAGTCAAGTACTTCCCACTGCCGCGCCCGGATCGGTTTTTCGGTTGACCAATCGCCCCGCTCCGAACCGGTGCCTTCGACGACAAGGTACGGGCCGCCGACCTGGATGTCGCGGCGCACGGCTTTGAGCGCGTCATACACCATGTTATACATCCGTGTGTAGTTCTCATAGTTCCAGTTGTTCTTTGGCGCATTCCAGAACCCTTTGAACTCGTTCCATACCTGGAAATAGCGGACGTCGGGATAGCGCCGAGCGATCACGGCGGCAAGAGCGGCAAAGTCTGCGTAGCGTTCCGGCACGGCCGCGGCCTCGATCCTGCTCCAGTCCGTCTTGCCCGGCTCCCCACCTTTCATCCAGTCGGGAGCGGCGCAAAGGGTGATTACCGGGACAGCGCCCTTGAGAGAGCGGACCATCGCCATTCGCCGATCCAGGCTTTCCCAATTATAGACGCTGGGGGCGGGGTTGGGATTGTCAGTCCCCCAGCCCATGATATGAACATTCTGATAGCGACTGACCGACGCGAACGCTCTTCTCCCGCGCAGGATGGCATCCGGGTCGCCTCCCCGGTCCAGTCCGGTCTGGGTGTGCGTGATCCCCAGCGAGAGATGGCTGACCATCTCTGTTCGGGTGCGGTCTATACTGACCGTGACTTCCTCTAACGCGGCCGCCGCCGGTGGAGCCGCCAGGCAACAAACTGCAGTCATCATCGTCATCATCGTTATCAGCACGATCAGCAGCACGATCAGGAGGCCTTGCGCTTTCATGTGGTATCCACCCAAGGCTTTTATGGCGTGGTCCGATCATGCAGGCCCTTTGTGTCCACCAGCTGGTCCCACTTCACCCACTTGACGTGCCCGTCCGCGAAGACAATCTCATTGCCGCCGTTGTGGCGAACGCAGTTTTCCGGATTAACGCCTGCGGGAAGACTGATGTTTCCGCTGGTACTGATTTGTCCGCATTGCTTGGAGAACCGGAGCCGGTTAAAGGCATTAGAGCCCTGCCAGCCGCCGGTGTCGTACGGTTCAAAGCTGACAGGATTCTCCCGGTGAAGATCCGCAATCCAGTAGGTATCGGCGGGAAACCGAATGTCTGCATCCGAAAGCGGGATGGTACGGAAGTACATCCTGCCATTGGCGCCATAGCTCAGGGGAACCGGCTTACTGTAGTCATACAAATAGGGGTTCGTGGTCGCGTTAAACTTGTAGGCGGAATCCGGGTCACTGGGGCAGCTCATCACCTGAACATTCTTGATATAGGGGTAGATCTGCATCGGCCAGTTTACACGCCCAGTACCGGTGCGCCCATCGGGCAGATTGAAGGTGGGCGCCGTCAGCGTGTTATGGCTGTGCGGAAAAGTTTCGTCGTGATCCTGAACATACTGAATGAAGCCAAGACCAATCTGCTTGAGGTTACTCATGCAGGCAGATTGCCTCGCCTTCTCCCTTGCCTGGGCAAAAACAGGGAAAAGCATGGCTGCCAGAATTGCTATTATGGCGATAACAACGAGAAGCTCGATCAAAGTAAAGCCTGCATTGCGCGAGGTGAACCCGGTAGTTCGGACAAAGGTAACAGAAGTTGTGGCGGGGCGAGCCGCGCCTTTATTTAAGACGTAAACGGAAGGAGTACTGCAACGCTGCATGACTTATTTCCTTTGGCAAATGCCAGTATTAAAGGCTGCCGGAAGCCGGGGAGCGGGCGAAGGTAACGATAATTGCCAGGGAAGCCGGCTTTATGCGAGATTCTTTCCAATGCCATGACATCACTGTCGTCACAGAGCAATCTCCCCTTGTTGACGACATTATGCGCTAGACAAAGGGGGATGTCAATCTAAAAATCGCTCGCTCCGTAACTCCAGGCGGCAGTGCCCCGTCCCCATCTACCATCTCGTTAACGTGGGTGACAAGACTGTTGCCACGGGAGCCGTTGATCCGTCAGGCAGCGAACTGTCCACTTCTTTTAGGTACGCGGCTGGGATCAGTTTTGGGATATGATAGCCGACAGACCAGGGACCAGGGGCCACCTAGTCGGCCTCGCGGCAGCCTTAGTGAAGGGCGAGCATCGTGGAGGTATTGCTCTGGCCATAGTCGTGCCGGAACCGCAGGCCAGAGATATTGGAGGCGTCAGGAACAGGGTGGCAAAACGGGGTACAAAGGGTCAGAAGAAATAGGTGGAGCTATACCCCATAATCGTCGTTATGGATCATAGTAAAACAGGTAGGGGACCGAAGGCAAGCGAGCAAGCTTTATAATGCATGCAAGTGCTTGATTTATGCGCAGACGGATGAGGTTCCGAACGTTTCGTTACGGGGGCAGCGGTGGGTTAGTTACTGCAGGCTTTGCTTAGCTCTACGAGCGGTTGCACAAGTACGAAAGTGGATTTCAGCTACGTTGCCATTTTTGTATCGACAATCTTAGCGGTGACTCGCAGTCGCTCCACATCGCGCATGGGCGGCTCGCCGAAAAGCCTTTTATAATCGCGGTTGAAGTGCGAGGCATCGTCGTAACCCACGCGGTAGCCGGCGCTTGCGGCATCCAGGTCTTCCCCCAGCATGAGACGCCGCGCTTCCTGAAGCCTGAGGTGCTTCTGGAACTGAAGTGGGCTCATTGCCGTGACGGCTTTGAAGTGGTTGTGAAAACCCGAAAGACTCATTCCCAACTCCCTCGCCAATCCTTCGATGCTGAGCGGCTTGTCGAAGTTCCTGCGCAGTCGCTCGATAGCCCGGGCGACGCGATCCGTGTGGCCGCCCAGGACAGCAATATGACGAAGGCGAGCACCCTGCTCTCCTATTAGGAGCCGGAACACAATCTCCCGCGTAATGAGTGGAGCCAGAACCCGTGCTTCCCCGGGAGAATCAACGAGCCGCACGAGCCGCAAGATCGCGTCAAGAAAACTGGCATCGAGCGAACTTACGGTGACGGCCTTGACGTCGCCCGCACTGCTGCGAGGCGCGGCAATACTGGCTTCCACCATGGCCGACGCGACAAGGGCCGAATCAAGCTGAAGCCGCAGGCCCAGGTACGGTTTCTCCTTCGACGCTTCCATGACCTGACCGACGACGGGCAGCTCTACCGTCGAAAGAAGGTAATGCAGCGTGTCGTACTGGAAGCGGTCCTCCCCAAGCATCACCTCTTTACTGCCCTGCGCGATGACGCAGAAAGCCGGATCGGTCACTCCATGAATCGGCTCGCCCGCTCGAGAGATACGGTACAGATACAACCCCTTCATCGGCTCAACGATGCCATCCTCAGGGACGGCGTGCGCGATACGCTCCGCCAGTTCCTCCCGATTGTCCTGCTTCCTTCGCGCCTCGCGCTCTGACGGCTCTGACGGCTCTGACGGCACTGCCCGCTCTTTACTCATGAAATCCATGATAACACCCCTGCGTACCTTATCTGCCGCTCCTATACAACATTTGCAAGATCGTACAAGACTAATCGAATTCTGTTATATGGCTTCTGCCTCTCAACGCTCTACAATAGGCCAATAGCAACGGAAAAACACTCTGAACTCGAAGAGGGATGATGGAATTTCCTCCAAGCGAGTGAGGAGGAAGTTAAGGTTTTTATAATGACGAACAAAACAGACAATACAGATAAACAGGTTTGGCTGATCACGGGGGCAGGCCGCGGCCTGGGTGTAGATATTGCTAAGGCCGCCCTTTCTGCCGGTCATGCGGTCATCGCCACGGGGCGCAACACGGACACCGTCACAAAGGCAATCGGCGCCTCCGAGGATCTTCTGGTCGTGACGCTCGATGTCACCGACGCAACCGATGCCGAGAATGCCGTCGCAGCTGCCGTGGCGCGCTTCGGCAGAATCGATGTGCTCATCAACAATGCGGCTAACTTCTACGCCGGGTTCTTCGAGGAGATCACTGCGGACGATTTCCGCGCCCAGATCGAGACCAACTTCTTCGGCTCGGTGAACATCACCCGCGCCGTCCTTCCCGTGATGCGCAGGCAGCGGTCAGGGCTTGTGATGCAGATCTCTTCGACCGCCGGTATCGTCGGGATGGAGTTCTGTTCCGCTTATGCCGCGTCCAAGTTCGCCGTCGAGGGCTGGATCGAGTCACTGACTCCTGAGGTCGCCCCATTCGGTATTCGCACCCTCCTTGTGGAGCCCGGTTTCTTTCGGACCGAATTGCTCACGGACCAATCGACGAACTACCCCGAGCCGTCTATTGAGGACTACGCCGAGAAGACCAAAGAGACAGTCACAGCCTGGAAAGGTATGAGCGGTCAGCAGGGAGGCGACCCTGCTAAACTCGCTGTTTCTTTGGTTCAGCTTGCCGGTCAGGACGAGCCCCCGCTTCGGTTTGTGGCGGGAGCGGACGCTGTCGCGGCTGTCGAGACTAAAGCAAAAGAGCTGCTTGCCCAGGCTGACGCGTACCGTGACCTGTCCTCGTCACTCGCCTTCGATGAGAAACAACCAGCTCAGCTATAAAAACAAGGAGATCTTTCATGGACAAGGATCAGAATGCAACGGACTTGGACACGAGAACTATTCAGGGCATCAATCGCCGCGGCTTCCTAACGAAGTCCGCTTTTATCGGTGCAGGTCTCGTGCTTGCAACGGGAACATCATTGAGGGCTGAACCCTCGACTCAGCTAGAGCAGCTCAAAAAAAGCGGAGACAACAAAATGAAAACACGTAAGCTTGGAACACTGGAAGTCTCGGCATTAGGATCTGGCTGCATGAGTATCAACGCCAATTACGGACCCGCCGCCGATAAGAAGCAGGGAATTGCGGTCATCCGTACCGCCCATGAAAAAGGCGTTACGTTCTTTGATACTGCCGAAGTATATGGCCCTTTCATCAATGAAGAGCTCGTTGGCGAAGCGCTCCAGCTTATCCGCGACAACGTTCAGATTGCAACCAAATTCGGGTTCAACGTCGCTAATGGCTCCGGTGATCTCAACAGCCGACCAGAGCATATCCGGAAGGTCGTTGAAGATTCGCTGAAACGCCTTCGGACGGACCGCATCGACCTCTATTATCAGCACCGGGTTGATCCCAACGTGCCTATCGAAGAAGTTGCCGGTGTTGTCAAAGATCTCATCAAGCAGGGGAAAGTGCTGCACTTCGGTCTTTCGGAGGCGAGTGAAAAAACAATCCGCCGAGCGCATGCGGTTCAGCTGATCTCAGCGGTGCAGACGGAATACTCGTTTATGAACCGGGACCCGGAGACGAACGGCGTCCTCGCGGCCTGTGAAGAGCTGGGAATTGGCTTCGTGCCGTGGGGACCGGTGGGAATGGGTTATCTGACTGGAGAAGTAACTGCAGGCAAAAAGCTCGATGCAAAGACGGACCTTCGTTCCACGTTCGACCGCTTCTCACCGGCGAATCTAGCCGCGAACGCCCCTATCGTGGATATGCTCCGGCAGTTTGCCGATAAAAAGTACGCGACACCCGCGCAGATTTCGCTGGCATGGCTTTTGGCACAAAAGCCGTTCATCGTTCCTATTCCAGGCACTCGCAACATCAATCACCTGACGGAGAACCTGGGAGCCGTCAACGTTGCGCTGATGGCTGCGGATCTTCGTGAGCTTGATGCGGCTTTTGCGAATCTCAAAGTGCATGGTGGCCGCATGAACGAGATGCAGATGAAGGTTGTCGAGGGATAAAAGTATGAATCCCGCTTATGATTTTGAGGGCCAGGTTGCTCTGGTTACCGGGGCAAGCTCTGGCATCGGACTTGCGACCGCGATGGCATTCGCCGAGGCAGGCGCGGCTGTCGTGCTCGCGGACACCAACGAGAACGCACTGCGCACTGCAGCCGAGAAGCTGACTTCAGCGGGTTACCGGGCACTCGCTGTTACTTGCGATGTGGCAGACGAGGAGCAGGCTGCCTCTCTGGTCGAGCGCACCGTAGATGCGTTCGGTCGGCTGGACATGGCATTCAACAACGCCGGTATCCTTGGTCCCGTCGGCGACATCACCGAGGAAACCGGCGACGCGTTCGATCAAGTGACTGCCGTCAATCTGCGCGGCATCTGGACCTGCATGAAGCATGAATTAATTCAGATGCGCACCCAGGGCAGCGGCGCCATCGTCAACTGCTCGTCGCTTGGCGGCCTTGTTGGACTGGCGGGTCGCGCGGCCTATCATGCGACAAAACATGGTGTGATAGGTTTGACAAAGAGCGCCGCGATGGACTACGCGCCGCGTGGCATTCGCATCAATGCGGTATGCCCCGGTGTCATTGATACGCCCATGGGAGCGGGGATGGGCTTGGACGCCATTAAGGAGGTCCTGCGCGATCAGCCCATCGCGCGGCAGGGCCGTCCCGACGAAATCGCTGCGCCGGTTCTCTGGCTCTGCAGCCCTGGCGCGAGTTTTGTAATCGGCGTGGCTCTGCCGGTGGATGGCGGCTTCGTTGCCCACTAATCCGTATTCAATAACAGTGAACTGGAAGACAAAATGGGGAATGTGAAAGCTTATGCCAGATCTTTTTAGCGAATTCAGACTCAAGGACGTGCAGCTCAAGAACCGCATCGTCGTTGCCCCGATGTGCCAATACTCCGCAAAGGATGGCGTCCCCAACGACTGGCACCGCTCGCACTTAGGTGGACTCGCCATCGGTGGCTCGGGGCTCGTCATAGCGGAGGCGACTGCTGTTACACCGGAGGGACGGATTACGCCCGGCGACACGGGTCTATGGAACGATGCTCAGGCTGAGGCGTTCCGACCAATTACTCGCTTCATCGAAAGCGTGGGGGCGGTACCCGGAATCCAGATGGGACATGCGGGCCGCAAGGCAAGCGCGAATCCCCCGTGGAAGGGCGATGAACATCTGCCCGCGGATCACCCCGAGGCGTGGGAGCCGATCGGGGCCACAGGCGACGCTTACGGCGGTAATCTCTGGCGCAGTCCCCGTCCAGTGACAGGGGATGACATCAAAAACGTGCAGGATGCCTTTGCCTCTTCGGCAAGATGCGCTCTCAATGCCGGATTTAAGTGGCTGGAGCTGCATTTCGCGCATGGGTTTTTGGCGCAGAGCTTTTTCTCCCCGCTTTCAAACACACGCACCGACGACTACGGCGGCAGTTTTGAAAACCGCGCCCGCTTCCTCCTGGAAACACTTGCTGCCGTTCGTGCGGTCTGGCCGGAGCGACTTCCGCTGACCGTAAGACTTGGTGCGATTGATTATGTTGAGGGTGAGCAGCCATTAGAGGAGTCGATTGAGCTGACGCGAAGGATGAAGGCAGAAGGACTGGACCTTCTCGACATCAGCATGGGCTTCAATACGCCCGATGTCAGTCAAGTGCCTTGGGGCGAGCATGGATTCCTCGTGCCGTTCGCGCACCGCATCCGACGCGAGGTCGATATTCCCGTCGTGACTTCCTGGAATATCACGGACCCGAAAAAGCAGATGGGTACATTCGGGACGAGCAGATTGATCTCGTTATGCTTGCCAAGACGATGCTGGAAAACCCGCACTGGCCGTACTACGCAGCGCGGAAGCTCGGCCAAGAGGCGCCGCATCAGGTCTTGCCGGAGCAGTATGCGTACTGGCTGAAGCGACAAAACATTACTAATGAGGCAGACTAGGAGAGTTTTTTGGAAGCATGCCTAATGCCTAAAGGCTTATATTGTTGACATCAGTCCAAGCAGTGCCTCCGCAGAGGTAACCTAAACGAACAAACCTGATCAAAATCAGCGTACCAGAGTCGTTTGCGTTACGACGTCGGCTCAACCAAACCTGCTCGCAAAATCCGAATTGGATTTACGATAGCCCCTACCCCCCGTGCAAGGAGAAGTGAAAAGTGCCTGAACCGGAAAAGAAAAACGAGCCTTTGGAACCAAACAAGGATAATAGGAAAAAAGCCGCTTCCTCACGCCGCTCCTTCTTGAAGGGGATAGGGACAGCGGGGGTTGGCGTTGCTGCCTCACTGACACCACTGCCACCACTGAGCGCCGCGAGTCCTACTCCGGCGCACGGCGATGGTAGTCCACACGATGCTGCCCCGGGAGAGGCTGTGCCGGAAGGGCCTTTCGCACAGGCCCCTGCTGTGGGTTCTGAAATCCTGGTGCCACTGACGCTCAAAATCAATGGCGCTCTGCA
>JAZKEA010000405.1:0-8183 GCA_040387315.1 Armatimonadota bacterium | reverse complement strand
AGCAATAAACCGTAGTGGATTTTGCGTCCATTCTTTTGTATCGCTCTCCCCTGTTGGTCCTGCCCTCACCCCCCTGCCCCTCAGATCACGCGGTCGAGGAGGGGTTCGCTTTTCTCCCAGGCGGCGAGGTTATTCAGAAAATGCCGCACCAGCCGCTCCGACTCGCCGATGTGTCCCCCGGCACTGTGTGGCGTGATGAAACAGTTTGGGGCGCTCCAGACCGGGTCGGAAGGCGGCAGCGGTTCCGGGGTTGTGACATCCAAATAGGCCGCGCCGATCTGTCCGCTTTCCAGAGCCGTCCGAAGCGCGGTCTGATCCACGGTCGCCCCGCGACCGATGTTGTAGAAAAACGCCCCCGGTCGGCACTGGGCCAGCCGCTCGGCGGTCACATAACCGAGCGTGGACGGGCTCTCCGGCAAAAGGTTCATGACATGATCCGCCTGGGCAAGCGCGTCCGCCAACCCATCCTCGCCGATCTGGGTAACCCCGCTATCGTCGCTCTGAGGCGACGAGCGGCGCAATGCGATCACGCGCATGTCCAGGGGAGCGAGCAGGGCGGCAAGCCGTTTTGCAATAGCGCCGTAGCCCAGGAAAACCACCGTCTGTCCGTTCAGCAGGAAGGATTGGGCGCGCAGCGGGCCACCCTTCCACGCCCGGTCGGTCTGCTGGTGCACGAGGGCCTGGGGGATCTGCCGCGCCAGCGCCAGCATGAACGCGAACGCGTGCTGGGCGCACGGCTCATCGAACACATGAGAGCTGTTGGTCAGCATCGCGCCTCGTGCCTGCAGGGCCGCGCGGACATCGTCGCGGTCATAGCGCGTGTATCCCGCGCTGGAGATTTGCGCCCACCGCAGGCGGTCCGACCCGATAACCACATTTTCGTCGGGCTGCCCAAAGGCGATATCCGCCTGGGCAAGGCTTTCCTTGGTGCCGTCGAGAACCAGATCGTACCGCGCGGTTCCCTCCTGAAGCAGCGACAGCGCCGTTCCGTGAAAACCGGCATTACACCAGAGCGTCAGGCGCGGGGAATCGCTATCAGCGGACGAAGCGGAACCGGAGGAAGCAGCAGCGGGCAAAGTAACATCAGTCATACCTTCTGGTTAAGCACGGCGCGGTCGTCTTCCTCTGTGAACCGGTCACGACGAGCGCGCCGGAAGATCCGGACACAAACTTGACGCGTACCGTCAGGCATTGGTACGATGGGCCAGAGTCTCCATTACTTTATCCGGACGCAGAGGGGGCAGGCAGATGCTGAAACAGAGGCAGTCGAGTGTTAACGCGGCGCCGGTGCAGACGTTCCGCGTATCGGCTCTGAATCTGTACGCGGCGATGGCATTCTGGACGGCTCTCCTGGCGGTTCCCCTGCACCTGGCGTTCATTGGCGGAGCGCCCCATGTCTTCGAGCTGTCGCTCCTTTTTGTCGGGCTGCTGTTCGAGTTCGGGTGCGCGCTGCTGATAACCGCCTGCTTCCCGGTTCGCCTCAGCGCGGACGGAATTCAGGGCCAGAACTTCTGGGGATTTTCGTGCGCGATGACCTGGGACGAAATCGCCTCGGTCAGGCCGTCTCGGGCGTATGGCCTTCCCTGGCTGATCGTCCGGTCCCATCAATCCCGAAATGCACTGTGGCTGCCGCTGTTTCTGGCCGACCCAAAACTGTTCCGGGACACCGTCTCGCGTCTCGCGCCACCCTCGTCCCCGTTGCGATGACGCAATCACCGCGCCACGGAGCGCCCATGTATACCGTGTTATCCCTGCCGCTCGATAACGCCTTCGCCATCAATAATCGGGGAGAGGTTGCGGGCAATGTCACTGCGCCACTTCCGCCGGGAGATCGGCAGGAGAATCCGGAGCAGACCACACGGGTTCAGGCCGCCGTGTACGCGGGCGGACGGATCCGTCGCCTTTCCGGTCTTAGACCGTCCCTGAGCGCTGCAGTGGGCGGAATCAACGACCGGGGCGAGGTCGTGGGAACGCTGAGCAAGACCACCTCGGGCGCGGTCACCGTAGTCGAATCGATAGCTGTACTCTGGGACAGAAACGGCGCGCTTCGCGTCCTGTCAAAGCCCGGCGAACGCAGCGCTGGGACGGGGATCAACCAGCACGGGCAGAGCGTCGGAGTTTATATTGGCGATTGGGCACAGACGGATCAGGCGTTTCTTCGGAGCGGTGGGAAGGCGATGATTCTGGGCCGTTTTAATGCAGTCGGCATCAACGATCGGGGGCAGGTGGTCGGATCTCGGGATCGTGGCGCGGTGGAAAACCGGAGAAGCGTCGGGGGCGGGACGATGGCGGTCCTGTGGCATAATGGGAAGCGCCGCGATCTAGGCATGGGAACGGGTTCCAGCAGCGAGGCCCGAGCGATCAACAATCGCGGCCAGATCGTCGGCTCGATTCTATGGACCGACGAGTACGCTGTCCTGTGGGACAACGGTAGGATGCGAGAACTGCCTTCCCTCCCTGCAGGCGGGAGCAGTTCGGCACGGTCGATTAATGACCGAGGCGACGTGGTAGGCAGCGTTACCGATGCCAACGGAGTATCCCACGCGGTTCTGTGGCAAAACGGAAAGATCCTCCGGCTCGACCAGGTGGTCAAGCTGCCTGCCGGGGCGATCTTCGAGGAGGCCGTTTCTATTAATAACCGGAGGCAGATTGTTGTCACCGGCTATCGGAGTGACAACACCTCCCACTTCCGGGGAAGCAGTTGTGTTTACCTGCTGACGCCCCGCGGCATCTCCTAGCAGGCCTGGGATGCGACCTACTCTCGGGAAGCCTCCCGGAGGCGTGACAGGATCTCTTCCCGCACTTCCGGTGTGCAGTCCCATTTCTCGGTCGCGTCGAAGACACTGTGCCCGCCGGGTGTCTTCTTGTATGGGTCCGCGCCATGAGCGAGCAGGACCGCGACGACCTCCGCGTTGCCCCAGTAGGACGCTTCCATCAACGGCGTCCGGCCCTGGCTGTCCGTGGCGTTCGGGTCGCCGCCCATCTGGAGGAACCGCTTTGCCTTCGGTAAACTCCTTTTAGTGATACCCCTGTGGCGG
Source organism: Armatimonadota bacterium (assembly GCA_040387315.1). Classification (GTDB taxonomy): domain Bacteria; phylum Armatimonadota; class Armatimonadia; order Armatimonadales; family Armatimonadaceae; genus JACMJB01. The sequence goes on along the minus strand of JAZKEA010000405.1, from coordinate 5,145 downwards.
GTGTTCCGCTGCCGCTATTGGGTCAGGCCCCGCGCCTTTTTCCGGCGCTAACGTCAGGGGAGCGGTGATACATTGATGAGATGTACGTACCAAAACCGTTTGCGGAGCCGGATGTCGCCGTCCTGCATCAGCTGATGTGTGACCATCCGCTGGCAACCCTCGTCACGGTGGGAGCGGACGGACCGGAGGCGGACCTGATCCCGCTGTCGCTCGTTGTCACCGAAGACGCCCCGCTTGGGGTGCTTCAGGGACATGTCGCCCGGGCGAACCCGCTCTGGCGGGAACACGGGGAAACGAAGCAAGTGCTGGCAGTTTTTCATGGTCCCGAAAGTTATATCAGCCCTTCCTGGTACGCGACGAAGCAGGAGACGGGGCGAGTCGTTCCGACCTGGAATTATGCCGTCGTTCAGGCGCACGGCACGATGCGCGTAATTGACGATTCGGCGTGGCTGCTCGGACAGATCGAAGCGCTGACCCGGTCGCAGGAAGTCCCTTTCGAAAATCCCTGGTCCGTCGCCGATGCTCCCGCGGAATACGTGGAGAAGCTGCTCACGGCGATTGTGGGCATTGAGATCACCATCAGCCGTCTGCAGGGGAAGTGGAAGGTGAGTCAGAACCAGCCGGAGGCGAACCGTTCGGGGGTGATAGAGGGCCTCGAATCGCGGGGAACCGAAAAAGCCAGAAACATGGCTGCTCTGGTCAGAGAGCGAAGCGAATGCCTCTGATTCCCGCTTCCCGAGTGATAGCATAGCCGTATGGAAGAGCAAGAGAAGGTGACCGTGCGTACCGCCGGACCCGAAGATATCGCGCTTCTCGCGGAGCTGAGCGCCGTCACCTTTCGTTCGACATTTGCGGACGACAATACGCCCGAAGATATGGAAGCGTATCTCGCGAACAATTTCTCCACGGAAAAACTGGCGCAGGAGCTGTCCGATCCGCTGGCTCTCTTTCTGATTGCCGAGCTGTCCGGCAAACCGCTTGGGTATGCCAAACTCCACCGGGGAATCCCAGATGCCAGCGTAACCGGCCCGAAACCAATCGAATTGGTGCGCCTGTATGTTCTTCCGGAAAGCATCGGGCGGGGGATGGGCGCACGGCTGATGAAAGAGTGCCTGGATATCGCGGTGGACCAGGGCTGCGAAACGGTATGGCTGGGGGTTTGGGAGCATAACCCGAGGGCAATCGGTTTCTATCAGAAATGGGGCTTTGAGGAAGTCGGCAGTCACGTTTTCCAGCTTGGCAGTGATGCCCAGACCGACCTGATCCTTCAAAAATCGCTGCTCGACTGATTTGGAGGGGTGGTGACGCAGCGCTGCCGCTCCTGCCTTTTTGACCCTTCGTTGTTATTCGGTGGCATCGAATGCCTCGTGAAAACGGACCGTTCCCGCGGGTACTTCTCCGCCGAGGGAAAAAGCCTGGAAGTACACCTGAGGAACACCGGGCAGCTCCAGACCGGGGCAGTTTTTGAAGCCGAACCGTCCGTAGTAGGCGGGATCGCCCAGAACGACACAGCCCTGAGCGCCGATACGCCGGAGTTCCGCGAGAGCTGCTGTCATCAGGCGGGAACCGATGCTCCGCCCCTGACGGTTGGGCTGAACAGAGATCGGACCCAGGCCGTACCACCCCGCCGCGCCGGACGAAACCGTGACCGGCGAAACAGCGACATGGCCCACCACCACATCGTTTTCTACCGCCACCAGGGAAACTGTCAGCGTACCGGCACGGCGCAGCGCAGTGACGATGAACTGCTCCGTATGGCTTGCGTGCGCCTGGTTTTGGAACGCCGCTTCGGTTAGCCGTCTGATGGCGTCTATGTCGGCGGGCTTCTCCGGGCGGATGGTAATATTCGGGTTGATTTTCGTGGCTCCACCAAAGAGACTACCGCTGATGTCCGCGCCAGGTCCAGACACCGAAAAACACTACCGCCAGCACGCAGGCGGGCCAAATCGTGAGACTTCGGGCAAGTGCCTCCAGCACTAGCGACGGCGATATGACCTCGAACGCAATCGTAACGCCAAGCGCAATGATAAGCGCCAAACTGCGCACCCAGGCAGCAATCGCCCTCCCGCGCCAGCGAGGAGCCGTGATCGCGCCCACCAGCAGGAGGAGCGTCGACAAAAGCACGACCACAAGAACCGGCACTTCCAGCGGATGCGGCGTCGGTGCGGCAAACATGCTTCAGTATACCTGCCTGGCTGTCCGAAAATTCCCGGTAGTTTCTTCAGGTCCAGGCAGTATGTCAGCGCCTTTGGAGTGATATAAAACCACCAGAGTCACCGTCTGTCCTTCACCTCGATAACAGCTCCATTGCTCTCTGTAAACCGGGCTGCCAAGTCATTCTCACTAACGCATCGTGCAGCCGAGGTGCAGGACAGCACCATTCCCAAGCCCATAATGCGAAAGCGGTTTGGATTCGTCGCGGAGATCCATGCCCAATGGATCGATCAAAAACAAAAAGGGGCTCAGGTGATATCTGTACAAATCGTCGCAATCGAGATGCCGTCTTACCTTAGCAATCACGTCGGAAACCAGCGGGTCCGAATTTTCCAGCACGACGTCAAATCGTGTCAGTGCAATGTGCTCGATTCGATCCGGGTGCTGAATTCTGTATCCCTGTATGATTGTGATTCGCGAATACATTTAGGGCTCGGTCACGATATCGATAGCGGTAACGCGGCCTTTCCCCTGGGTATCGGTCAGCAGGATGCGGCGAAAGCCGGGTGCGGTGTTCCAGAGGCGTCCACGGTCGGTGACGAGATCGGGCGGCTGACGGGCCGCCTCCGGCAGCCCGAGACGCGGAAGCATTTTCCGCCAGTCGTCCAGGGTGTGGTGAAAATCGCGAGAGGACTTATCCCCGTAGCTCATGATGACCCGTCGGGCACGGTCTCGGGGGTCAAACTCCAGAAAGATCAAAAGACCGTCGATGAGACCGTAGCGACGCTCCACACCGCCTTCGGGGATGTCGAGATTCGTGTCGGGCGCGAAGCGCGTATCATAGTAACCGGTGGTGCCAAGCGCCTTCGCTGCGTCTGCCTGCGACCTGCCGAGTAATGTGGACAGATCAAAAATCGGCTGCGGTGTCCGTCGATCAGGCGTGGCGGGAATAGTTGTACTCGCCGCCGGACGTCCGGGGATCAGCCGCTGCACGAGGAGCGGAACCGCGGCGAGCAGAACTCCGAGCGTGACAGGCAGGGCAGCACGCCTCAGGATCGCGGCCGGGGCAGGTCATGCCCGTGCGGGATGGTCCGTGATTTGGGCGGTCTCCTGATCTCCGCTGCCGGGTGTGTTCATGCTTTCATTATACGGGGCAATAGAGCACGGAGCCGTTTTACCCGGCCTGAGGGGGCTGTCCTTCTCCCTCCGCAGCCTCCCAAGAGTCGTGGACAGCGGGATCATCGGCGAACAGGATCGTGGGCATATTGCGCACCGGGAAGGCGACGGAACTGGCGATAAAACACTCCGCGTGCGCGGGAGCATGCAGCGCCATCGCCTTGGCTGCCAGCGCATTCCTGTCCTCCCCGGCAGCGTCTCCCGGAGCGATCACTACCCGGGGATAGAGCACGGCTTCAGTGAAGCGGATCTTGCCGTCGCTCATCTCCATCGTCGCCGTCGCCTCGTCCGTATAGGCGAGCACCCGGATCCCGCGCCGGGGGCAAAGCGCGAGGTAACTGAGCATATGGCAGGCGGAAAGGGCGATCAGCAGCAGGTCTTCGGGATTGTGCCGGGAGGGATCGCCACGGAAGGTGGGATCGGCGGAACCGATAAGGGTCGGCTTGCCGTCTATTTGGGCCGTGAACTCCCGCGAGTAGGATTGGTAGGAGTCGGTCGTTCCCTGAGTGGCTCCACTCCAGACCAGACTCGCCTGATAATGATGCTGCCGCGGCATGAAATTTCAATTTGTCCCTTCTCCGGTAATTTCCCCTGCAGCACTCCGTTCCCCTTCTCCCGCGCAGATAAAGAGGAACCAACGAAGCCTCGGTCGAATGGAAAAGAGAGTGAGAAATCAATGACGATGAAAATTAACCGTATCCGCCTGTACCGTCCCCGAACGCTCAACCCGACCTTCAACCAGAGTGACATGGTGGTGACGGTCGAGACGGACGCGGGTATCACCGGGGTCGGTGAGGGGGGGACGCCGGACACGCTGACCCAATGCGGCGCGATGCTGATCGGTGAGGACCCTGCACGTATCCAGCATTTGTGGCAGACGATGTATCGGGGCTTCTTTTACCCGCCGGGCCGGGAAAAACTCCATGCCCTGGGGGCGCTGGACATGGCCCTCTGGGATATCAAGGGGAAGGCCCTCGGCGTTCCTGTCTGTGAGCTTCTCGGCGGGCGGACGCGGGACCATATCGAATGCTATTCGACCGCCTTTCCCGCTCAGGGAAGTCAGGCGGAAACAGCCCGCGCCTGTATCGAGGCGGGATTCCGCGCCTACCGCACCACAGTAATGGAGTCCGGAAACGGGGTCTTCGACGCCCGAAGAATGGTAGAGCGTACCGTGGAGCGGTGCCGCGAGATACGGGAGGGCATTGGCCCGGACGGCGACTTCGCCATCGATTTCCACACACGGCTCGACAGCGCGGATGCGGTGCGCTTATGCGGCCTGCTCGACGATTTTAACCCACTTTTCGTGGAGGACCCGCTGCGGTCGGAGAATCCCGGCGCGCTCGCGTCTCTGCGGAGTCAGGTCCGGTCACCTCTCGCGGTGGGGGAGCACTTTGGCGACCGCTGGGATATCAACGAGCTGATCGAGCGGCACCTGATCGATTATACGCGCGTGACGCTCCCGAATGTCGGCGGGATCACTGAACTGGTGAAGATAGCCGCGCTGTGCGAGACCCATTATGTCGGCATGGTGCCGCACTTCACCGGCCCGATCTCGCTCGCCGCGCTGGTGCAGGTGCTGTCCGCCCTGCCCGTCCCGGTCCTGATGGAGATCGTCGGCACCGGGCCGAAGACGCCGCCGCACCTGACGCAGAGCGTGACCTTTCGCGACGGCAAGCTCTGGCCCACGGAACAGCCGGGTCTCGGTATCGTCTTCGACCCCGCGGGCGCGGAACTGGCAGGAGAGATCACCGAGCGCGTCAGCCCCATCCCCACGTACCGCCGCCCCGATGGCTCCCTGACGAACTGGTGAACTGG
>JAZKEA010000404.1:1749-2800 GCA_040387315.1 Armatimonadota bacterium | reverse complement strand
CGACAAGTTCGACTCTTTTGACGGGGACCTCCTGCGCGGCTTCAACCTGGATATCGTTTTCGACAGCGGGCGCATCTATGCAAGCTCGGGCCGGATCATCGACCCGGAGACGCGCACGGTTATCGCGACAATTCCCGTCAATACCGTCAGCGGACTGTCGCGCTTCGGCGGTCTGGTTCGCCCTGCCGGTGATCTGAACCGCGTCTTCTTCCTGACGCGCGAGCCGCAGCCAAACGGAACTACGGTATGCACGATTCGCGCCTTCGACACACGCACCTTCCAGTCGGTCGGCAGCCTCCCGATCCCGGATGCGCTCGGCTTCCCCAGCAGCCTGCAGCGCTGGGGACCGAAGGGTCTCGTCTTCCGCAACGCGAATCGCGTGTTCTTTATCACCAACGCACCCGGAACCTGATAACTTGAGAGAGTGGCAGATGCCAGAAAATGGCCGGGTCCTGGCGTTTTGTCCGGGCGTGGAATGCCCGGTCTGGTCGGCGCGTTGCGCCAGGCTCCCCTCCGGGGCGCGATGCGTCTGGGGACAACATTGGTCCGGTGACACAAACGCCCTGGACACCAACGAACGGAGCAAACGCCGCGCAGACCGATAGTTGCTCTGTTGCCCTGAAGCGGAAACGCACACGGTGCAAGCGGGAATAAGAGGAAACACCGGGCCTCGTGGTCAAATCTTGGAATAGCGCCGACAGGCAGCTACCCAGATTAGAGAGGAAACCGAAGGCCACCATGCACTCTTTTCGGCAGCTTCAGCAGACCCCGCAGCCAGGGCAAAAATCCGCCGGTTCGGGCGGCGGGGGAGGTAACTCGCCTCTGCTGGGTGTCTACTGCGGCAACGACCCCAGGGCGGTTCTGCAGTTTGAGACGTGGCTCGGGCGAAAGGTGGACGGCGTCCTCGGCTATACCGGCGGCGCGAGCTGGGAGGATTTCGATGGGTCCGTGGGATGGGCCGCGAACCTGTGGCGAGGCATCGACCGGACGGTCTTCTGGTCGGTCCCGCTGATCCCCAAAGGGGCGACGCTCGCCGAGGCCGCCCGGGGCG
>JAZKEA010000404.1:0-1739 GCA_040387315.1 Armatimonadota bacterium | reverse complement strand
GGGCGACTACAACGCGCACTACCGCAAGGCCGCCGAGACCCTGGCGAAGTTCCGGCCTCAGGAGAAGCAGTTGAACGTCCGGACCGGATGGGAGTTCAACGGTGACTGGATGGCCTGGAGCGCCCAGAAGGACCCCGTTGCGTTCGCGGAGGCGTTCCGCCAGTTCGTGAATTCGTTCCGGGCCGTTTCGCCGCGTTTTCGGTTTGAGTGGAATGTCAATATCGGTGGCACTACTCTGAACCCCGAGATGGCCTATCCGGGAGACCGCCATGTAGACCTGATCGGGATGGATTTCTACTGGCAGCTCAAGTGGGACCCCGCCGACCCGCTGCGCGCCTGGGAGAATGCCGTGACCCGCCCGTACGGACTCCGGTGGCATCAGGCGTTCGCGAAATCGCATGGCAAACCGACCACGTATTCGGAGTGGGGGATCAGCGCGGATAATGCAACCCCGTACCTCACGGCGGCGCGGGATTGGTTCGCCGCCCATCCCGTCGTCTTCCACACCTACTGGGACTCGAATGCCGACTATCCGGGCAGGCTCTCCGATGGTCAGTACCCGCAGAGCGGCGCGTCCTTCCGGTCCCTTTTCGGCTCCCCGGTGATTAAGACCGCGAAACGGTAAACATTATGCAGCACCAATCTTCCACTGACGCCTCCACTCTCCCGAACCCGCTTGTGCTGTCGGACGGTACGCCGGTCACCGATGCGGAAACGTGGCATCAGCGACGGCGGCCCGAACTGATCACGCTTTTCGAGCAGGAGGTCTACGGACGCTCGCCCGACAGACCGGCGGGGATGCATTTCGAAACGCTTTCGGAAGCGACGGACGCGCTCGGCGGAACGGCGACACGCCGGGAGATCCGGGTCTATTTCGGCGGTGCATCTGTAAGTCCCCACATGGATATTCTGCTCTATCTGCCCCGCCAGGCGACCAGGCCGGTCCCGGCTTTTTTTGGCCTGAACTTCCACGGAAACCACACGGTCCACAGCGACCCGGCTATCACGCTGTCCGAGCAGTGGATGCGTCCCGGTCCGGGGGGCGTGGACAGCCGGGCGACGGACGCCACGCGGGGCACCAATGCCGAAGCGTGGCAGGTCGAGACGATACTCGCCCGCGGCTATGCCCTCGCCACGGTCTACAGCGGTGACATCGAGCCGGACTTCGACGACGGCTTTCAAAACGGGGTTCACGCGCTATTTTACGGCAAGAACAGGTCGGTTCCCGCCCCAGACGAGTGGGGCACGCTCGCCGCGTGGGCGTGGGGCCTCAGCCGCGCGCTGGACTGCCTCGAAACGGTTCCCGAGATAGACGCCTCCCGCGTTGCTGTCATGGGCCACTCACGCCTCGGCAAAGCGACCCTCTGGGCGGGCGCACAGGACGAGCGTTTCGCTGTTGTCATCTCCAACAACTCCGGCTGCGGCGGCGCGGCGCTCTCGCGAGGAAAGGTCGGGGAAAGCGTCGAGCGCATCAACACCCACTTCCCCCACTGGTTCTGCGGGAACTTCAAGCGCTACAACGGGCGGGAGGAGACGCTTCCGATAGACCAGCATGAGCTGATCGCCCTCATCGCCCCACGCCCCGTCTATGTCGCCAGCGCGGAGGAGGACCAGTGGGCCGATCCCCGCAGCGAGTTCCTGTCCGCCCGCCATGCCGACCCTGTCTACCGTCTGCTGGGCACGGACGGAATCGCCTCGTACGAGATGCCGCCCGTGGAGGAACCCCTCCTGAGTACTAT
>JAZKEA010000403.1:0-9695 GCA_040387315.1 Armatimonadota bacterium | reverse complement strand
TCTTCGGCGGTTACGGTTTGGGAGCGACGGGAGCGGCACCCTTTTTGGTCTGCATTTTTGCCATTGCGCCGGCATTTGTCTGCAGCGTTTTCATTTGTTCCGGTGTTAGAATCGCCATGAACTTGCCGGTCATGGACATCATCAGGGTTCGGGTTTGGGTCTTTTTCTGTTCCGGTGTCAGGGTCTTGCTGTCAATAATAGCCTTTCGCTGCTTCATGGCATCCGCCTGCATGGTCTTGATACGGGCCTTCTGGGCAGCCGTCAGGTTCAGTTTGTTGACCATATCGCGGCCCGCGCGGCCCGCCGCGCCCTCTTTAACCCCCGCTTTTTGTCCGGTCGGCTGAACCGCGTTCGCCGCTGTTACTGCTGTAAGAAGGGTTAAGCCGCTGGCGAAAACGGCGACAACTGTCGATGTGTTTTTGAGGGTTGACATGTTCTGATCCTGATCATCGGAGGATGTATTTGCGTCTATTTTACCGGGAGACGTGCCTGCCTGCTGTGGGTTTCGCCGTGTGGACAAAAATCATTTTTTCTACGTATAGAATTTGGAGCACTACCTACACAGCGCAAAATTGGGTACGATAAGTTTCTGGGAGTCGCTAACCAGGCAGGCATTGTGCTCGTCCATCAGAACTGTTTAACCTAACACATCCCTTTATATGCAGCAGAACGACACATCACAGATCACGACCCCGACTCCGGATACGCTCCCTCTACTGGGGAAATTTCAGCTTATTCGCGAGATAGCCCGCTCGAACGATATTGTTTATGAGGGGACGGATACTCTTTCGGGGCAGCGCGTCGCCCTGAAGGAGCTGAATCTGCCGCCCTCGCTTTCGGAGTCGGCGCGAAACCAGCGGATAGAACGTTTTTACCGCGAGGCACGGGCGGCGGGTGCGATGAAGCACCCGAATATCGTGACGATCCTGGAGGTGGGCGAGAAGGACGGGCGTCACTATATTGCGATGGAGTTCCTGGAGGGAGGGACTCTGCGCCAGCGCCTCATTGAAAAGGGTTCTCTCTCCGAAGCGGAGGCCGCGGCAATCGGGATCGCACTGTGTGATGCGCTGGCCTACGCCCACGAGCGGGGCGTGATCCACCGCGACATCAAACCCGACAATGTCTTTGCCGTCGAGGTCAAGAGCGAGGACGACACGGCTCCACCTGTTCTGCGGGTCAAGCTGACGGACTTCGGCATCGCGCGCATCACGCATGAGGAGACGATGACGGCGACCGGTCAATTCTTTGGAACACCGTCGTACATGTCTCCGGAGCAGCTTTCCGGTCTCGCGGGGGTGGATGCCCGTTCCGACCTGTTCTCCCTGGGAATCATGCTTTGGGAGATGGTGATGGGACGCAAGCCGTTTGCGGGTGATTCCGTTCCGAACACCATGTTTCGTGTTTTAAACGATCCCACCCCATCCACAAATGGTCATGCCCCTGCACTGGAACCGGTTATCCGGAAGGCGACCGCGAAGAACCCTGCGGCGCGCTATTTGTCCGCGGACGAGATGCGTGCCGCGCTTGTCACAGCACTCGAGCAGAGCGAGGACGGGAAAGAGGCGGTTGGGCTCGCCCCTGACACACTGTCAAAGCCGACGACGATGGAGAGGGGCTATGTTCTTTCGGTCGAATTGGTAGACTTTGACGAGATCGCAAAGCCCGTGCGGGAGCGTCTGGTGGGGGGGCTGCAGAGTGTCGCACTGGGGACCGAGGATGCGAAGAAGGCAAAGGCGGACAAGAGGCTTTTGTGCCGGACTGCGCCTGGCGGCCTTCTGATCGCGTTCTTCAATGGCGACCCTCTCGCGCCGATTCGGTGCGCCGTCGAACTGGAGAAGACGTTCCGTATTACGGTCGCGCCTCTCGCGCAGCAGCTTACCACGCCGCTGAGCCTGCGGATGGGAATCGCCTCGGGCGGGGTTGTCTACAGTGATAACTTTCAGGAGGAGACGACGGGCGAGGGAGTAACGGTCACGCAGCGCATCGCACGCCTTGGGGGCGGGGCGCATGGCGGCAATATTCTTGTTTCGGCCAATGTGGCCGCAGATGGAATGAAATCCCCGGTCTGGTCCGAACGACTCTTCGATCTGGGGTTCTGCGATGCCGGGGAAGGGATGCGAATCCATCTCTATAACCTTCACGGCTTCGGTTACGGAAGCGTCAGCCTGCCGCCCGGTCTTTCGCCCAAAGCCTCCTCTCTTCCCCTAACGACCGAGCCGCTGGAGCCGATCACGGCGGCCCCGCTGCCGCTGTCACGCGGGGCGCGAAACGCACTTATCGGCGCGGCGCTGCTGGCAGCGTTTGCCGTGGTCGGGTGGCGGAACCAAGCGGGCCTTCAAAAAATGGCGGCGTCCGCCCAGAAGACCTATCGCGCCTGGCAGACACCCCCGCCCTCGAAGCCCGGAAAACCGAAAAACGCCGCCTACGAAAATAAGAACAACGCCCGGAAAGATACAGCCCCGCGCCGCGGACGGGCCGCCACGGCGGCGACATACAGTCAGGCCAGCGGTCGTGTTCGTGTGCCGAGGCTGACAGGGATCTCTCAGGAGGCCGCTCTCAGCTTTGTGGAAGCGGCCGGCCTGACAGCCGCGGACGCCGATACGGCCTACAGCAAAACGGTACCGGAGGGCACAGTCTTTCGGCAGCGGCCCGCCGCCGGGGCGAAGGTGCCGCAGGGCACTATGGTGCATCTCTCGGTTTCCCTGGGTGCGGACACCTCTTCTGAGGATGTTTCGACACCGGCGGACGATTCCGCTTCCCCGACTCCGGAGGAGACAGTACTGCCGGATGTGGTAGAGACACCCGCGGAAGATTCCTCGGAACCGTCACCGCAGACGTAATCCGCCTTTGTAACCGGGTAACCGGCAAGATTTAATCTTGCCTTAACAAATTAATTTTTCACGCTTGGTATACTCGGGCCTGCAGCATTTCGTAGAAAGCCGTATTTTTTTGGTATAGTGTTGGTACATTCCAATAGCGATCTACCCTGCTTCTTCCGGAAGGAAGATTGACAGACAAAAAGCGCTGAGGATAGCCTGTCTTTTATGCTGCGTTTGCGGAGTCAAAGGAGTATTCGTTATGCAGAACTCGCGCCACTGCCTCGCTCCAAAGTCAATAAAGTATCGTGGCTTTACGTTGATCGAACTGCTCGTCGTTATCGCCATCATCGCCATTCTGGCTTCTATTCTGTTCCCTGTTTTTGCCCAGGCGCGGGAGAAAGCACGGCAAACCGCCTGTCTTTCCAACCTCAAGCAGTGGGGTGGCGGCCTGATGCAGTATATCCAGGACTACGATGAAACTTTCCCCTCCCAGCAGTTCGGCGGCGAGAATAGCGGTGTCACCGGCGGCGCACCGGAGGTCAACTGGGTCGGCGTACTGCAGCCGTATGTTGAAAATCAAAAAATCGCAAATGCCGGTAACAGAGATGCGAACAATCGAGCCGCCTCGAAGATCGGAGTTTGCCCGAGTCATCTTATAGGGGTGCGCATCGCTGAGACGGCGACGCGTCCCGAGGTGACGATGTCTTATGGTTTTGCCGAATGGGCTGTCGGCAGCAGAGATGCCCGCTGGGGCACCGGCGCAACACGCGCTTCGGCTGACCCGAAATCATTCCGACCTCTGGCTGAGTTTACCAATCCTGCCTCTACCATTGTGCTAGCGGAAATCGGAAACGCGTTCAGCCAGGCCACGGTGTATCCCGTGGACAATGATGCCAATGTGGTGCAATGGGGATATGGAACCCCCCGAGCCGCCGGTGATTTTACGAATCCCGCGGCAGGAACCAGGGAACCTGCCTGGAATACGATTCCGGGAATCACGGGCTACTCGCACAGTAACCTGGACAACAAGCGGCACAGTGGCGGTACGAACTACCTCTTTACCGATGGTCACGTAAAGTGGCACAAGTTTGAGCAAACCTATAAAACAGATGGCTCATTCTCGATGTGGACGATCTCCAACCTGTGGGATCTGAGCCCGCATCCGATTCCACCCCCGTAGATACTCGTCGCTAAGTCTAGAGACGGCCAATCGTTGTAAGCAGCCGCCCATGAGGTGGCTGCTCTCTTTTTGTGCTATCATTCACAGCTACACTCATCGAGACCCCCATGCTCTCCCGTAAACGCTTTGCCTGTGCCCTTCTGTTTTTCTCAAGTATCACCGCCGCCTCTGTGCCGCTCCTGGCGGCAGCGCATCGTTCCGCCATCTCTGCAACGGCCTGCGCGGCGTGTTCCGCAGACGATACCACGGCCCCTCCGACTGCTATTGTCAGCAGCGGAAAAACGATAGTGGTTGAAGGGCATCGGGACGCGAAAGAGGCATCGGTCAGTACGCGGGCGATGAAGTATCTGGCGTTTGATGTCCCCGAGGGCGTGACGCGCATCACGATTCACCGGGAGTACGACCATGGGCCGGACCCCACGAAGAAGAACACCGTTGACTTCGGGCTTTTCGATAATCGTGGTACGAAAAACGGCTTTCGCGGCTGGCAGGGCGGATCACCGGGCGACTTTGTCATTACCGGAGACGCGGTGACCTGCTCTCCCCATGCCCTTCCCGGTCCGCTGCCAAAGGGACGCTGGTTTATCGCGCAGTATTACCTGGTCGGAGCGCCCGCGGGTCTTGGCTACAAGTACACGATCACCTTTTCGACCGAGGGGCCGAAGCCGCCGCGCACGTTCCCGTCCCCGCCTGCCTATGCACCGGGCATGGTAAAGACGGGTCCGGGCTGGTATGCGGGCAATCTGCATGCGCATTCGCTCCACTCGGACGGCGGACGCACATTTTCAGATTTGATCGGCTACTGCGCAGATGCGGGATTCGACTTTGTCGCCTCGACAGAGCACAACGCGACAACTGCCCATTTCCGCTTTCCCGAGGCTGCCAGAGCGCACCCCGGCGTGCTTCTGCTGTACGGGGACGAGTTTACCTCGCCGGGCGGTCACGCGAATATTATTGGGCAGAAGCCGGGCCACTGGTTCGACTTCCGGATCGACCCGGGGGACGGCAAACTCCCGGAGGTGATTCGGCAGGCGCACCGGCAGGGGGCGCTGTTCACCGTGAACCACCCGTTTGCCCCCTGCACGTCCTGTCCGTGGACCTACCCCGCGGGAGAATGGAGTCAGGCGGACGCTATCGAAGTCTGGAACGGGTCATGGACACGCGACGACCGTCTGGCGACGAACCTGTGGGATTCGCAGCTTAAAGCGGGGAGGCGTCTTCGGGCGTTCGGCGGGACAGACTACCATAAAAACGATAATGCGCTGATTCCCGCCGCCTGCGTGTATGCCAAATCGCTCTCGACGCCCGCGATTATGGAGGGCCTGCGGCGCGGGCATGTGGTTCTGTCGGAGAGCCCGAAGGGACCAAAGGTCTTTCTCACACCGGCAGCAACGGCAGGCAAAGCGGCGACTGTCCTGCCCGGCGACACCGTGCGCCTGCCGAAGGCAGGAGAGCCGCTGCGCCTGTCCGCGCGGGTGACCGGCGGGAGCGGGCTCTTTCTGCGCGTTGTCTGGGCAGCAGGCGAAGTGGCCTTTCCGGTGACGAGCGACGACGCGGCACTGCCGGTAGTTATCCCGACAAGCGGTAAGTCACCGGTTTATGTTCGGGCCGAACTGCTTCGAGGCGGCAGCAATCCAGAGACCGCGACGGTCGCGTCCCTGACCAACCCGCTTTACCTTTCCCGATGACCCGTCAGAACCTTATTCGTCGATCTTCAGGTCGTTCTGCACGGTATATTTCTCGTCCAGGGTATCGCGGGCGATGCGTTCGGCGAGCGCCTTCTGCTCCTCGTTCTTGACATTGCCGCGCAGAAAGACACTGGTTTCGCTGGCATCCACCCGGATGGAGCGGGGCAGCTTTTGATTGGCCTTTATGGCGGTTGTGACCCGGAGCCCAAGATCCGCTTTTTTAAGGGTCGGAGCGACCTTCTTTTCGGCGCGCCTTGCCTCTTTAGCGACCGCCTCGGCGTTCCGTGCCGTGTCCTTCCCAACGCTTTCGATTGTCTCCTGGGAACAGCCGGAGACGGCGGAGAAAAGAAAGAAACCGGCAATCGATGTCAGGAAAAATGGTCTGTATCTTGTTTGCATACTCCTATTGTTCCCAATGTTGACACAAACCTCGCTTGACATTGGAAATTGCCATTGATAGAATAGAATGCTGTCTGAATGCGTCTCGCATCCGCTTCGCTGTCTCCCTTTCAGGGTCGACGCGACTCGTGAGAGAGGACGCTTCATGGTTTGGACAGAATTCGCAGCGTGGCGAGTGTGCAGGCATAAGATTTTTGAGAACCCGCCGCTCATAGACACCGTTTTGGAGGCAAAGTATAAACAATCGCGACCCTCGGGGGTTTGACCGCAATCGGGACTTTCGGGACATGGGACCTCGGGTAAATGATCGCATCCGCGCCCGAGAAGTTCTGGTAATCGACGACGCCGGTAATAAACAGGGCCCAATGACGCCACGCGAGGCGCTTGACATGGCCCGTGAGCGCGGCCTTGATCTGATCGAAGTCGCGCCGAATGCTCAGCCACCCGTCTGCCGTATTCAGGATTACGGCAAGTTCAAGTATGAACAGGGGAAGCGTGAGCGCGAGGCAGCCAAGAAGCAGCGCCAATCCGAGATGAAGGGGATGACCCTTCGCCCCGGTACGGATGACCACGACCTGGATTTTAAGATCAAGAACGTGGTGAAGTTCCTGGCAGACGGCGACAAGGTGAAAGTTACCGTCCGGTTCCGGTCGCGCGAGATGAGTCACCCGGAGTTTGCGCAGGCGGCTCTAAACAAAATCGTGGCCGCGATTTCCGAGGCTGCGGTCGGTGTGGTGGAGCGTCCCGCCTTGATGGAAGGCCGTCAGATGATCATGATTCTGGCTCCCGCCCGTGAAGGAAGCGCCGCTCTTGCGCAGATCAAGAAGGCGAACACCGCGGGACCGAAGCCGACACCGAAGCCTGCAGCGGCACCGGCGGTCAGCGGCACTGCGGAGCCCGCGCCCGCCGCGACCCCAGCGCCGGTGGCGGAAGCTCCGGCGGCACCTGCGCCAGTCGCGGTCCCGGCGGAGACGCCCACGGCGACTGAGGCTTAGAAGTTACTCTTTGGGGGAAGAGTTGAAAGACCCTTCCCTGAAAATCTTAAAGAAAGGAACCATGAAATTATGCCAAAGATGAAGACACGCAAGAGCGCCGTCAAGCGCTTTCAGAGCACCGGCACCGGTAAGATCACGCATCGCCATACGCGCCGCGCTCACTCCATGATCAGCAAGAGCCCCTCCCAGAAGCGCCGTCTCTACGCCGAGGCCATCTTACATCCCGGTAAGAACAAGGTAATCAGCCGACAGCTCCCCTATGGAGCGAAGTAGAGATCGTTTCTGAATTATGTCCGGCTGCCCTCTAAAGTGGGTCGGCCGTCGGGAAGAAACTGTGGAAGCGACTTCAGAGCGCAGGCCACGCCCGAAAGGAAGATTGAATGCCAAGAGTCAAGCGTGGGGTAATGACCCACAAGCGCCATAAGAAAATCATCGGCCAGGCCTCCGGATACTGGGGCGCGAAAAACAACCTTTTTAAAACAGCGAACGAAGCTGTCCAGCGGGCAGGCAACTTTGCCTACCGTGACCGGCGCAACAAGAAGCGTGACTTCCGCCGCCTGTGGATCACCCGTATCAGCGCCGCGTGCCGCAACGAGGGCACGACCTATTCCGCCTTTATCGCCGAGCTCACCAAGTCCGGCATTGCCCTGGACCGCAAGGTTCTGAGTGACATGGCGATCACCGATCCGGCCGCGTTTACCGCGCTCGTGAAGCAGCTTGGCGTCGCGCCTGCTGCTGCTGCGTAAGCGTCACCGCATCGGAACCATCCCCGACAAAGCCCGTGGCGATACGCTCGCCACGGGCTTTTTCACGCCGAAATCACAGGCAGAGCAACTATGACTGAAGAACTGGAAGCCATCGAATCGGAGGCGGCAGGCGCGATAGACGCAGCCACGTCGTCCGAGGCGCTGGAAAAGCTCAATATCGACTATCTCGGGCGAAACGGGAAGCTGACCTCGCTGCTGCGCGGGATCGGCAAACTGCCCAACGACCAGAAGCCGCTGTTCGGGCATGCGCTGAACGCCGCCAAGGCCAGGCTAACTGAGGCAATCGACGCCCGCACGGAAGCCTTGAAGACCGGGGAGCGCAGCGCCCGCGAGCAGGCTGAGGCAATCGATGTCACCCTGCCGGGCCGCGCGCGGCCACTGGGACGCCTGCACCCCCTCTCGACAACCGAGGCGGATATCAAGCGAGTCATGATCGGGCTTGGCTTCGAGTTCATCGACGGCCCGAACATCGAGGGCTATAAGTACAATTTCGACTGGCTGAACTTCCCGCCGGACCATCCCGCCTTCGACGATCAGGCAAGCTTTTATGTGGACGACACCCACCTGCTGCGGACGCAGACGACGGCTGTCCAGGGGCGCTTTTTCGAGACAGAGCGCAAGCCGCCGTTTCGTATCGCGACCATCGGTCGCTGCTACCGCTACGAGAACATGGACGCGACGCACTCACACACCTTTCATCAGGTAGACGGGTTCTCGGTCGGCGAAAACATCTCGCTTGCGGACCTGAAGGGCGTTCTGGCGGAGATGATGCGCGGGCTGTTCGGGACCGAGGTGACGCTTCGGTTCCGTCCGGACTTCTTCCCGTTCGTCGAGCCGGGTGTCGAGGTCGCGGTCAAGTGGGGCGATAGATGGCTGGAGCTTGGCGGCGCGGGCCTTATCCACCCGAACATCCTCAAACGCGCGGGCTACGATACGGAGCGCTATACCGGCTTCGCCTTCGGCCTGGGTGTGGACCGAATGCCGATGCGCCGCTACGGCATCGACGACCTGCGAGAATTCCTGATCAGTGACCTGCGCTTCCTGCAGCAGTTTTAGGACGGTTCTATGAAAATCCCTGTCGCGTGGCTGCGCGAATACATCGACGTTCCCTCTGATGAGGCCGGGCTGGAAGCCTTTGCCGACGCTTTAACTATGGCGGGGCTGGAGGTCGAGGAGATTCTCCAAACCCCTGTCGGGCCGACGTTTTATACCAAGGTGACGCCAAACCGGGGCGACTGGGCTTCGGTGTACGGAACAGCACGCGAGGCGGCGGCGGTCTTCCCCCAGAGCAAGCTGAAGCCGCTCACGGCAGGCGACAACCAGCCATCGGCTGAGACAGTTGCCAAGGTGACGGTCGAGGACGCGGAAGGCTGCCCGCGCTATGCGGCGAAGATTATTCGCGGCGTTAAGATCGGCCCTGCGCCCGACTGGATACAGCAGCGGCTATCGGCGGCGCTTGGTGAGAAGTACAAGACGATCAACAATGTCGTCGATATCACCAACTATGTGATGCTGGAGCTGGGACAGCCGCTCCACGCCTTCGACCTGGACACGCTGGCGGACAGTCAGATCGTCGTGCGGCAGGCGCGGGACGGCGAAAAGATCACCACGCTGGACGGCACGGAGAGGCAGCTTGGTCCGGGAATCCTGGCTATCTGCGACGCCGAAAAGCCGGTGGCGGTAGCGGGCATCATGGGCGGCGGCCCGACCGAGATTACGGACAAGACGGTCAATATTTTGCTGGAGTCGGCCCACTTCGATGCGCTCTCGATCCGGCGCACAACGAAGCGGCTCAACCTCGCGACGGAGGCGTCGTATCGGTATGAGCGCTATGTGGACCCGGCTCT
>JAZKEA010000402.1:0-2294 GCA_040387315.1 Armatimonadota bacterium | reverse complement strand
ACCGCCCCGTGAGAAGATACCCCACGGCTGGGGCACGGGCAGCCTGCGCGGCGACTCTTGCCGTCGCGTGCGGGGCAGGGCTTTCCCGCCCTGCCCGCGCCGAACTGACGCTTTCGGTGGCGAAGGACAAGACCTACGGGATCTTTATTCAGGGCGCCGAACTGGTGAAAGGGACCACGGAAACCAATCCGATCCGTCTGGACTACGGCTCGTCGCAGGCGCGCATGAATCAGAACGGGTCGAACATCCGGTTCTTTTTCTCGCTCGGTGCGGCAACCCCGGAAGCCCGCTATATCGAGACCTTCAGCGGTGAAAATCCGTCGATCACGCGCGGTACCAGTCTGAGTATTATCATCGGCGGCACGAGCGGCGAAGCCATCGGGACACCGGTTTCGCTCACGCTTTCGAGCACCTTTATCGGCAACCGGGGTGATGTTGTCGCCCTTGGGCAGACGCTCGACGGCAGATACTACGATTCCCTAACGGAAATTACGTTCACGAACTACAAAGTCGGGGATACGTTCACGTATCTTGCCTTTCTGGATACCGGCTCCAACGTCATACAGGAAAGCACGCTGAGCGTCGCCCCGGCCCGTGTCGGCGGCGAGCTGCCGGCCACAGCCCCGGAACCTTCCTCACTTTTGCTTCTCCTTGGGGCATCGGTGTTCGCGGGCGGCGCTTTGCTTCCCCGACGCAGATTCGCCGTGCTGCTTCTGCTACTTATGGGCGGCGCGGCTGCCTGCCAGGCGCAGACGACGCAGTCAACCGTACGGGAGATCCCGCTGCGCTGGCCCGGTGCTAAAACCGCGATGCCTGGAATGGCAGGTATGCCGGAAACGGCCCCGATGGGTTCCACCCATGAGATCATCTGGGACCGGGCGGGCGGCGCGGTCTGGGTAACGGGGCAGAACTACGACAGCATCGCGAAAATCGCGCCGGAGGGAAACGTTACCTATTTCCCGCTCCCCAAAGGCAGCGGGCCGCACGGAATGGGAATAGACCGGGACGGGCGGCTGTGGGTGACATTTGAATTCAGCGGCAAAGTGGCCCGCCTGAGCGCGGACGGAAAGATCGCCGAGGAGATCGATGTCCGCCTTCACGCCCGGGGGGCAAACGCACCGATCAACACCCATCCCCACGGACTTGCTCTGTGACCGGACGGGAAGACGCTCTGGTTTACGGGCAAGAAGACCGGCACCATCGGGCTGATCGCCCCCGATGGTGCAGTCGCGCACTTCGAACTGCCCACGGTCGGGTCCGTGCCGATCTATATCACCCCCGGTCCGGACGGGGCGATGTGGTGCACGGAGCTGGTGGGGAACAAGATCGCCCGTATTACGCCACAGGGAGAGGTAAAGGAGTTCACGATCCCGACCCCAAACAGCAGGCCCATCGCGCTTGTTCTCGCGCCGGATAAAAAGTCGCTCTGGTTCTCGGAAGAGGCGGGCAGCAACGTGGCCCGAATTGACCGGAGCGGCGGAGTCACCGAGTTTCCCCTGCCGCGCCCCCGGCGCGGCAGCCTGCTCGGCGGTCTGTGCTTCGACGCATCGGGCCATCTGTGGGTGCAGTGCTATGACGCCGATGTGGACGGCGATACCGGCGAAACGATCCGTGCGGCAGGTGCGGAAGGCGGTGGCGCGGCGGGCGGCGTGGCCCCCGATTATCTGGCGCGGTTCGAGGCACTGCCGGTACCGGGGTCCGGCGTCGCGGTCTCGTATCACACGGTTCCCTCACGCCGGAGTATCCTGCACCGGGTCATTCCCGGTCCCGACGGCGTCCTCTGGTTTACCGAAATGGGCGAGGACCGAGTCGGAGTGTTAACGGAGGCCGCTCGGTGAAAACCCCGCAGAATATCGTGGTCCTGGGCGGCGGTTTTGCCGGTCTGTGGAGC
Source organism: Armatimonadota bacterium (assembly GCA_040387315.1). Classification (GTDB taxonomy): domain Bacteria; phylum Armatimonadota; class Armatimonadia; order Armatimonadales; family Armatimonadaceae; genus JACMJB01. Next base: position 403 of record JAZKEA010000402.1, on the reverse strand, counting down.
GCACTGGGCGCTGCTCGTCAGCGTGATGAGAGCGGTCTTGGGCCGGAGGACATGGAGATCACGCTTGTCAGCCGTGACCCGTGGCACGCGATCCGTGTCCGCAATTACGAAGCCGATATTTCCGATGCGCGGCTGCCTCTGGATACCGTGCTGGACCCTGTCCGTGTTCGGCGGATCGAGGGCGAAGTGATCGCGCTTTCGCCGCACAGCCGCACCGTTTCCGTTCAGACGGCGACCGACACGCAGACCCTTTCCTATGATCGGCTGGTCTTTGCCCTGGGCAGCCGGCTTCGCCGCCCGTTTCTTCCCGGACTCGCCGCTTATGCCTTCGATGTCGATACGTACGTCGGAGCGGAACGCCTGGGAGAGCATCTGCGGTCGCTTTCCGTTCGTCCGGCCACGG
>JAZKEA010000401.1:0-8395 GCA_040387315.1 Armatimonadota bacterium | reverse complement strand
GAGGGGAGGGGGAAGCCTGAGTTTTACGAAGGCGGGGGGAGGGGTGAACCCCGCGGTCACGAAAGCGCGGCGAGCCAGCCGAGCGGCGGCGCTTCGCGACCTACTTCCAGCACGGCGGTGGTCCCCGTTGCGCCGGTCAGAAGCCAGAGTCGATCCGCGGTCTGCAGTATCAGCTTGAGGCCGTGCCCCAGGGTACCGGTCGTGGTGTAGCCGGGCCGAAGCGTCGCTTTGGGCAAAAGGTTCATCGCGATGCCGTTGCCGGTATCCTCGACCCAGACCTGCACCACACCCGCGCTTTCGTCGATAAAAACCGTCGCGTGACCGCCACCGGCATGGGTTACCGCGTTCATCGTCGCCTCTCCGACCGCGGTCAGGAGGTCATTGATCCTGTCCTGCGACAGGTGAATCGCCGACGCTCCCTCGGTCGAGACGACCCGTGCCGCCCGCAGTGATTCCCGCCCGAGAGGTATCGAGCCGATCTTTTTCTCCCGCTTTTGGGGAAGCTCCGTGGCATCGGCACAGAGGAGGAGCCGCCCCTCCGTCACACTGGAAAGGACATCCTGGAGTATGCCATGCCGCTGCAACTCGCTCTGAGCCAGCGCCTGGGCCGCCAGGACACGCTCGACCGCGGTAGCCAGGACATTGGCGACACTCTGCAGAAAATGGGTGTCGTCGTGCCCGAAAAGGCGTCGCGTCTTGGTGTGGGCGAGAATCACCCCCCAGGGTCCCCGTCCCGCCCCGCCGGGAATAAGACAGCTCAGGCCGCTGACGACGCCATGATCCCGCAGGAGCGGCTGTCCGGAGAAGCGGGTTTCGGTACGAAGGTCATCGACGACCACCCAGTCGCCGGTCAGCAGCGTGTAGCCGCCCTGCGAGGCGGTTCCCGCCGCTATCTTGTCCCGTCCGGAAAGCCCTTCCCAGCCGAATCCGGCAACCGGAAGGAGCTTCTGCTCGCCGGGAAGATACTGCAGCACTTTGCAAAGCTCGACCTCCAGCGCGGCGGCGACCGCGCGGGTCGCCTCCGCCATCAGGTCTTCGAGACCGATTCCGGACAGCGCATGGACGCCGATATGGGCGACAGCCTCCTGCTGGCGAAGACGCGCCTGAAGCCAGGCCTCCGCCTCCTTTTGCGGCGTAATATCCGTGCTGACCCCTACCCACTCTCGTACGGTCACCCCGTCCTCGTGGAAGACCGGCACCCCGCGCACCGACATCTCGCGGTAGACACCGTCGCTCCGGCGGATCCGATACTCGATGTTGTAGTGGCGGTTTGTGCGGACGGCCTCGTTCCATTCCCCGGCTACCCGGTCACGGTCGTCCGGATGGATCGAGGAGAGCCAGTCACGGCCCCGGATTTTGTCGAAGCTCTCCCCAGTAAACCGAGACCACTGGGGCTGGTCGGTCTCAAAGTTCCCGTCCGGCGTCCGAACCCAGACGATCTGCGATGTCGCGTCCACCAGGGAACGGAACCGCTGCTCACTCTGCAGCAGTGCGGCCTCACTGGCTTTGCGGGCCGTGATATCCCGCAGATACGCGGCGAAGCGCGGCGGCGTCTCCTCGATGGGCACGACCGCCAGCTCCACGGGGAACTCGTCGCCGCCGCGCCGGACAGCCATCACCTCGATACGCTGATTGAGAATCGGCCCGATGCCCTGCGCCAGATACCGCGCCATACCGGCGTAGTGCGCCTCGTGCAGAGGCGGCGGAATGACCAGATCGGCGATTTTCCGGCCCACCGCCTCGCCGCGCGTGTAGCCGAACACGGATTCCGCCGCCGCGTTCCATTCCAGCACCCGGCTTTCGGCATCGATGACGATAATACAGTCAAGGGCCGCCTGCAGAATTCCCGCGGTGAGCGCGGCAGGGCTCGTGGGGGAATCGCCGCCCGGAGCGCCGCTCGTATTCGACGTTAATTTATCCACTTTTTTGTATTTCCAGCAGCTGAAGTACCTCTACTCAGCGCATACCACGAGCAGGCAGACATCGTCTCGGATACCCGAAGGGGTCGCGATAGCCTTGACTCCGGCGATAAGCTGCTCCGTGATTTCCGCGGCCGTCGTTCCCGCCTCCGCGCACTGCCCGAAGACAGCCGTCACGCCCGATATCCCCAGAAGGTCTTTCCGGTTTATTCCCGCTTCCGTCAGTCCATCCGTGAAAATTGCGATCACGTCTCCGGATGCCAGCGGTACGGTATGCTCGGTGAATACTGCCTCCGGGAAACCGCCCAGAACGGGACCCGTTGGCCCCAATTCCAGAATGCTGCCTTCTTTCTTTCGCCGCAGGAGCGCCGGTTCCTGCCCGCAGGAGGCATAGGTGATCGTCTTCGCGTTTACGGAGTAGACTGCCGCGAAAAGCGTCGCGAATCCCTCGATCAGGTCGTGCTGCACAATCAGCGAGTTCAGAAGCGTGACCGCGCGGGCCGGGGTATTACGGCGGTCATAAAGAAGGGTCCGGAGCATGTGCCGGATCGTGGCTACCTGAGCCGCCGCCGCCAGCCCTTTGCCGGAAAGGTCCGCTACCACGAGCGCATAATGGTCGGCATCCAGCGGGTAGACATCGAAGAAATCCCCCCCGATGGTCGCCTCCTGCAGGGCGGGCTGGTAATACTCCCGCAGCATCAGCCCCGGTACCGGAGCGGTAAGCCGCGGGTACAGAGCCTCCTGCAGCCGTTCCGCTATTTTGTGCTCCCGCTCCAGAAGGTGACGGACTTCCTGTTCCGCGGCCTGCGCCTCCTGAAACAGGCGGGCGTTATCGACGGCTATCGCCGCGCGGGCGGCAAGCTCCCTGGCAAAGGCCGCGTCATCGGAGTCCAGACGTCGCCCGGACTCATCCGTCGTCACCAGAAGCAGCACGCCGAGCGTCCGTTCACGGGCGATCAGCGGTACGGCGATGGCGGAACGGAACCCGACCTGACGGAAAAGACGCAGGTGTTCGTCATCCGTGGCAGTCGCCGCCAGCACGTCGTCGGACATCTCGGGCACAAAAATCGCTTCCCCGGATCGAAATACCTCCGCCATCCCCTCTGACGCGTCCATCCTGGTGGGGTAGCGCCGGTTAAGCTCCTGTCCCCACTCTTCCTTTGCCGGATCGACATGGGCGATGGCGACAGGAGCGAGATAGATGCCGTCCTTGTCCGGCATCTGCACGGTGCACCAGTCACACAGATGGGGCACGACCAGGTGCGCCATGCTGTCAAGCGTCGTTCTATAATCCAGAGACGACGAGAGAACGGCGCTTGCCTCCGCGAGAAATTCGATCCGGCGACGGGCGGCTTCCGCCTCTTCCCGCGCTCGCTCCGCCTCGCGCCGCGCCTCCTGTGCCTCTTCCAGCAGCAGCGCGCGGTCCATCGCGAGAGCGCACTGCCGGGCGAGGTCCGTCATGATGACCTGGTCAGAGTCGGTAAAGGTGCGGGCATCGTGAAACGAGAAGTGGAGTCCGCCGAAGACCCGACCGCGAGCCGATAGGGGGAGAGATACCGCCGCCTGGTAATGCCCGCTTGAGACACGGCGCATCATTTCGGGATAGCGCTCCTGCCAGACGGAGTAACCATCAAAGAAGAGCGCGGTCCCTTCTCGAACCGCGTCGGAAAGCGGCAGATGCGCACTGAGGGGAAACCGCTCCCAGCCGTCCAGGACTTCCCGCGAATAACCCTGAGTTCGAACGACATCGATATGCGCCCCGTCGTCCGTGATCAGTCCGACGAGCCCCGCGCGCGCATTCAGTACGGAGATTCCGCGGTCGACGACGGCGGCCACCACCTCGGCGGGCGTCACCGCCTCCAGAAGCGCGTTCGTCAGAGGCTGGAGCGCCGTGGGCGCGAGGTGATGCCCGGCAGGCTCATCTGTCGCGCCGGTATGCGGGGTCTTCATCGCTCAGTTGTCTTACCTTACGGGACGCCTCTTCGCCGAGGCTGTCTGCGCTCACTCTCGATTCTTATTATAACGGTCGCGGGCAGCAGAGTAAAGCCGGTAGAAACGATGGGAAATCCCGTTAGGGGAGCCGCGCCCCGGCACTGCCCGTTTCGTCCCTGCCGACACAGGTGCGTTCAAGTAAGTCAAGATAGCGGTAGGACTGCGAGACGATCTTCCCATCCGGCAGTAAAACGCCTCGCGCCGCGAGCAGGGGAGAAAGATCCTGCATGCGAGCGGTCAGGCGGCGCAGCAGCGCGAGCTTGATGTGCGGATCGGTGTAATCCTCAGTCCGCCCGTCTGCGGCTTCTGTGGAGGGCATTCCCTCTTCGGCGGTCGGCTCCAGCCATAAGAACCGCTCCATCTGATTCAGTGAAACATAAGCCCACTTCAACAGCCCCATTCCATCCTCGCGTGGGGTTCGAGCGACATATTTGGCGGTGATCAGCAGCATTGCCCAGAACCCGGAGCAAGCACGACTCGCCTCCTCCTCGATAGACTCTTCGGGAATCGGTTGGTATTCCCACGAGACCGGGGCCTCCGAACGGCGAATTCCAACCCGGTCAAACAGGACTGCTGCATCGGACTGAGGTAAAACCGCCATCGACTGAGGCTGCCAGTACCAGTCCGCTCGGTGCGGACTGACCTCCCCCGCATAAAGGATGCCAGCATACGCTCCCTGCGGCGGCGCATTCTGGGGCGCTTCGCCGAAGACGATAGGATCGCCTCCTGCCTGACGGATAAAAACCTTCCTGGCAGAGACAGAACCAACCATCTCGTCGAAGTCCGCATCGCGTACGACGACGAACAGATCCAGGTCACTGAGGGCATCGCCCTCTCCCCGCCCGAGCGAGCCGAATAGCCACGCAGCGGCAATGCGGGTGTCCCTCTCCAGCCTTTGCGTGACTGCTTCCAGCAGGGTGTTACGCTCGCCGAGAAGCCTCTCCAAGGTCTGCCGCACTTCCTCGGTTACCCTATCCAGGCGTTGCTGCATGGCTGCTCACTCCCTATCCTGACTGAATCATCAACTTTATCGTCATCGGACGCCCGAATGCTACAGGCAATGAACCGTTGATTTTCGCTTATCGTCCAGACAAAAAAGTACGGCTTGCGGACTCAAGGGACAAAGCCATTCGAGAGCCGCAAGCCGCTTCCACATATTCGGTGGAGAGAAAAGGAGATCACACGAAAAAAGCATACCACAGAAAAATCATGCTAATGCGCATAACTTTTGGTATTCGTCCGTATCTTTTTTTTCCAGCGTCGGCTCCTTGTTCTCTCACGCCTGGATTGACGGTTCGCTTACGCCTTACGCCTCACCCATCACCAGTCCCTCAATCGTGTGCGCCTGAATGACAGGTTCCAGTCTCTCCACCACCCGGCAGGTCAGGTGGCGCTTCAGTTCGTCCGGAAGTTTTTCATAATACGCGGACGTGAACTGGAGGTCGTGACGCTCCGCGTTCCGAGCGCCGGGGGCATCGACCCCGAGGACAAGAGCCGGTCGGGGAATGTCGGAGCGGTTCGCCGTCCCGCGATGGATCGTGAGCGCGGAACGCGCGGAGATATCTCCTACCTTCGGCATCTTCCGCTGACGCCGCGACTGGTAGCGACCAAAAAAGGAGCGTGGCGGGAACATGCCGTGCGCGAACTCGGGTGCCTCGTCCCACTGTGTCCCCGGCGCGACTTCGAAGGGCCCCATGTCCTCCCGCACATCGACGGTCGTCACGTTGAAGGCCAGGGAGTTGAGCCGCCGTCCAATAATCGTCTCTTCCGGTGCGGGGAAGTCCCGGTGCCACGGCTGATCCATCGAGCCGGGCAGCGGCACATCAAAACCGATCTCGACGATCTTATAGTCCGGACCGAGAGCCGCCCGGCAGACCGCGACGACCCACGGGTGCATGACCAGATCGACAAAGCCGCGAAGCCGTTCCGGGTGGATCTCGACATAGTAACGCTTCGGTCCACGGCCCACGGCGCCGCCGGGCGTCGCCAGCGCCTCGCGAAAAAGGACCTCGATGTCCTCGCCAAGCTGCTGTACCCAGCCTGCCTCGAACGCGCCTTTATAGGCAATGATTCCGTCGCCGTACAGTCCGCCCATAATCGTGGCGGTATCGAACGGCTCCGCAAGGGGATCGGGCATCGTCTCGTAATCCTCTCCCTTGATACTCTCGATATTCTCTGCAGCACTGCTCATTGTCGTCATTGCGTTCCTCCGAACTGCCGGTCAGGTCGGCGCACCGCGCACCTTCCGCCGGTTGTGACTTCCGAAACGTTTATACCCTGGGTGAGGGGTGAGAAACCGGTATGAGGGAGGCTGAGGGGCGATACGGAAAGGAGACGCCTTACAGGCGGCGTCTTGCTCTTTTGGGATGCGATAGAGTACCATCGTTCCATAACCCTATCAGAGATGATGCAATGAACCAGTCCAAAATAAGCCGTCGAAAACTGCTTCAGCGCGGAGCCGTAACGACCGCCGGTATCGCGATGACCACCCTGCCGCAGGAAAATACCCCCGCTGCCCTGCCTGTGCCCGCCACCTCTGGCGACCCACTGGCGACGCTGAAGCCGGGGCATCCTCGCCTTCACGCCTCGTCCCGGACGTGGGCCGACATAAAAGCGCGGCGAGCTACGGACCCGCTTCTGGACCGCTTCCTCAAACGTGGCGAGATGGAGGCGCGGGCAATCCTGACCGTGCCCCCGATGATCTACAAGAAAGACGGAAAGCGGCTGCTGCATGTGTCCCGCGTCGTGCTTCGCCGGGTTCTGCTGCTCGGAATGAATTACCACCTGACCGGGGATTCCGCTCTCGCCCGACGCGCCAACGACGAGATGCAGGCGGTCGCCGCCTTCGCGGACTGGAATCCGAGTCACTTCCTGGATGTCGGTGAAATGACCCTGGCTCTCGCTATCGGCTATGACTGGCTGTACGACCAGCTGGACGAGCCATCGCGCCAGGGGATCGTCACCGCGATTGTGGAGAAGGGACTGAAACCCGGTCTTGCCAACGATGCCGGCGCGAAGGCGACCAACAACTGGAACTCGGTCTGTCTCGGCGGCCTCGCGGCGGGCGCGCTCGCTGTCGCGGACCGTGAACCCGCTCTCGCCCGGCAGATCCTGGAGAAAGCGCGGGCGAACAACCAGAATGGCCTCCGACCGTATGCCCCCGACGGCGTCTATCCCGAGGGCGCAATGTACTGGGGTTACGGGACGACGTTTCAGGTTGTCCTCCTTGATGCGCTCCAGACCGCGCTCGGCACGGATTGGGGACTCAGCAAAAGTCCCGGCCTGATGAACAGCGCCAACGCCATGAACCAGCAGCTCGGTCCCACCGGAATGTTCTTTAACTTCTCGGATAATGTCGAACGGCCCGGTATAGAGCCCGCGATGTGGTGGTACGCGCATACGCTGAAAGCGCCCGATCTCCTGCGCTACGAGACGGTGATGCTGGAGAAATACGTGGCCTCCACACAGCCGCCGCAGCCCATGAGCGAAGCCAACCGCCTGATGCCGCTCGCCGCTATCTGGTGGCCCACGGCTGCCGCCTCGAAGTCGGCGGCACCGCTTCCCCGCAGCTGGTTCGGACGCGGCCCCAATCAGCTTGCCGCGTTTCGGAGCGCGTGGGATGACCCGAAGGCGATGTATCTGGCGCTCAAGGCGGGCGGCGCGTCGCTCAGTCACGGGCACATGGATGCCGGATCGTTTATCTTCGAGGCGAACGGGGTGCGCTGGGGCTGTGATCTGGGGATGCAGGATTACCTCTCCCTGGAATCCAAGGGCATCAACCTGTGGGCCGGGGCACAGACCTCCGACCGGTGGAAGATATATCGTCTGGGACCGTTCAGCCACAGCACCCTCACGATCAACGGTGAGCTGCACCGCGCCGACGGTCTCGCCACTATCAGCCATTTCTCTGACAAGGGGGACACGGGCGCAATCGTGGACCTGTCGCCGGTATTCAAAACACAGGCAAGCCGCGTGACGCGCGGCTTTGTCTTCCGTCCCAACAGCCACACCCTGATCCGCGATGAGATCGAGGGACTGAAACCGGGAGACACCGTCCGCTGGGCGATGCTCACACGCGCCGATGTCACGGTTTCCGACGACGGCCTGGTGGCAACCCTGCGGCAGTCCGGCGAACAGCTGCGTGTGTCTCTGCCGCCCACGGCGGGGGCGAAGTGGAATATCCTGCCCGCCGATCCACCCCCGAACGACTACGATGCGCCCAACCCCGGCGCTCGCCTCCTCGTCGCCTCCGTGACCGTTCCCGCGTCCGGAACCGTGAATATCGCCGTGACACTGCAGCCGTTATCGCCCGCGAAACCGTCAGCATCGGTCAAAGAGGCGCTGTCCGCCACGATGCTCCGCAGCTGGCCCCTGCCGCCCGCGGTTTAGGGTACCCCTCCTTGGTTCACCCCTCCCCCCCCGCCGCTGAGGCGGCTTAACCCCCTCCCCTCGGAAGGAGAGGGGGAGTTACAAGCGAGGGCCAC
>JAZKEA010000400.1:0-4192 GCA_040387315.1 Armatimonadota bacterium | reverse complement strand
GGGGGAAGTACGCCCTTCTTTATGTCGGCTCCAATGACGGAGATATGGCCTTCACGGGCGCGGCGGCGCGGATCGACTTCGAAGGTCCGTTTTACGTCGGAATCGGGGTCTGCGCCCACAACAACGACGCGAAAGAAACCGCCGTCTTCTCCAATATAGCGCTTCTGACGAATCTGCCGTCGCCGGAGACCACGGTCCTCTACAGCACTCTGGAGACGCAGGTAATCGCCTCCACGGATCGGCGGGTCACCTATGTCGCGCCCATCCACTTTGAAGCGCCCAACTGGCTGACGGACGGCAAAACGCTGATTGTCAACAGCGGTGGGCGGCTTCAGCGCATCGATGCTGCGGGCGGCGTGATGGAGACTATCGACACCGGTTTCGCGATCCGCTGCAACAACGATCACGGCGTGTCGCCCGACGGTACCCAACTCGTGATCAGTGACCAGTCCCAGGAGGGTAAAAAGTCCCTGATCTATACGCTTCCGGTAGGCGGCGGTACGCCGACCCAGATCACGTCCACGGGACCGTCCTACTGGCATGGCTGGTCCCCCGATGGCAAAACCCTGACCTTCTGCGGACAGCGCGACGGCAAGTACGGCATTTTCACCATTCCCGCGGATGGCAGTGGGCCCGAGACCCGGCTGACGATCACCGATGGCCTGGATGACGGCCCGGAATATTCGCCCGATGGGAAGTACATTTACTTCAATTCCGACCGCACCGGGCGCATGCAGATCTGGCGCATGGAAGCGGACGGCAGCAATCTGGAGCAGGTGACCGACGACGAGTACAACAACTGGTTCGCTCACCCGTCGCCCAACGGACGCTTTCTCCTGCTCCTCTCCTACGAAAACGACGTCAAGGGCCATCCCGCGAACAAGGACGTTACCCTTCGCCTGATGGCCCTCGCCACAAAAGAGTTTACGGTCCTCGCCCGCCTTTTCGGGGGACAGGGGACAATCAATGTGCCATGCTGGTCCCCCGACAGCACCCGGATCGCCTTTGTAAGCTACCAGCAGATCTCAGGCTAGAGAAGCGCTGTTTTTCAGCCGTCTCACACGTTGGTCCACAGGAAATCGTGTACCATGGAACGCGGGCCCGTCCCCGGAAGAGGGCGGCAAAGCGTTCCGTGGAGATTTTTATGACCGAGACCCTGCCCAAGACGGAGCGGGCGGCAGCCGAGGGCACCGCCTATTCCATCATATTGGCCTTGAGCTTCTGCCATCTGCTCAACGACATGATGCAGTCGCTTTTTCCGGCGATTTACCCGATCCTTCAGCGCGAGTATCACCTGAATTTTTCGCAGATCGGCCTGCTGACACTGACATTCCAGATTACGGCATCCGTTCTCCAGCCCATAATCGGGATGCTGACCGACCGGCGTCCGCTTCCGTATTCGACCTCCATCGGCATGGGTTTCACCCTTATCGGACTGGTCCTGCTGTCGGCGGCGACGCAGTACGGGGCGCTGCTGGTCGCCGCGGCCTGTATCGGACTGGGATCGGCGGTCTTTCATCCGGAATCGTCCCGTATGGCGCGGCTCGCCTCCGGGGGACGCCATGGCCTCGCGCAGTCGGTCTTTCAGGTGGGAGGGAATGTGGGTTCGTCGATTGGCCCTCTGCTCGCGGCCTTTATCGTGCTGCCTCGCGGGCAGGGGAGCCTCGCGGGCTTCTCCGTCTTCGCGCTCATGGGCATGATCATCCTCTGGCAGGTCGGGAACTGGTACAGCCGCCGCCGCGCCGCCTCTCTAAACCGCCCGGTCGGCACCCGGACCGTCCCGCTTCCCCGGAAGACCGTTGTTACCGCGCTTGTCGTTCTCGCTCTGCTGGTCTTCACCAAGTATATCTACATGGCAAGCTTGACAAACTACTACACGTTCTACCTGATCCATAAATTCGGCGTCTCGGTCCGCGATTCACAGCTTCTACTCTTTCTGTTTCTCGGCGGAATGGCGCTGGGGACGGTCGCGGGGGGACCGATAGGGGACCGTTTCGGCTCAAAAAACGTGATCTGGTTCTCCATTCTCGGGATACTGCCGTTCACCCTCGCGCTTCCCTACGCCAGCCTACCGGTGACGGCTGCCCTGACGATTCTCATTGGGATCACAATGGCATCGGCGTTTCCGGCGATCGTCGTGCTCGCGCAGGAACTGGTTCCCGGCAAGGTCGGGATGATCGCCGGGCTGTTCTTCGGGTTTGCTTTTGGGATGGCGGGTATCGCCGCCGCCCTCCTGGGCACGCTCGCGGACCGAAAGGGGATCGACTATGTCTACAGCGTCTGCTCGTATCTGCCGCTGCTGGGTCTGCTGACCGTGTTTCTGCCGAGCATCAAGGACCTTCGCCGCACGGCGGCTCCCGAATCCGTTGAGTCTGTCGCCCGATGACCGATGCGGAGGCCTCGGAGCGTACCCTGTGGCTGATGGCAGCGGCCTGCGGGGCATCGGCGGCGAACATCTATTATAACCAGCCGCTTCTCGGGGATTTCGCCGCCTACTTCAACGCCCCCCCGACCGAAGCGGGATGGGTGGCGGTTGCCGCTCAGACCGGTTACGGTATCGGGCTTCTGTTCTTTCTGCCGCTTGCCGATCTGGTGGAGCGCCGCCGCCTGGTTCTGCTCCTGGTCTCCGCCTGCGTCGTGCTGCTGGTGGGAACCGCACTCGCGCCCACACTGCCGGTCCTCGTTCTTTTGCAGCTTCTCGTCGGAATGACCGCGATGGGCTCGCAGATTCTGATCCCGCTTGCGGTCGATATGACTCCAATAGAAAAGCGCGGTCATACGGTTGGTATCCTGATGGGCGGCCTGCTCGGCGGGGTCCTGCTGGCACGGACCGTGGCCGGGATTGTCAGCGATCACCTGGGCTGGCGGGCGATGTACGCTCTCGCCGCCGTGATCATGCTGACGATGCTGTTTCTGCTGCGTGTCGGCCTGCCACACCGTCCCCCGGTCCTCCGGATCCGCTATGGTGTGTTAATGGGCTCGCTCTGGCATCTCCTGCGGACCCAGCCGAGGCTCTGGTCCGCATCGATTGTCAGCGCCCTCTCGTTTGGCGGCTTCACGGCCTTCTGGACCACGCTCTCGTTCCTCATGATCTCCCGGTTTCACCGCGGGGCGACAGAGGCAGGTCTGTTCGGCATCGTCGGCCTCATCGGCGCGCTCGGCGCGCCCCTGGCAGGCAGGCTGGCGGACCGAAAAGGCACCGCGTTCACGGTGACTCTCGCACTGCTCTCCAGCCTCGCCGCCTTCGTCCTGATGGGCGTCTGGGTGACGATCCCCGCTCTCATCGTCGGCGTGTTGCTCATGGACCTTGGGGTACAGTCGGTGCAGGTGGCGGCGCAGGCAAAGGTGATCTCGCTCGTTCCCGAGGCGCGCAGCCGCTTGAACTCGCTGTATATGGTGACACGGTTCGCGGGCGGCGCGGGCGGCTCCCTGATCGGGGCCGCCGCCTGGTCCGAGTTTCGCTGGCACGGTGTCTGCATTGCCGCCGTGGCGCTGACCGCACTCGCGCTCCTGGTGCACCTTGCGGGAACAAGCTGGGAAATGAAACGGCAGACGGCTGCGTCTGAATAAAATCGAGAAAGGACAACTCAATTGATTCCATCAAGCGCAGGAAGTGAGGAAGCCCGAAAGTGGCGGCAGGACTACGAGGAGAACGGCTATCTGGTCGTGGAAAATGCCCTGGATCTGGAGACTGTCGGGCAGCTGCGGGAGGCAATGGATCGCAATGAGCGGGGGTTCACGGACGACACGCTTCCCGCCTCGCTGCGCCGGAACATCGCCACCGAACGGAGCCGGACCCGCCATCAGCGGACGGGCCAAGTCGAGAGCGATGCCATCAGCAATGTCATGGAACTGCCGCTGTTTGATCCGGTCTTCAAAAACCTGATCATCCACCCCCGCGTCCTCGACATTTTGGAGACGCTTTTCGCCACTCCCGAGTTCACCTTCCACAACTACAAGTGCATCTGCAAAATGCCGGGAAATCAGGCCCCGTTCGCCTGGCATCGCGACCTGCCGTATCTGCAGCATACCAGCCCGGATTTGATCACCTGCATGCTCTGCCTCGATGACATGACCGTGGAGAACGGCGCGACCGTCGTCTGTCCGGGAACGCATCGCATCCCGCACGACGATGTTAAGCCCGGCGACACGGACATGGACGAGAGCGAGGTGCCCAATCCGCGGGTCGCCG